>CAYUHN010000039.1:0-21329 GCA_964444495.1 uncultured Roseibacillus sp. | reverse complement strand
AACCGCTCCCAAGCTGACTACTCAGAACCTCTTCAACTGCAGATTCTAGGATAAAATAACAGATACTGACACTCTCACAGTCTGTGCGTTTCTAAAGCAATTCGCTCTTCAGAAATAGGAGAATAAAGTGTTTTACCGCGTGGGTAAGTGGCAACTGCTCTCATATTAAGCAGAACGCCTGCGACCCTGTCGCGACCCTTGGATTGTAAGTCGCTTAAAATAAAGGGATTAAATGGTGGAGGCGAGGGGAGTCGAACCCCTGTCCTGGATGTCTTTCAAGAAAGCTTCTACACGTTTAGTCAGGCGTTTGCTGCTTTAAGAGTTTCGGGCCTCACCTGACCCGTCCGATACTCCGAGGAACCTGTGGATTCTCGCCGCCTCGTCCGGTTCCCCGACTTGGCTAGCCAGCTTACTAAGTAGCGGCGACCCAGGCCGTAAGCGTTCCCGGGGGGCCGTTGCTGTCAATTAAGCAGCAAGTGCGAGCTCGTTAGAGTCTGCAATTATTTGTTTTGAACGGCTTTTTTAAGAGGCCAACCGATCAACCTCTACATGCAGCCATCCTTTCCAACATCCAGTCGAAGCCATGGCGCCCCCAATTGCTTGAGTTGCTAATAAGATGGGTGATTTGGCCCGATTATTCAAGCAATTCTATTTTTTTGCCTCGAGGAGGCTTTTTGGCTTCCGATGAGAATGGATTCAGCTGGGTGGCTTAGTGGTTAAATGGTATAAAAAAGAATGCGAATTTTTCCAATTCTGGCTTTTGTACTAGTCTGGTCCCTAGATTCGTATGCTGCGGAGGTGAGAGCGATTTCTTGGGAGACAAAGCATGCTGCTCCCTGTGCTGTATTGGATGGGGAAGGTGAGAAATTACTTCCGCTGGTTCGATTCGGGGTGGCCGCTTTTCCTGAGCAAACAGTGATGCAGCTCACTTTTGTTGGTGGATACATGCTTGGTTTACCCCAAGACAAAGCTAAGTCGTTGCAGGAATTGTTTACAGGATATTATCAGCGAGTAGGTGAGGATCCGGTTTTCTCTCAAGTTCCCTCCGCACTTGGATATTGCTACGCAAAAGAGAGAAATTCGCAGGGTTTTGCTACGGTGTACGTTCCTGAGCAGGTGAAGAAGAGCTCTCGGGTGATTTGTTTTTTACATGGGTATGGTGGTAGCTTTTCTCTCTACCTACACTATCTTGCCGAGGCGTTTCCTGAACATGTGATTATTTGTCCTGCTTATGGGATCGGATGTTCGCGGATCTCGAGCGAGTATCTAGCTGAGTGCCTTCGGGCAACTTCGAATGAACTGGGCCACAAGCTACTGCCTCCTGTTTTGATTGGATTATCAGCGGGAGGGGTTGGGGGATTTCGTGAGTATGCTCGCCGCCCACAAGAATACCTAGGATACATTTGTCTCGCGGCGTATCCACCACGAGACGTTTTAGCCAAGTTGCCTGCGGGAGGACGAATTAGGTTAATAGGCGGAGGGGAAGAGGGCTTTGTGATGAATAGAACTTTGCAGAGGTCTGAGATACGAATGAAAAGAAGAGTGAAAGATTATGAATCTCATATCATTCCGAACCAAGATCACTTTTTCCTCCTGAGTGCGGAGGAGGAAACTCGACGGTATTTAAAGAAGTGGGATCGTGTTTTGCGAGAAAAGGGGATGTGATTTGAATCGAGCCAATGTTGTTTTAGCTTTTATTCTATGGTGATATTGTGATGTTTCTTGCTCTAACGACGCGAAATTATGAGAAACTTAAAAGTTGTTATCGGTTTTCCATTTCGATTCATATGTCAAGAAATAAATAAAAATAAATTTCAAATTTTTTTATGACACGATGTTGACATTTTATGACACTTAAATATACAGTGTTGCCATGTTCCGGTCGTCACCACCCCGTTCAAATCCGTTTCTGCATGAACTCGAGCCTTTTCCGGCTTTGGATAAAAGGTATTCGGAGGAAGTCAGACCTTTGCCTGAAGGATTCCCTTTGAAAGGGCTCTTGCCGGCCCTTCCTAAGCATGGAGGAGGTCACCGAGAAGAATCTCTCGATGAATCTTCTATTTTTGCGGTCCTTCCTAAAGAGCGTCTGGGGATTTTTCCAGTTGAATCCTCGGAAGACGTTTTGAGCGGGGTGGTGCAACAGTTGGATGAAGAAGGGTCGCAGGCTGAGCGCGAAGTGATGGATTTTTCGAAACCTTTTCCTCCTGAGGGGCGTTCCCCTGAAGAATTGAGTGTTTCTGATGAGGTGTTGGTTCGTTTGGGTCAAAATAAGAATGCTCCAGTCGCTCCAATGATGCCGCTTGGTGAAGGGGAGCCTTTTGCGATGGCCGATCAAATGGGTGTCTATGGTGAAGGTAAGCCGCTTCGTCAGCTCGTTGCGGAGAAGATGGACGACATTATTAAGGAGGAGGAAAAGAGTCGCGAAGGAGTCGATATCGAAGCGGATGCAGATTATCCCTCGCCATTTGCGGACCTAGAGCCATTGGTTCTACCTTAATTAATTTTCTTTTTTAAGGCCTCCTTTCGGAGGTTCGGTTTAGCCCGCTCGCAATGTGTGAGTCGGGCTTTTTTATGAATGCAGATTAGTCACGTTGAATTGTTGTAAAATCTCAAAAATAAACCTCTTACGAAAATTTCGGGAAAGTGAAGGCTTCCCAAGTGAAGCGGGAAAGTGTTCTTTTCCGTTTCTTATTTTACTTATTATAAGTGAATTATGTTCATTTATTCATTTCCGAAAACAGGTTTGATGAACTGAATATTTTTTTAAAAAGAAAATTAGAATTACTCAGAAAGAGTGGTATTTTTCTTTCTGCTTAAGAGAACTTAATGAAAATCTAGCGATTGTTTTGAGTTTCCGAAATGTGGAACCTTTGATTTTTCAGCATCGAAAAGTTCTTCACCCAAATCGGGTTCTAACAGGTTGTCTTGGGCCGGTTTGCTCCTTATCACTCTTCCCCTGACCGCAATTGGCTGGAGAGGAATCCAAAGGTGGATTTCTTCACGCTTAGCCAACGCCCCAAGATCATCAAAAATGTCCGCTTCTGAAGTCTCCAACTATAATGATGGTTATCGCGTGCCAAGCAACGAGCCTTCAATTTTTTCGGACAGAACTAATGCCCAGAAGATAGAAGCTCCTCATGGGGAGGCGTTGCGAGCCGCAGAATATTGGAAGACGGCTGGTCGACGACTTCGTGAGGAGATCGGCGAGGGCACTTATGATAGATGGTTTAACGATTCCTCTCTCAATCTTGACCACGAGGAGTGTTGGTTTTTGAGTGTCGGGAACGAGACTCAGAAGCTTTGGATTGAAGTGAATTTTCAAGATGAGCTGAGAAAGGCTTTGGCAGGCCTTCTTAGTGAAGATGGTCTGGAGGTTCTTCGAGTTGAGGTGAAAGAGGATAGAGGCTCTTCAAGAGAGGATGTGTCGCGAGTAGGACTTACTACTGAGGAGTTTGTGGATGATGTGCGCTCTCCGAGCCCTCTCTCTTTTGATAGCTTTGGGGTGGAGAATAAGCAGGAAAGTGATGATTCGCTTGCTCGTTTGTTACGGCGCGCGCGCTTGAAGAGGAGTCTTTCATTGGATAACTTCGTGGTGGGAAGCAGCAATGACTTCGCGCATGCGGCTTGTCTTGCTATTTCAAAAGGGCAAGGACAACGGTTCAATCCACTGTTCATCTGGGGAGGTTCAGGAATGGGGAAAACCCATCTTTGCCACGCTCTTGGGCAAGAGCTATTACGAAACAATCCCAAGACAAAGGTGGTCTACGCAACTTGCGAGCAGTTCACCAACGACTTTATCGAGGCGGTCCAGAATGGAAGTCTTACTAAGTTTCGCTCTCACTACCGGAATGCAGATGTTCTCATCGTGGATGATGTTCAGTTCTTGAAGGGAAAAGAGAAAACGGGAGATGAATTCTTCCATACCTTTAACTCTCTTTTGAATTTAGAAGGCCAGGTTATTTTTACTTCGGACCGACCAGCGAGTGAGCTTCAAAATATCGACCCTCGTCTTTTGACTCGTTTTCAAAGTGGGCTTACTGCGGTGATGCAGAAGCCTCCACTTGAAATGCGGGTTGCGATTTTGCTGAAGAAGTTGGAAGGGTGGCGCAGTAGTCTCCCTCTGGAGATAGTGCATCATATCGCCGAGAAAATTGATACCAGCGTGCGGCATTTGGAAGGGGCTTTGACGAGAATTGTTATCCATTTCTCTCTTATCCCCGATACTCAGATGCAACTTTCTGAGGTCGACAAAATTCTTAACGACATGTTTCTCCAGGATGTTGCAGGGCCTATATCAATCGATTCGATTCAGAGGCAAGTTGGGCAAAATTTTGATCTTTCGGTGTCGGCATTGATCTCACCAGATCGTAGTAGACGGCTTGTATTCGCTCGTCATATAGCCATGTATTTGTGCACGAAGAGGACGAAGGCGACTTTGAAGGAAATTGGTGAAGCCTTTGGAGGGAGAGACCATGGGAGCGTGATTCATGCCCGAAAGCGAATCACTCGGCTTCTTGAAGAAAAGGATAAAGAGGCGAAGTCTGCAGTGGATGCTGTTTGCGAGCAACTATCGAAGGCAAGCTAGACTGTTTGGGGGGAGTTTGGAAGAGGCCTCCGAGGCCTCATCAGGTCATAATGCGATGAGAGCTTGCCAAATAGCAGGCTCTTTTGAATGCTCTTTCAGCTCGACAGAGCAAGATTTATGAAGTTTCGGATCGCGAAAGACGACTTTTTGGATGGATTGCAGCAGGTTCAACACGTGGTGAGCACTCGGGCAACTCTGCCAATTCTCTCCAATGTCTTGATCGAGGTTGTAGACGATAAGTTGCGCTTTTCTACCACGGATCTGGACGTCGGGGTTCGCGGAACTGTTTCGGCCGAGATTTCGGAGAAAGGCTCGACCACGCTTCCAGCAAAACGCCTTGTGAGTATTGTTCGAGAACTTCCTGCTGCAGAAGTGGAAGTGGAAGTGGATGATAAGAACGATGCGAACATCACCTGTGGGCCAAGTTTCTTCAAGGTAGTTGGTTTAGCGGCTGATGAGTTTCCTCCTTTGCCTTCTTTCACTGAAGCGAGTGAGTATCGAATTCCGCAGGCACTGGTTAAGCAAGCATTACGCAGGACCTCTTACGCGATTTCTAGTGACGAAACTCGTTATGTTTTGAATGGGGTTTTTATCTCTTTCAAAGAAGGGAAGATGACCTTAGTTGCGACTGATGGTCGCCGTCTCGCGATGGTTGAGCATGAGCTGGAGTTCACAGCCTCTCAAGAGACTGAAATTATTGTTCCTGCTAAAGCGATTCAAGAACTCGGTCGACTGTCTGGTGACGAAGGTGATGTTATTCTCAAGCTTCAGGGAAACCAATTATCTTTTGAAATTGGCGAAAGCATCATCGTCAGTAAGCTTATTGAAGGGAATTATCCTAATTATCGGCAGGTGATTCCAGGTGAGCATCGGTATCGCATCAGTTTGAGCCGGGAAGCTCTTCTCGATACCGTTCGACGAGTCTCCTTGTTGTCTTCCGAGAAATCGAATTCAGTGAAGTTAGAATTCGGCGACGACTCACTTGCGATTATTGCGAATTCTCCAGATATTGGTGAAGCTAGGGAAGATATGGCGATTAAGTATGATGGCCCTAAACTCGCTATCGCGTTCAATCCCGATTTCTTAATGGCGCCTTTGCGTGCTCTTAGTGAAGAAGAACTCTATCTCGATCTCATTGACGAAATGAGTCCGGGTGTTTTGAGAATTGATAGCGATTTTTTATACGTCCTCATGCCGATGCGCGTGAATGGCTAAGTCTCAGCCATGGAGCGTCGAATTCTTGGTAAGACCAGCTTAGAGGTTTCACCATTGTGTATTGGGACATGGCAACTCGCTGGTCCGTTGAGCTTTAATGGGCAGCCAGATGGTCATCCGGACCCTGGGAAAGAAAATGTCCTTCGTCTTATTCGGGAGTTGGGAGAGCGGGGGCTGAATTTTATCGATTGTGCCGAGCAATATGGTGATGGCGAAGCCGAGCGCCGCACTGGAGAAGCGCTTAAGGAGCAACGCGATAAATGGGTGATTTCGACCAAGTTCGGCTATAGAGTAGGTGAGGGAGGCACTCGGATCGACGATTCCAGTCCGGCAACGATTTTGCCAAGTCTGGAAGGCTCTCTCAGGCGTTTACAAACTGACTACATTGATATCTACCTTTATCACTGTGCTCCTTGCATGAGCGATTTAGAAGAAGCCAGTGTGATTCTTGAGCAAGCGCGAGCCGAAGGTAAGGTTCGGTTTTTTGGGATTTCCACTTCTCGGCTCGAGCTTGTGGAAGCGCTTCATCAACAAGGCTTGTTGGACGTGTTGCAGTTTCCTAGTAATCTACTTAGTCCTGCTCCGGAAATGTCTGAATTTTGTAATCAGCATTTGGTTGGGACTCAGGTTCGCGGGGTGCTTGCCCAGGGAAGACTGAGTGGGAAGTATTTCTCCCAACAGCCTCAATGGGGAAAAGACGATAATCGTAGTAAACTCTTTCCTGATTCTGATTTTGGGAGGTATAAAAAAATGGCTGAAGCGTTGCCTCAATCTTATACTTTGGCTCAAGCGGCTATTCGTTGGATTCTCGAAAAAGAGGGTCTTCATAGTATCTGCTTGGGCGCCAAGAGCATTGCGGATTATGAAGTTGCAATCGATGCTTTGACGCTACCCTCTCTCGGTCGTGATGTGTTTTGTCAGCTCGAAGAGAGAGCAGGGGAACTTAGTTAGACTATAGAGTTCTAGAGAAGAGGGCTTCTCTCTTACTCATTCACTGGATGACCGTAGTGAAATTCGGCAGTGGTTTTTCGAATGTTTTTTGAAACGAAAAGATGAATGCTTGGGGATCGGTTCAGATGTTGTAGGCTGCGATGGAAATGGCAATAAGTAGAGAGCCTAAGTCAGCTAGTTGGCGAGCTTTGCAAGAGTTGCGATGTTTGGAGTCATTTCCGTCGCCGAGGTCGATTTTTTGGTGCCTGACACGTCTTGCTTTGGTGCTTTTTTCGGTGAGTATCTTATCAGTGTGTGGCGAGGAATCTGATCGAGCGAAGGTTGTTGAAAAACGAATTGAGAAGGAGCTCAAAGAAGCTCTTGGTGATAAAGGCTTAAGTTATGGTTCTCCTGTCTTCATTCGGATTTTTAAGGAGGAGCGCGAACTGGAATTATGGGTTCGTGGGGAAGAGGGGAAGTTTACTCTTTTTAGAACCTACCCAGTGGCGGGAATGTCAGGAACTCTTGGGCCAAAGCTAGCGGAAGGTGATGGTCAGGCTCCAGAGGGTTTCTATTTTGTTCCAGAGAGTGCTCTGCATCCCAAAAGCAACTATCATCTGGCTTTTAATATCGGTTTTCCCAATCGTTATGATCGATCTCATGAGCGAACGGGCTCATTCATCATGGTGCATGGAAGTGATCTCTCGATTGGCTGTTTTGCAATGACAGATGAGAAAATCGAGGAAATCTATACTCTAGCAGCAGTTGCTCTTCGCGAAGGGCAGCCTTTTTTTAGAGTTCATATTTTCCCATTTCGTATGACGGAGGAGCGTATGAAAAAGGCTGAAGATGACCAGGCCGAGTGGTTCGAGTTTTGGGAAAATTTGGCAGAGGGGTATCGTTTTTTTGAGGAGGAAAAACGTCCTCCTAATGTTGAAGTAGAAGAGAAGCATTACCTCTTTGAGGAGTCAGAGGGCTAGCGGGTTATTCTTTGTTGAGCGCGGCGCGGAGATCCTCAGCGGCGGCATTCGCGGCATCGGTGCGAGAGTCTTCTTCTTCCTCGCTTTCGATAGCGTCTTCTTCGGATTGACTTTCTTCTTCTGAAGGCTGCTCTTCTGCAATTTCGAATCCTTCAAAAGAAGCCTCTTCGAGGGAAGAATTTCCTGGTTCTGCGATAGGTGTTACTGGTAGCGCGGTGCTATTTTGCGGGAACTCATTTCCGACTTCGTTTACAAACTGAACTTGGGTGGACAAGCGAGGGAGAGGAGAGAATTCTTCCTCATGTTCGATAGCCCCTAATTTTTCAAACTTACGTGCCTCTGAGAGAACTGTGTTTTCCATTGAGGACATCGCCTTGTTGTATTCGAGAATGGCGTTGTCGAGAGAGTGGCCCAGGGAGGAAAATTGACCAGTTAGGGATCTAAGGTTTAGATACAGGTTATTTCCGAGGCAGGCAATTTCACGAGCGTTCTCGGCCAGTGCTTCTTGGCGCCATCCATAGGAAATGGCCCGAAGAAGAGCGATGAAAGTGGTAGGAGTGGCGAGAATGACTCCGCATTCAACTCCTCGTTCCACTAGCGCTGGATCGTGAAGTAGGGCGGCTGAGAAGAAAGATTCTGATGGAAGGAAAAGGACTGTAAATTCGGGCTTACTTGCAAATTGTTGCTGATATTCGGCTGAGGCGAGTTTTTCGACATGTTCGTCGATGTGTTTAGCATGTTGAATGAGAAGAGTTTCGCGTTCGCTTTCTTCAACGGCTTCAAGTGCCTCCAGGTAAGCATTCATGGGGGCTTTGGTGTCGACGACCACCTGTTGCTTAGCTGGCAATTTGACGATGAGGTCTGGTCGTAGCAGTTGCTCCTTGGTGGGATTGAGAGGGGCTGCCAAGAATTCGCAATGCTCCTGCATTCCAGACATTTCGACGCAGCGACGTAATTGAATCTCTCCCCATTGCGCTCGCCCAGCTGGTTGGCGGAGGGCTCGTACGAGGCGGTGAGTCTCTTGATTGAGAGAAGCTTGGGATTCTGCTAGCTGACGAACTTGGTCGAGTAGGGAGGAATAGGCGTTTTCGCGGGCGGCCTCAATTTCACCCACTCGGCTTTGAACCTGCTGGAGAGAGTTGGTGACGGGAGCAATTAGCTTCTCGACTGCTTGGTGTCGGCTATCGAAGACTTCTCGAGCTTGCGCTTCCTGAGAGCGAATCGCCTCTTTTGCAAGTGCTTCGAATTGGGCTTGGCTGGAGCGCATGGCGTCTTTCGAGACGCTTTTGAAGGTGTCAGTGAAGCTGCTTTCTAAGTTGGCGATGAGCTGTTCCTGCTCTGAGTGGCGACGCTTATGTCCATTGAGGGTTGCTTCTAGCTCTCCTTGCCGTTTGAGGAGAATAGCCTCAGTTCCACGGAGTTCATCGAGCTCTGAGTCCAAGCTAGCAGAAGCGGCTTCAAGGTCCGCGATGTTTTTGGCCGCGGCTCGGGACTGTTCCTCATGTCGGACGCGCATGCTGGCGAATCGGGTTCGGCTAATGAGCCACATTAGAAAGAGGCCAATAATGAATCCGAGAACCCCACAGCCGATTTGAAAATAGAGATCGTAGACCGCTTTTTGGCGGGCGCTGAGAGCAGCTAGCTTAAAAATGAGGATGGGGAGGGGGTGCATGATGATTGTCGCTTGCGCAAATAGTAAGGCGTGCTTTGCTTCGCGTAGCAGTTTTTTGACATAAGGTTGATAAACTGGCAAAACGAAACTCACACAGAAAACCGATCACCATGGCTTACGAATTACCTGAACTCGGATATGCGAACGATGCGCTTGAACCTCACATCGATGCTCGCACAATGGAAATCCATCACGACAAACACCACGCAGCTTATGTTGGCAAGGTGAACGACGCCATCGCAGGCAAGCCGGAGTTAGAAGGGAAAACCATTGAGGAACTCATCAGCGACCTCGGCAGTGTCCCCGAAGATATTCGTGGGGCAGTTCGCAATAATGGCGGCGGTCACGCCAATCACAGCCTGTTCTGGAAGGTCATCGCTCCTGGAGGGGTCAGTGCTCCTGAGGGCGAGCTTGCTGCCGCAATTGATGCCGCATTTGGCAGCTTGGAAGCAATGAAGGAAAAATTCGCTGCCGCTGGCGCAACTCGTTTCGGCTCTGGCTGGGCTTGGTTAGCAGCGAAGAGCGATGGAACTCTTTGCGTGGTCTCAACTCCGAACCAAGACAACCCTTTGATGGGAGAAGCTGCAGATTGTTGTGGGTGTGCTCCTCTCCTCGGCCTCGATGTCTGGGAACATGCTTACTACCTCAATTATCAGAATCGTCGTCCTGACTACATCGCCGCTTTCTGGAATGTGGTAAATTGGGATGTGGTTGCGGCAAATTACGCAGCTATTAAGTGAGGCTCTTTTAATTTAGCTTTTTCAAAGCGCGCTGTGGCTGTTTCTAGCTGCGAGCGCGCTTTTTTGTTGGTGCGCTCCCAAAGAGGTATTGGGAATGATGAACGGAAAATTCTGAGCTATTAGAGCCAGCGAACTTCTTCGGTTTGAGCGATTTTGGTGAGTTGATTTGCTTTTCCGTTACTGAGGATTTTGATGTTTTTTCCGTCGCTGTAGACAATTTTACCTTTGGCGTTGATGTCATAGGAGACGACATGGCTAGCAAGAGTCGTTGTTTCTCCGTCGTTAGCTTGTTTCATGAGCTTCCAGGAAGAGGGAGCGAGGGCTCCGTTGGAGTCTTCGTCTTCGGGGTTAAGGAGCCGTCCATGAATCCAGAGGGCGACAGGCTCAGGTCCCTGCTTTTTAGGGCCGCCAGCGGTGGAGAGAGGTTTCTTGCTGACGATTTGAGAAAACATCTGGAAAAAGTCAACGAAGGCTCGGACTAGGCGAACCGGGAAAAGAAAGACGTCTTTGACGGTCGTAAGGATAGAAGGCTTAGCTCCACTAGGCCCTTCATAGGGGCGAGTGATGTAGTAGAGGTTGCCGTCTGTATCTGTACGAGGGCAGAGGTAATCTTGTTCCTCGGATTCTAGAATAGTGGTGACACGTTGCTTCTGAAGATCGATTTTTTCAAGGCTATGAGGGCCTGTGCCGATCGTGTACCCATGCTGGTTGTAGGCTAGGCCGGCGGAGTGAAAGAGGATAGTTTCGTTGTTAGAGCGATCCCAGCTAGGAGCGCCATCGAGGGAATCGCCTTCGGTAAGAGGTTGCAAGTCTCGCCCTTCGGGGTTCATTCGAGCGATCTGAGATGAGCTATGATCATGTTGGATAGAGCAGACGAGGCTTTGGCTATTCGGATCTCGGTCGAGTTGAGAAGCAAAGAAATTTTCTTTGTGGAAAACACGGGTTTCGTAGTCTTCAGAAATATTGAACTTGAGAAAGGCTCCTACGGATTCGGTGACCAAGATATATGAGAAATGTTCTGAATCAGAGCCGGCAATTGCTGCAACAATACGTGGCTTGAGATTGAGTTCCCTTGCTTGCCCTCCCCATGTGGCGTCGGGGCCAAACATTCCGGAGCTCTCTTGCTTCCATGATCGTTTTTGCGCGATGTTATCCATGCGGCGCTCAATGTCGGCACCGAAGTCAGAATAGTGTTGCTGTTTTTTTCCTTCCTCTGATACGAGGGTGAGAATGCCGTTGGAGACGACTGCGATTTGACTCATTTGGTGGAGAGTAGTCGACTAGGCTCTATTCGAAAAGGGACAACGATCTCGTCTTTTACTTTCGAACTGGTTGAATTCGTTCGCTGGTGAAACGAAGGCAAACAGAGTAGTCGTCATTGTCTTGAGCAGTCCCTAATAGGACAGAGTTCCCTTCGTTGGTTCGCCACAGGTGCGAGTTGAGGATTA
The DNA here is from genome assembly GCA_964444495.1 of uncultured Roseibacillus sp. Taxonomy (GTDB): domain Bacteria; phylum Verrucomicrobiota; class Verrucomicrobiia; order Verrucomicrobiales; family Akkermansiaceae; genus Roseibacillus. Next base: position 9,759 of record CAYUHN010000039.1, on the reverse strand, counting down.
GGCCGTCTTGTAACTCGCTCTGGTTGGGGTATTCCGAATGCGAAAGAGGTTTTCCATGAAGAAGATTCACGAGGTTAAGGAGATCGGACCACGTGCTTCTGAGTTTGGTGTTATATTTACTTTTGGCTAAAGGTTTGGTTCGTAATGTGACTTCTTTAAGGCCTCCTCCTTCATTCCAATCAAAGTAGAGGAAGCAATGAAGACCTCCGATGGTCTCGGTGGTGTAGAAAATGCCATTGAGGCCGACACGACCAAAAAGGGTTTTCTCAACGTCCGTTTTTATAAAAGATGACTCGGAGAGTTTCTTCTCGACCTGAGTACGGTTGTCGCCAAAAGCCAGCGGCCCATAGGCATTTCCAACCAACTCGGCTTCTTCAGTCTCAGTTCCGGGAGTGTGATTGGCTTTAAGGTAAGCTTGATCGTCGAGATGAAGTTTAGCGATAGGAAAGGTGATAACCCGGCCATCGCTGCGGCGAAGAGTGATGTTGGTGCTGTCGCTAGAGAGTAGAGTTCCGGCAATGCTACGTTCGCCATCAGAGCTTCTCCAGGCACGCTCTTCGGCGATAGAAGAAAAGGTTGCCAGAATCGAGATTGAGAGAAAAACGAAGCGGGAGAAAAATTTCATGATGGTTGGTGGGTGAGACTTCCGCGCTCAAGGTCTTAACGTCCAAGTGAAGCCGAATTGTTCGTAAAAGTTCGTCGTGCTCTTTGAGACGGGGAATTCTGTCGAATGGCACAAAAAAACCCGCGAAGAAATCTTCGCAGGTTTCTAAATTATAAAAACTACTGCAGCCTAATAGGTCTGGGTGCGTGTGTGGTAGAAGTAATTGTCAAATCCGAGTTCAGGTGGGAATTCGGAGAGACCATCACTTGGATCCATCTCTATGCGCCAATCAGAGCCACACTTTGAATAGGGAGGCTTGAAAGTCCCTTTGTAGGTTGGGCAGTGAAAGGTGAAAAGTTCGTAGAAGCCATAGCTCATACGACGGAAAGCTCGTTGAGTTCCATTCACTACTCCATAAGACCAACCTGCATTGCTGCTCGTCTCATTTTGACGTACGATTTGCTCTGGAATCTCAGTAGCACTATAGAGGATGTTGCTGATAGCACGACCAAGCTTACGGCTAGAGGTATACTGGGCTCCAGGAGGCGCTTGGATGTCGCCAAAAGCGATACTGGCAAGGAGAAGTGATGTTAGGATAACTACTTTCTTCATTAGTGGGACTGAGTTTGCTTGATTGGAGAGGCTGCCGCAATAGTAAAGTTTTCCATTTCAGGCTTCGAGGGCAATTTTTGGGGGCGAATTGTCATGAAGCACGCTTTTCTTCGGCGATCTCATCGGTCGCTTCTGGAGTAGGAGCGGGAGTCTCTGATTCGATTTCTTTGCTTTCAAGCTGTGCAGCCTGTTTTTTGAGTGAATCGGGGCGTTCTGGAATTCGGCTCAAGAGAGGGAATCCTTGTTCGAGAAAATTCTTGTCGATGAGGTCTGAATACTGGGCGTCGAGGTAGAGCGTTGGGGTGGCTCCGGCTAGTTCGATTTTATGGATCCCATTTGAGGGCTTTTCTTGTAGAGCGGCGGCGAGATCGTTGATATTTCGAATAGCGACGTCGTTCACAGAATCAACAACTATTCCTCCAAAGCCGTCATATCCCACCGTGATAGGAGTGGGAATGACTCGAGAAAGGAAAACGATATGGTCGCGAGAGTCCTCATAGTCTGTGGGGTTTTCCAAGGCATGAAGTAAGGAAAGCGGAGCACGGGTGCTCCATTTGTCTCCAAAAGCGGTTAAGTAGCTGCGAGAAAGCTCCTGAAAGACCAAACCGCCCTTAATGTAGAAGGGAGGAGGGGAATCGTGAATGTGAGAAGGCACTAATTGGGCTGGGGCCGCAGCGAGTGTGGCTTCAGTTGATTTTTCTTCTCCATCGCGGAAAAAGCTTAACTTGATTTCGTCTCCGACGATTTTGTCGTTTCGAATAATGGCGGTCCAAGGAAGGAGCCCGTAGCGGGGATGTTTAAAATAACCGCGGCGGTCAATGCGCTGTCCATCGACAGAAAGAAGCACGTCTCCTTTTTCCAAGCCTGCAATGTCAGCGGGAGAGTCTTCTTGCACGCGCGTAATGAAAAGGCCGCCGGAGTCTTCGGAGAGGCCTAGATAGTCGCGAAAAATTAGATCTTCAATACTTTGGGTTGCGCAGCCGAGGGTTGGAAAGCCCTTATAGCTTCCATCGCGAGCGTCTCGGAGGAAGGTGGCGATGATTTCAGGGGCAATGACTTCGGAGGTTTGATCGTCTGAGTCGTAGGAGGTGAGGAGTCCCAGAAATTTGCCATCACGAACGGTGGGAAGTGTAAAGGATGAGCTCGCCGACTGCATCGATCCTCTGAGGATGTAGGTCAGAAAAGAATTACCGGGAAGAAAAGTAGAGGAGGTGTCGACTGAGCGGATGGTAGTTAGCGTTTGTAGGGGGGTGCCGGTGCTCTCTAGTTGCCAAATGGTGGCTTGGTCTCCGATTTCTGCTGGTCCGCCTAGTTCTAGCGCGGGGAGTTTGTCTATGAAGGAGCCTTCCTTTGTCGGTTTGATTAGGGCGAGATTCGCTTTGTAATCAATTGCGACAACTTCCGCTTGTACGCGTTCAAAGTTATCGGCTGATCTGAGCTCTAGATAAGTTTGGTTCGCTACCATTTCGGCGGTAATGAGAATCTCGGTCTTACTGATAATTGTTCCGAGTCCACTACGAGAGGTGGGGCTATTTCGCTGCCAAGGCTGACCAGCATTGAAGGATTGCAAGGTTGCGTTTACGCGAACAAAGCTCTTAGTGACATCCTCGGCCGTTTCGGAGGACAATCCTTCGATGACAGCGGCGACAACTTCACCAACAGGTTCGGTTGAGGTCGCTTGCGTGGCTTCGGTAGAACCAAATGAAATGCCAGTGAAAGTGAGACTGAGAGCAAGACCAAGAGGTGATAGTGATGGAGATTTCATGAGAAAATAAGGTGTTCTAGAAATAAGTTTGATTGTGGGGCTTAGTCTTGGATGAAAAATGGGTTCGTAATGGAATTGCGAGCCATGATGCGTTGAGTCGCAGCTTCAACCTCGTCACTGGGGAGAACAAGGGGACGATGAGTTGCCTCAAGTTCAAAGGCAGTAAATTCTGGTTGGGAAGATTCGTAGAGAAGTTGTTTGAGGTGCTTCATATCGCGAACCGATTCACCGTTGACTGAGTTGAGGATTCGTCCTTTCACCCTTGGAAGGGTGGAGGTGAGTTCATCGTTTTCAATTCGAGTTAGAAAAATAATTTGAGGTTTTTCTTCGAAGATGCCCTCGCTGAGATAGTCAGCAGTCAGCTTACGAGTGGTGACATCAGTTAAACGATGCGCTGACTGAGCATTGAGAGTGAGGGGCTGAAAGACGAGTCCGCCATAGATTAGGTATTCAGGACGCTTGTCGTAAACTATGCTACGAATGTTACTACCGGGAAGAGGCTTGAGGGTGGCCGAGACCGTTTCTTTTGAGCCATTGCGAATGATGTCGAGGATGATGGTGTCGCCTGCGAATTTGCGTTCAACAATCTCGTGAAGGACTAGAGTTTCTCCATCAACGTTGATGTTTCCTGCGGAGTCGATCTCTTTACCGTCAATGGTGAGAAGAATGTCGTCCACTTCGAGTAATCCATCGCAAGGACCTTCTGGGAGAATGCTTGTGACAAGGACTCCACGGCCATCGTCTTTTAGTCCGAGGGCCTTTCGCATAGTTGGGTTGAAGAGAGGGAAGGTGGTGGCTCCGAGGTCGACATATTGATCATATGTCCCGTCTTCGATGTCGGTCAAAAAGCGTCGAATAACTGGAGTGGGGATAATATAGCCAGTGTTATCTGCTTGGGTAAGGCCTTGAAAGGCGACTCCAATGATTTTTCCCCCTTGAATAGCAGGTCCACCCGAATTGCCGGGATTGATGGCAGCATCGACCTGAATGACAAGATGGCTATCAGCTCGTGAGTGGCTGTAGGGGCGGAAGTCGATTCGTGAGACGATGCCTCGAGTTACCGAAAGGCGGTCTCCTCCAACTGGGTAACCAATCGCTCGAACCTCAGAGTCGAGAGCGGGCATGCCTCCGATTTCTAGTGGAGTAAGATCGGAGATCGCAGAAGGATCATCAAGTGTGAGTAGGGCGAGATCGCAATCGTGAGCAATGAAGCTGATAGTAGCGGCTAGCTTGCTGGCCGAGTTTCGACGAGTGACGAGGATACGGCGAGCGTTCGAGACGACATGAGCATTTGTCAGAATTTGATTGGGCCCGATGAGGAATCCTGTGCCGTTGCCGCCTCCTAGACCGCCGGTATTCCAAGGGGTCCGGTAATCAGGGTTCAGAGTCGAAACCTCGATTCGTAGAACAGAGTCGAAGATAGCTTCCTCTTGTGATCTTACTTCATCAGAAGATGAGCTAACTGTGGTTTCAGCGGAAAGGTTGAAAGGGATTAGGCTCGCGGAAAAGAGCGAGGCTGTAAGGAGTGTGCGTAAGAGCATATAGGTAGAGTGTAATTCGATTCGAGGTGCTTGCAAGCTTGTGGGGTGGTTAAGCTTTCCCAAGCCACATGTCGCAGGCTAAACGTTCCAATGAGTATTGTTTGTTGGAAATTGAGTTCAGGTTTTTAAATTTGTGCGATTTTCTACCGGATGTGCGGAGCTGGTTATCGAGTTGGTTGTTGATATTAAGCGATTTACTCCTATCGAACGGCCTCGAATCTGATGACTATTAGGTGTGTTCATCTGGTACGAAATAGAGAAATGACAGCGGATCGGCTGCGAGAGTGGGGGAGAATTCCTCTGTGAGAGGCCAAATTGTCCTTGGTTTGGGAAGCGAAGTCATTTCTGATAATTCGGATGATTTGACAATTTTATCTCGAAAACGGTCTAAAAAAACATTGCAACGAAGAGCGAAGTGGGGTTGCTTCGCCGCCCGCACGAGATTTGCTAATCGCCGTCGGTCCTTCTCATCCCGTTTATTCGGGCTTCTCGTGCTACGAGGAGGGAAACCCGGTAACCTAAGCTATTATGATAGAAGAACCAATCGAAGAAGCCTCTGTTCCAGAGGAAGATTCCAACGAGCCCGTCCGTTTGGACCGATTTGAGGTCCCCAATCGTCTGATTAAGGACGAAGATACGGCTACTGAATTCTACGGCCAGTTCGTAGCTGAGCCTTTTGAGCGTGGTTTTGGCCACACCATCGGCAACTCCCTTCGCCGCGTCTTGCTTTCTTCTCTTGAAGGAGCAGCTATTACCTCTGTGCGTATTGCAGGGGTTCAGCACGAATTCTCAACTCTTCCTGGAGTGGTTGAGGACGTGACCGACATCATTCTCAATCTGAAGAAAGTCCGTTTCAAGCATCACGGGAAGGAATCTCGCGTTCTCTCCATCAACGTGAACAAGGACGGCGCTGTTACCGCAGGTGATATCGATGAAGACACCATGTATGAAGTGGTCAACAAGGACCATGTCATTTGTCACCTTGACCGTAAGGTGAAGTTCGATTGTGAGTTTGAAGTTTCCGTTGGACGAGGATTCCGTATTGCGGATGACAACAAGCGTCCCGATGCACCAATTGGTGTTATCGCAATTGATTCGATTTTTAGTCCAGTTACTCGCGTGAAGTATTCCGTTGAAAATACCCGAGTTGGACAGATTACAGATTTTGATAAATTGATCCTCGATATCCACACTGATGGTCGTGTCGAGCCTCATGACGCGCTCCTGCAGGCTTCAGGGATTCTTCGTCACCACCTCGACGTATTCGTCAATTACGACGACAATGCGGTTGAGTTTGAAGAAGCTCCAGCTGAGCAGAGTGAAGAGAATGCAGCTCTTAAGAAGCTTCTCAACATGAGCGTCAATGAAATTGAGCTTTCGGTTCGTGCCGCAAATTGCCTGAACAACGCCAACATAACGTCTGTTGGGCAATTGGCGATGAAGAGCGAGGCTGAGATGCTCAAATACCGTAACTTTGGTAAGAAGTCGCTCAATGAGATTAAGGACAAGCTTGTTGAGCTTGGTCTTGGTCTTGGAATGAGCATCGAGCCATCACTTCTCTCTGGACCAGTGACTCAGATTCAAGCTCCTCGTATCGGAGTTGAGGACGAAGCTCCTGTTGGTCTTGCAGACCTTATCGCGCAAAATATCGACGACTGATTTTAGATGAAACATCGTAGAAAGACACCCAAGCTGAAGCGAAACGCTGCTCAGCGTAAAGCTCTCCTGACTAATCAAGCTGCGGCTCTGATTGAACATGGTAGAATTCGGACTACCTTGGCGAAAGCAAAGGCTCTTCGTCCTGTTGCTGAGAAAATGGTAACGCTGGGCAAGCGTGGTGATATCCACGCTCGTCGTCAGGCCGTTGCTTATCTTCGCCGCAAGGAAGTCGTGAGCAAGTTGTTTGGTGAAGTGGCTGAAGCTTGTGCCGACCGCCAGGGAGGCTATTGCCGAATCACTAAACTAGGAATGCGTCCGAGTGATTCCGCTCCAATGGCAGTTATCGAATTTGTCGATCTCGTCTCCGATGATGATTTTGACGATGATTAAGTCGGAACCTCATTTTAATTTAATAATAAAAAGGCCGGACAGTGATGTCCGGCTTTTTTAGTATGTGTGTGTGTGAATTTTTTCCTGTTTCTACATTCGTTGAAAACATCGACACTGAATGAGCGGAATGGGAGTTTGATACCGCAGTCATCAATCTAATCTGCTTCTATCGCCTCGTTGTTATGATGTAGGGCCTGTTGAGACGGCTTGTATTGGCAAGGGTAGAGAAGAGTAAGTCGTCGAGAGCGATGGCTTCCGTAGAGCGTGTCTCGCTGAAGCAGGGGGCTAAATAGCAAAAAAGGCCTCTGAGAAATCAGAAGCCTTTTCCAAAAAGAATGGGTTCTACCTTTTAAAGTAGAATGGAAAGAGTGTTGATTAAGCGCTCGCTTTAGCTGTCTTACGAGCCTTACGAATGATGCTATTTACGGTTTCAGAAGGCTGAGCACCGTTTGAAAGCCATTTATCGGCCTTCTCCAAATCGATGGTGTAGTTTTCTCCTTCGATCATTGGATTATAAGTTCCAATTTGTTCGATAGGACGTCCGTCGCGGCGGGCACGGCTATCAATCGCTACAATTTTGTAGTAGGGCCGGTCCTTAGTACCTTTGCGAGTCAGTCTGAGTGCTACCATGTCAATTTATGTTGGGCGGCGGAACGTGGAGGAAGTGCCGGGCTTTGCCAAGATCTAAATGCACAAAATTTGGGTCATTTGGGGATTTTGGTCTTCCTAAGAAAAAAGCAGCCTCAATTGAGGCTGCTTTAATTGCGGGAGAAGGGTGTGTGACCACTCCCGCGATAGTTGTATTATTCGCTTACGCGGCTTGCTTTTTGTTCTCGAGCGCCTGCTTAGCAGTGGCGCAAAGGGAGTTGAAAGTCTCAATGTCATTCACTGCAAGGTCGGCGAGAACCTTACGGTCCACTCCTACTTGGGCAGCATTGAGGCCTTCGATGAAGCGTGAGTAGGTGAGGCCTTGGGCACGGGAGCCAGCGTTGATACGCTGAATCCAAAGGCGACGGAATTGGCCTTTGCGTTTTTTGCGGTCACGATACTCATATTGACGGGCCTTGTAGACGGCGTCCTTAGCGTAGCGGAAGAGTTTGGAGCGGAATCCGCGGAAGCCCTTGGCGCGAAGAAGTACGCGCTTACGACGTTTGCGGGAAGCTGGTCCATTGGTAGCTCGTGGCATAATTAATTGTTTCTACGTTGAATAAACAGTTTGTTGGTTTGAATTCGTCCCCGGCCGTCTCGTCTATTCAGATTGCCAGTGGCAATAGGCGGCGCGGGGGATTTTTGTCTGGTTGATTACCCGAAGGGCATGTTCTCGCGAATCGCCTTGAGATTGGTCTCGTCGGCGAGGACTGCTTTACCAAGGTTACGCTTACGCTTACGACTTTTCTTCGTAAGAATGTGGCGTTTACCCTGCTTGCGGCGCAAGACTTTGCCCGAACCTGTTACCTTGAATCTCTTGGCAACTGATTTGCGGGTTTTGGCTTTTCCTGATGTTCTGGCCATGGGGGGGCGGAGGCTACGGATTCAAGCCACGATAGCAAGCCGATTCTCACGCTATTTTGGACTAATTTGGAGGCCATGCTGGACCCTAAGAGGTATTTGCGCTGTTGGCCGCTTTATGTGAGCTTGCGACTGGCGAGATCTTGAGAGTCGACGAGTCCCACAACTTGTTGATTATCAGAGGAGAGGACAATGAGATCATCAATGTTGCGTTCAGAGATGATCTTTACTGCTTCGGCGGCGAGGGCGTCGCTGCTGATGGTGACTGGTTGGGGAGTCATCAAGGAACCGATCGGTTCTTGGGAGAGATCGCAATTGAGTTTCGGGTAACTTCGAGCAAAGTCGCCGTGGGTGAAGATGCCAGCGAGGGTTCCGTCGGGGTGGGTGACAATGGCTGCGCCAGCTTTGGCCTGAGTCATGGCATTGAGTGTATCGAGGACGGAGGCTTGGGGCGTGACGAGGGCTAGTTGGGAGTCTTTTCGCATGACTTCAGCGACGGTGGTGAGAAGGCTGTCGCCTAGAGCTCCTCCCGGATGATAGAGGGCAAAGTCTTCGGCGGTGAATCCCCGCGCTTTCATGAGCACCATCGCGAGGGCATCGCCAGCTACGAGCATGGTAGTGGAAGAAGAGGTAGGAGCCAGCTGAAGTGGGCAGGCCTCGCGCTCTACTGAGGTATCGATCACATGGTCAGCATGTTGTGCTAGAGAGGAATTGGCCTCGCCGGTAAAGGCTATGAGAGTTCCCGCCCGCCTTTTGAGAAAGGGGAGGAGGGAGAGCAATTCGCTGGTTTCTCCAGAGTAGGAAAGAGCGATGACGGCGTCTCCTTCGCTCAAGAGGCCGAGATCTCCATGCAGAGCATTTTGAGAATGGAGAACGACCGCAGGGGAGCCAGTCGAGGTGAGAGTTGCGGCAATCTTGTGGGCGATGTTTCCGGATTTTCCAATGCCTACGAGGATGATTTTACGATTGTCGTTGAGGATTTTTAGGAGGTCAGAAACCGCATGAAAAAAAGCCTCGTCGAGGCATTCGGAAAAACGCCGAAGGGCGTTAATCTCAAGCTCCACCACGTCACGAGCTACTGCTAGAAAGGACTGCTTCTCAGACTCCACAAAGGAAGCTTGGCGAAAGAGAGGAGAGGGGGGAAGTCTAGAGGAAGACAGTGATGCGGCATGGTGAGAGAACGCCGCCCTCGTCGTTTTCAACGAATCAAAATTTCATATCGAAAATAAATATTGCGTTATTATTGTAATTTCAGTAAATACTGAAATTATTGAGCGACGCTGCTCATCTTAACTGAAAGTAGAACTAAAATCATCATGACCCCGCTTACCACCACCTATACACTCTATCTCATTATCGCCATTCCTTTAACCGTTTGGGTTGCTCGCACTTTGCATAAGAACGGTCGCATCTTTCTCGTGAAATGCTTCCGCGACGACGAGGAAATGGCTGATAGCGTCAACCACCTCTTAGTGGTCGGTTTCTATCTCATTAATATCGGCTTCGTAGCTCTCTACCTCAAAGTGACTCAGGTAGTGCAAGACGCTCAGGATGTCTTCGAAGCTCTTGCGGGTAAGATCGGCATTGTCCTTCTCGCCCTTGAACTTCAAAGATAGCTTTGAGTGAGGAACGAGCCTCGAAGCTATCAGTTGTTGAACAGGCCCAACGTTGAACTATCG
>CAYUHN010000038.1:0-22174 GCA_964444495.1 uncultured Roseibacillus sp. | reverse complement strand
GCGTCGGAGCGGTCTTCAATAGTGGTATTGCTGAGAACCGATTACAAATAGCGCATTCCGCAGTTCGCCAAATGGGCTACGATCTCCATTTCGAGGAAGCAACTATCACTCCAGGACCGGACAATAATTTTTCCATTACTACTAAGCTGGTAAACTATGGGATAGCACCTTTCTATCAAACCTGGCCGATCACAGTCGGCTTGCTTGATTCAAATGGCACTATCATCCAAGAATGGAGCGCACCAAATTGGGATATCAAAGGACTGGTCGCGGGAGACGAGCGCGTTTTCAGTGGCAACTTTACAGCCTCGGCTCCCCTCCCCGCCGGCTCACAAGTCGCGCTGCGAGTGCCCAACCCTATGGCAGGGGGAAAGCCACTGCGTTTTTCTAACTTTAACCAACAGCCCGACAATCCCGCTTGGATGATACTCGGAGGAACTGATGGTTCACCACCGCCTTCTCCTACTTCAAAAGCGCTTTTTATTCGTGGGGGTTAGGGAACGCAGGATTCTTCACGGGAAACATTGATTTTTCAGCCTCTATAGTGGCAAAGGATCCGGACGCGTCATCATTGATGGAGTGATAATCGCAACAGACCACCTAGGCTCTTTTTTAATAATTTTCTAAGAAAAACAGTTCCTCACGTGTCATAGAAGGTAATGAGAATTCGCCTTTTTTTTTTCTTACTCACAGCCTTTTTGTCTCTCACAGCCATGTCACAAGACCGCACAAAAGCCTGGTCAGAAGCTGAAAAAGCTCTGGAGAACGACCAGCCGCAAACAGCCTTCAAACTACTCAAAAAAATCGAACGATCAGCTATCGCAGATGAGCAGTGGGGAGAAGCTAGCAAAGCCATCCTACTCGGCACCATACAGGAGCACGGAAACAAAAACCACACCCCATTTCTTGCCCTTGCAATGGACAAAAAGGTGAAAGAGGCGCACCCCCAACTCAAACCCATTCTGCGAACACTCTCCGCCAGCTTTTTTTGCCAATACTATAGCAACAATCGCTGGAAACTTCTTAACCGCAGCGAAACGACTGATTCTGAAAGCGATGACGATCCTTCCACCTGGAGTGCTAGCCGCTTACTCAAAGAAATCGACGCAAGACTACAACTCGCTCTAGAAGAAGCAGAGATCCTTAAGACCGTCCCAGTTCCAGCCTTTTCCGATATTCTTGAAAAAGGAGAACTCGGAGACCAATTCCGTCCTACCCTCTACGACTTTATCGCTCACCAAGCCCTCACCTTTTACCGTTTGGAGGAAAACAACTCGTCTCTACCTGTTGATACCTTTGAGTTTGCACCCGATTCCCCTGCCCTTGACCCAGTTGAGAAATTCCTTTCTTGGCAACCCGAAGCCGATCAATCCTCGAAAGCCCGCGCTCTAAATCTTCTACAGGAGCTCCTCCGCTTCCATAAGAACGACGAGGACCAAACAGCCTTCAATCATTGCAATCTCCTCCGAATTGAATGGGCCTCCGAAGCCTCTAACCACGACTCTGAAAAGGAACGTTACCTCGCTGCCCTCACCCACTTTACTGAGACCTACCAGAATGATGTCAATAGAGCCAGAGCACAAATCCTCCTTGGAAGTCATTTCCTTTCCAAAGATGAAACTTTAAAAGCCTACGAACTCTTTTCTCGCGCTTTCCAAGATTTCCCTGACCATCCATACGGCAAGCTTGCAAAGTTCGAGAAAGAGCAAATGGAAACCAAGTGGCTTCGCCTTAGAACCGAGACACATTGGGCCAATCCAGATGAAATCATCAAGGCCGACTACCGCAACCTCGATCATGTCTGGTTCCGCCTCTATTCCATCCCCTACCCAACCGACACCTCTCTCAATCAAAGTGAACTTCTCGAACTTCTCAAGGGTCGTCAACCCGTGCGAGAATGGGAAGAAGAGTTAGAAGATCCAGGTGACTACAAAGACCATAGTCAAACCTGCACGATCCCGACAGAAGAACCTTTTCCCATTGGGTATCATTTCCTTGTTGCAACCTCTAGCAAAGAGCTGACTGCGACAAATGAGATGCTCGCCTTCGCTCCCGTTCATATCACCACAATCGCCCTCACAGCCCGCTCTGCAAAAGGTGGCGGAATCGACGGCATTGTAGTTGACGCTCTCACGGGCGAACCTCTTAAAGGAATCAAGGTGACAGCCACTGAGAACAAGCGAAACAACAAGAGTCGATCCGCAACAAAAGTAAGCAACGAAAATGGATATTTCGCTTTTCCTTCCTTCACCTCCAGCACTAGGATCTTGGCAACCCGAGGACTGGAACGAGCCACGGCTAGAACCTATCCTCGAGGCCAATCCATCAACACCAACACCTACGAACAAGCCATCATATTCACGGATCGCGCCATTTACCGTCCTGGCCAGACCATCCATTTCAAAGCAATCTGCACCTCATACAATCAGGCAACCAACAAATACAAAACAAGCTCCAAGAAAAAATTTGTTGTCACCTTCTTTGATACCAATCAAAAAGAAATTAATAAAATCGAGCTTGTGTCCAACAAATACGGCTCTGCCTCCGGAACCTTCGTCGCACCTGAAGGCATCAACCTAGGGCAATTCAGCATTATAGCTGGCGGAAAAAACATAAGCGGTCATAAATGGATTCGCATCGAAGAATACAAACGTCCCAAATTTTTCAGCACCGTTATTCCCCCAACAGAAGAAGCTGCTCTGGACCAAGAAGTTACTGTTACTGCTCGAGCCGAATCCTACAATGGCTCCACAGTCAACGGAGCCAAAGTCAGTTGGAAAGTCACCCGCATGGTTCGCTGGCCTTACTGGCGACGCTGGAGTCCTTGGGCTTCCAACATGCATTCTTCTTCAGAAGAAATCGCTCACGGCATTGGAGAAACTGATGAACAAGGAAACTGTACCATCACTTTCACGGCCAAACCAGATAACAAGATCGATCTTGAGCAAGACCCCACCTTCAACTATCTAGTCTCAGTCGATATCACCGATCCTACGGGCGAAACACGCAGTACCTCGCACACGATCTCACTGAGCTACACCGCCTTTCAAGCAGCTATCGAGACCAAGAGCTGGCTGACAACAAACGAACCTGTTTCCATCTCTATCCGCACCAACTCAAACAATGGTCAAGCTCGAGCCGCCACCGGCACCCTCAAGATACATGAACTCATTAGCCCCGAGTCTTGCCAACGAACGGAAGCAGCTCGTTCTTCTAAAAACTCCCCAAACAATTGGGAAATTGGAGAACTCGTATCTAAATTTGCGATCGAAACCAAACAAACCACAGAAGAAAGTGCTTCAGAAACAATCGAGCACAAACTTCCCGCAGGTAACTACCGACTCATCTTCGAATCAAAAGATTCCAACGGACAAACTATTTCCTCGTACCGTACTATCGAAGTATTGAATCTCGAAAGCGAAAGATATCAGACCAAGATCCCATTCCATGTCGTAACTAAAGACTCGAACCTGGTAGCGGGTGACGAGCTTCAACTTTTTTGGGGCAGTGGTTTTTCAACCGCCCGCGCACTCATCGAAGTCTATCAAGACAATACCCTCCTCCATCGTGAATGGACTCCCGAAAGAAAAACTCAACACCTCTTCCGCTTACCGGTAACAGAGAAACAAGCAGGAGGATTCTACGTGAGCGTGATTCAAATCAACCAAAATCGCCTCAGTCATACTTCTCAAAGGATTGAGGTTCCTTGGTCGCAAAAAGCTCTCAAACTCTCTTGGGAGCGAATCATCGACAAACTCGAGCCGGGAGCAAAAGAAACTTGGACAGCTGTTATTGAAGGACCGAATGGTGAAGCCACAGCGGCAGAAATGGTCGCAACCCTTTACGATGCCTCTCTCGACGCGTTTCTCCCTCATAGCTTCGCAACCTTGGACCACATGCTGCGTCGCGAAAATGGCTACTCACAGCGAATGACGTTCTGCTCCAGCTGGGGAAGCTTCCGCGAGAAGTCCGGTTTCCCAAGACCTGAATACCATCAACTACGTTACCCTTTTCGACGATTCATCGAGAATCAGGGTTTTGTGATACACAGTTCAGGAGGTTCAGGAGGCGGAAGCGGAGGCGCAACCTTATACTTTGCATCAGACGCCTTTGCTCCTGAAGAAGCAGATAAAGCAGAAGGCTCTTTTTTCGAAGCTGGAGTAGCCGCCCCACAAGCGCTTAGAGCTAAAACCGGACGTTCCGCCCCTGGCAGCCCGCCTCCATCAACCTCCAATCAAGAAGGTGCCGCTGCGGAAGCTCCCATTCCTGTCCGAACCAACCTACAAGAGACTGCCTTTTTCTATCCTGATCTCACCACCGAAGAAGACGGTAAAGTTCATATCTCTTTCACGATTCCCGAAGCCCTCACTCAATGGCGCTTTCTTGGCTTCGCTCATGACAACCAGCTCCGTAGTGGCAGCTTAGAAGGCTCGACTGTCACAGCACTCGACTTGATGATTCAACCCAACCCTCCTCGCTTCCTTCGCGAAGGGGACATCGTGGAATTCACGGCAAAAGTCAGTAACCAGAGTGACGAAACACAAAAAGGCACGGCCTCCCTCTTTCTCGAAAATGCTGCCACCGGCGAAGGCCGTAATGCCGCGCTTAGCCTCAGCGAAAAGAGCATTTCCTTCGAAGTCCCCGCCCAACAAAGTCAGACCGTTAACTGGAGGATCGAAGTCCCCAACGGCGAAGAATTCCTCCGCTACAAAGTCACTGCGTCGACTAGCGACCTCAGTGACGGTGAAGAAGGCTGGCTCCCAGTTCTTTCACGTCGCTTACTCATCACCGAATCGAAAGCTCTTCCCATCCGTGATGCTGGCAGCAAAGATTTCCAATTTAACAACCTTCTCAAGAGCGCTGAAACTGAATCGATCGAAAACCGTTTTCTCCATCTCCAAGTCGTCTCCCAGCCTGCCTGGTATGGCCTTATGTCCCTGCCCTACCTCATGGAATTTCCCCATGAATGCGCAGAGCAAACCTTCAGCCGTTACTATGCGAATGCACTTGGTCGTAAAATCATCACTTCAGATCCTAAGCTCAAGAAGGTCTTTGAACTTTGGAAAAAAGGAGACTCTCTCGATAGCCCTCTCAGCAAAAACGAAGACCTCAAAGGCCTCATGCTGCAGGAAACTCCCTGGCTAGCTGAAGCAGAGAATCAAACGGAAGCTCGAAAGAGGGTCGCCTTCTTCTTTGAGGAAAACCGCATCAACCGAGAACTTGAAAAAGCCTTCAAAAAACTCACTGAGATGCAAGGAACAGACGGACTGTGGCCGTGGTTCCCAGGAGGAAAAGGAAACCCCTACATTTCACTTCACATCGTAACTGGATTTGCCCGCTTACGCGAAATGGAAGTTCCCACCGACATCACTCCAGCCCTCAAGGCTCTCTCCGCAATCGACTCCGAAGTCGTTCGAAAGCACAACTTACTCAGAAAGCACGATCGACTCGAACAAGAGAATCTTAGTCCATGGATCGCTCACTACCTTTATACACGAACTCTTTTCCTTTCAGAAAAAGCGATTGATTCCCAGACTCGTCCCGCCTACGACTACTATATCAATCAGGCCGAAGCACACTGGACTTCATTACCTCGTTTCTCTCGTGGACAAGCCGCCCTTGCTCTCCATCGTCTAGAAAAGGACAAGACCGCAAAACTCATTACTCGCTCTCTACGCGAAAATGCAATCATTGATGAGGAATTTGGTATGTATTGGGACGACACTCCCGGTTGGTATTGGTGGCAAGCGCCTATCGAATCCCAAGCGCTCATGATCGAAGCCTTTCGGGAAATCGAACAAGACCAACAAGCGGTCAGCGATTGCCAAGTTTGGCTCATCAAGAACAAGCAGACCAATAGCTGGAATAGCACCAAGGCGACAACCGAAGCAGTGGCTTCCCTCTTTCTCAATGATAGTCAACTACTCAGCTCAGACGCTCTTCTTGAGATCAGCCTCGCTGGCGAGAAGGTCGAACCCGGCAAAGTTGAGCCCGGCACAGGATTCTATCAACAACGCTTTTCTGGCGAAGCCGTCACTCCTGAGCAAGGTAATATCACTCTCACCAAATCCGACTCGGGTGTCAGCTGGGCAAGCGTTCACTGGCAATATCTCGTCAACCTAGAAGAGGTAATCGCAGATGATGGAGATGAACTCCAACTGGAGAAACAGCTCTTCGTGAAAAAGAACACCGACAGCGGCCCAATTCTAGAACCCGTTTCGGGACCACTTGCAATCGGCGACGAACTCGTCACACGCCTCGTCCTCCGCAATGATCGTGACATGGAATACGTCCACCTCAAAGATCAGCGAGGTAGCGGAACCGAACCCGTGAATGTTCTCAGCGGCTACCGTTGGTCACAAGGGCTAGGTTACTACGAAAGCACTCGAGATACCGCCTCACATTTTTACATCGATCACTTACCCGCTGGAACTCATGTTTTCGAAACCAGTGTTCGCGTCCAATTACGAGGAACCTACCAAACAGGTATCGCTGAAATCCGTTGCATGTATGCACCTGAATTCGCCGCACACAGCAAAAGTCTTCCTATCATAGTGAAATAAAAAGATTCACCCTTCTCGATATCTCAAAAAAATCATCTCCCGCGATCCACTCCGGAGCACAGGAAAAGTGATTTTCACCCAGTTTAAAACCATATTTTCACTGTAATTGAGGGCTTCCTGAGCAGGAAAACGAGCCGTATTGCAGCCCAGAAAATTCCGGCTGGCATCCCACGGCCAACAATATCAAAATTTTCCACGACGACGAACAAGAATGAGTTTACATCCCCCTGCTATACATACTCCTCCTCCGAGTGAGATTGGATAAAGTAGGAGAAATACTCCAAACTCTAAAGCTTAACAGAAACCGATATTCTTCAGATCGAACATCACCCCTTAGCATCACACCATGACCAAGAATCCACTATTTGTCGTAGCTTACCTTTTCCTCTCCTCTCTTTGTGGTGCAGACGAATTAAAGTCTCCGAACGTGCTCTTTATCGCCATCGACGACCTGAATGATTGGACTGGTGCACAAGCAGGGCATCCTCAAGCGATCACCCCAAACATGGATCGCCTCTTCAAGCGCGGCACGTATTTTTCCAATGCGCACTGCTCCGCACCTGTCTGCAATACCTCTCGACACTCCCTCATGACAGGCCTCCGACCCAGCACCACTGGCTGGTATGGCACAGTAGGGCTCAAGAGCATCGCCAGCTCCTACGATAAAGTCCTCGACGGTCGCGTCCCTTTACCAAGCCTTTTTAAGAGCAACGGGTACACTACTCTGGCGGCAGGCAAAATTTTTCATAAAGGCGTGCAGGATTTCGACTACCCTTATTGGGATGAAGCTCGACCCTCGAAATACGGGTTTCGGAACGATACCTATAGTAAGAGCCACTTTGCGCCTGCCGCCAAGAACGGAGGAGCTCTGGTTGCCAAGCACGGAGGAAAAGTAAAGGGTAGCTCTCTCTCATGGGAAGCTCTGGAAGATGCCGACATTCCCCCCAAAGGCATGCCAGACGAGCAAATCGCGCAGTGGGCCGTTGACCAACTTCAAAAGGATTTCGACAAACCCTTCTTCATGGCAGTTGGCTTCCTTCGCCCCCATGTTCCGTTCACTGCCCCCAAGCGCTTCTTTAAAGAGTATCCACTTGAGTCCATCAAACTCCCAGAAGTTCCCGATGACGACCTCTCCGACGTTCCCCTCTACGGGAAAGCGATGGCATATGGTACTTTACCCGACGGAGATCACAAAGAAGTCCTCGACACAAGTCCGACTTACTGGAGAGAGCTCGTTCGCGCTTATCTAGCTTGTACCACTTTTGTTGATCACCAACTCGGGAAGGTTCTCACTGCGCTCGATAACAGCCCATACGCCGACAACACCATCATCGTCCTCTGGTCCGATCACGGACAACATCTCGGGGAAAAGAAACATTGGCGTAAACAAGCCCTTTGGGAAGAATCCACTCGCGTCCCTCTTTTCATCTCCTACCCAGGAATGGCGAAAAAGAATCAGGTAAATTCAAGTCCAGTTAGCCTCATCGACATCTACCCAACTCTCTCCACCCTCTGTCACCTCCCAAAGCAAACATTAGACGGCTTCGACCTGAAACCCCTGCTCGACAACCCCGAAGCTAAACGAGAGCAACCAGTACTCACCACACGATATTATAAGAACCACTCTGTCCGCAGCCAAAACTGGCGCTACATCCGCTATCGGGACGGCAGCGAAGAGCTTTACGATCATCGCGTGGATCCCAATGAGCACAAAAATTTGGCCTCTCTCCCAGAACACCTCGATATTCTCAAGGAACATCGAGCCTTTCTCCCCAAGACCGACGCCCTTCCTCCAGGCAAAAGCGAGTTTCCTAAGGACACCTATGATGAAAGAGTAGAGCGTTTCAAAACTGAGGGTGTGCCTGACTGGCTTCGATAACTTATTGAAATCACTCCCTTGACAGGCGAAGGAATTCACCTTCCAGCAAACTGACCTTTTATTTGTTCGCGCATCGTGATGAGCGGGCGCCCGATTAACTGCTGCAGCGTCGAGTCAACAATGCTCCACTCGTTATTACGCGCTCCTACATAGAGACCAAGAACCATCTTGATAGTTGCTTCGGAAATTCCTTGAGCTAAGAAAGGTGCCTGCATCTCCTCATCACTGAGGATGTTGTGTGAAATTTTCCGATCTAATAACTGAGAAGCGAGAATAGCCAGATCGGTAAAATCGAGAGCCTCAGGCCCAGTCAGTGGTGGAGTGGCTCCTTCAAAGTGCGCCTCTCCTGCTAAGATCAACGCCGCTGCCTCTGCAAGATCAGCATGAGCCACCCAAGAAATTTTTCCATCGAGTGCTGTGGTCACCTGATCAGAGGCTAAAGCTGACTCCAAAATCTGGAGAGCACTGGCTCCATAAAAACCATTACGCAAAATCGTGAACGGCACACCACAGCCTTCTAACAATTTTTCACTTGCCGCATAGTCATGCATCGGTGGAAAAGCAGAAGATTCGCCCGTAGCCATTTGACTGGTAAATACAATCCGTTGCGCTCCTGCTTTCTTCGCTGCTAAAAACACCTCCTTATGCTGGCTCACTGGATCCTCTCCATAAGCACGTGCATTGGAAGACATTACTAAAATTCTACCAACCCCAACAAAAGCCTCAGCCAAACTTTCCGGCTTTTCATAATCCGCCCACCGGACCTGCACTCCTAGCGCGCGAAGCTCATCCGCTTGCTCGGGAACCCGCGTCGTTGCGATAATACGATTAGAAGGATAAAAAGTAACCAGCACCCGCACAATCAGGCCTCCCAATTGACCGGTGCTTCCCGTCACCACCAGAAGAGGCAATTCCGTTTTTTTCATAGAAAACACGATAAAGCATTCTCTAACTTTATCAGGCGAGTTGTCGAAAGATTAATCATCACTTCCACTTCCCTTTATTTTTTGGAGAAAAAAGTAACTTAAAAATCGACGGAGCCGATGATCGACAAGTAGCATTATCATCAAAAATTCTCTCTAGAATTAACCGAGCTCCTTTCGCAAAAAGCTCACTTTGAAACTCTCTAAAAATTCGATAAGTAAACAGACTGCACAGATGGATAGCGAAGGATTTTAAGATTGCCCTCGCTCAAGGTCCAAATAACGCCTTACCGTCTTACTTTTCTTTCTTTTTTATATTCACAGACGTATCAATCACTTCGGGCAATTGCCCACCTTTGATCGGAACAGAGATATCAATCGTGGCAGGAACCGTCCCTCCTTCAATACGATCTAAAAAGACTTCAATCTTAATTTTGTGAGGCTGCTCAAAAAATCGAACTTGCTTAATTGCTGAGACCTTTGGAAGCGTTACAATCGTAGATTGTAAATCGTCGCCAAAAGAATTATTTGTCACAACTAGATAAAGATATATCGGATCCATAGCCACAGTAGCAGAACCGTCCACCTCAAGAATTCGAAACTCAAATCCTATATCCTTATCGAAATGCTTGTAAAATCCTGTTATCAGCCGAAAGCTATCGAACTCCTTCTGAGCCTTTCGCGCAGGCTCGGCAATGGCAGCTAGAGAAAATAATGAACATGCTATGATACAGAAGAGAATTTTCATTTTATTGTAGATAACAATATGGCTGAAAACCTGTTAGAGCGAGCACTTTCCTTTTGCAGAAAGATGTTGAGAGTTCTCGACCTCTGTCAACCCCATCTATTCTCACTCGCAATCAATTTCTTAATTTAGAAACGGTCTTCAATTTTAGGCTTCCAAGGAATAAAAATCTAAGTAGGAAGAGAGGAAGTAAATGAAGATCGTATCATTCCTCGGCCCGAAAACGCTATCTAAAAAAGTGCTCCTACTCCTCACCTTTCTTCTCTCTCAACCAACGATGGCAGTCATCATCGTCCACTTTGTGGAAGAAGAATCTGATGTGCGCGTGAGTTTTTCAGGTTCCATCGAATTATCCGGAGCGGCTTCACCATCGGTGTTTGGACCAGCTAGTAACTTCATTTCAGATTCGGCGGTGCTCAGAGGGGGAACTATTGGAAGTCGCATTGCCAATGCTGGGTCCAATACAAGTACATCGCTTTCATTTCGACTTACCCCCTTTACTGATTCCGTTGAAATTTTTGGATTCAATAGCTCTGCCCTCTTTTTTTCAGATCGACATAATATTGACCCTGATGCTGGAGCGCCCACAATCCTAACTACTGATCCCTCCCTCGATACTTTCTTAATAACTGATCGAACACTATTAGAATTGCGTGCCTCAGCAAACGACATTGAAGAGGGAGCGCTCTTATGGACCGCTAATGGAACCGCCGACACCTTCATCTTCTCGCGTCTGGCTCCGGTTCCGGAACCGTCCTTTATTGCTCTCGGAGGCGTTGCCCTGCTCGGCCTTCTACGACGCCGACGTTAATTAGCACGGATCATCATTGTTATCATTATTTGTCCAGGCACTCTCTCAGCTCTACCTGGGAATTCGTCTACCGCTTGTTGCTTGATTCGAAAATATTCGTCTCTTAGTTTCACATTGCCTCTTAATGGCACGCCAGCAAGCCCCTTCCCAGTCGGCAAGCTCGTCGAAAAACAGAAATCTCCTTCAGATAAACAAACGAACAGACTACAAGTCAAATCTGACAAAAACGTTCGATCAAGTAGTCACACGCTTACTTCTTTGCGCAAAATACACTCTTTCGATTGCAGAACATTCAAAGACGAGTATTCTACAAACATATCTTCTGTGGTCGCTTACAAAGGCGCACGCTCGGACCGATAATTATGTTACTGGGGATGCCCCGAGAGACGTGAATGTCAGGCCTTTTTAGGAAGGCAGACGGGTCTCCGGATTCCCCAACCTGTTGAGTCTTCGGAACGTAGCAGATTTTCGCCTTTGCGGTCATGGAGGATTCTTTTTGTGTCTCTCCTCCAAGCCGCTTTTCAGCGTTCTCCAGAGATATTTGAAGCTTACGGAACTATTCCCCTTCTTGCTCCCAGCTCATGCCGAATTCCATTTGAGACCACTGAATCGCTTCTCCAGCGAACGTGAACCGGCCACGAAAAGTCTTTCCTGAAAGCATCTCTCCAAGCCAATAACGATCATCCTCCCACATACGACCAAAGGGAATTTCGGAAATCTTGCTCCACATCGGAATCGCCTCAGGAGTGGCTTGCGGGGTGCCCTCAAAGCCTGTGCCCATAAAGACATGACAATGGATATCGGGAATATCAGACATTGCGAAGAAAAGCTCGCCCATCTTGCGCACTCCAGTAGCATTGATACAAAGCTCTTCCTGTGTCTCGCGAAGAGCGCATTGATAAGGAGTTTCCCCGGGATCGATCTTACCTCCAGGCCCATTCACTTTCCCGGCTCCGATTCCTCGCTGCTTCTCGATGAGAAGAACGTCCTCTCCCACCTTAATGAACAGCAAAGTCGCCCGTATTTCCGGCTCCCAACTCTCCCAATCAATAGGAGATTCCTCTTTTTCGTTTGCGTCCATCTTGTGCTAGCTTTCGTAAGTGTCCATCCCAGCACAAGTGCAAATCAAGTTTCGATCTCCATGCACGTTGTCGATACGGGCCACCGACGACCAGAATTTATTCTCGCGTAAGCCCGCTACTGGCCAAGCTGCGGCTTCCCTTGAGTAAGAGTGATTCCATTCATCGCTTGTCACCATAGTGGCGGTGTGAGGGGCATTCTTGAGAACATTATCTTCCCTATCAGCTCCTCCCTGCACCACTGCATTCATTTCATTGGCGATACTAGCCATCGCTTCACAAAAACGATCCAGCTCACGTCGACTCTCAGATTCGGTGGGCTCAACCATTAAGGTCCCCGCCACAGGCCAGCTCATGGTAGGAGCATGAAATCCATAATCGATAAGACGCTTAGCGACATCTTCTACCGAGAGGCCACTCGCCCTCGTAAGGGGACGCACATCAAGAATACACTCATGTGCAACAAGCCCGTTCCGCCCTTTATATAGAACGGGAAACGAAGCATCTAGTTTTTTAGCAAGATAGTTGGCAGAAAGCAAAGAAACCTGCGTAGCCATCTTAAGCCCTGCCGCTCCCATCATGCGAATATACATCCATGAAATAACATTAATGGAGGCACTTCCCCACTCTGCAGCCGAAACAGGCATCTGACGATCAGGAAGAAACGGCACCAAATGCTCGGCCACTCCAATGGGCCCCACTCCTGGACCTCCACCTCCGTGAGGAATGCAAAAAGTCTTATGAAGATTAAGGTGGCAGACGTCCGCGCCAATAAGACCGGGACTGGTCAATCCAACCTGAGCGTTCATATTGGCTCCATCCATATAAACCTGTCCACCATGAGAATGAATCGTCTGGCAAAGTTCACGAATCCCTTCTTCAAAAACTCCGTGAGTCGAAGGAAAAGTCACCATGAGAGCCGCTAGCTCATTACTATGCTTCTCAGATTTAGCCCTCAGGTCAGCCTGATCAATATTCCCTTCTTCATCACACTTCACTGCAACAACCTTCATCCCACACATTACTGCAGAGGCCGGATTCGTTCCATGCGCAGAGGTCGGGATAAGACAAATATGGCGCCCCCCTTCACCACGAGATTGATGGTAGCGACGAATCGCCAACAACCCGGCATACTCCCCTTGCGACCCCGCATTGGGTTGCAGAGATACCGCTGCAAATCCAGTGATCTCAGCTAACCACGTTGATAACTGCGAGAGCATTACCCTATAGCCTTCTCTTTGCTCAGCTGGTGCGAGCGGATGAATCTGTCCAACCTCGCGCCATGTTACCGGAAACATTTCCACCGCCGCATTTAACTTCATGGTACAAGAGCCCAAAGGAATCATTGCTTGATTCAAAGCCAAATCCTTTCCTTCCAGTCTTCGCAAATACCTCATCATCTCAGTCTCACTCTGGTAGCGATGAAAGACCTCATGAGTCAGGATCTCGGTCTGCCGCTTCCAATGCTCCAAACACGATTGAGCAGACTCCATTCTCTTCACCTCCCCAAAGAAACCCAGAAGAGCATACAGATCATCGAGTTCGCTGAGTTCATCGAAAGAAACACTCACCGCATTGCGAGCGAGAAGACGCAGATTATACCCGGCCTTATTTGCTTGCGAGACTATCAGCTCCGCATCAGCTACCACCACCGTAACCGTATCGAAGAAATCACGACTTAAAAGCTGCCCTCCTTGTAGCTCGACTCCAGAGGCAAAACAGGCCGCAAGGCTATGGATCCGCCCCGCAATCCCGCGTAAACCGTCGGGGCCATGGTAGACCGCATACATCGACGCCATCACCGCGAGAAGAACTTGAGAGGTGCAAATGTTGGAGGTGGCCTTATCGCGGCGAATGTGTTGCTCACGAGTTTGCAAGGCAAGCCGGTAAGCAGGTTGCCCCTGACTATCGAGCGAAACTCCCACTAAACGCCCAGGAAGCTTGCGTTTAAGAGAATCGGTCACAGCCATGTAAGCCGCATGAGGACCACCACCACCCATAGGCACTCCAAACCGCTGAGTCGAACCAACGCAAATGTCCGCCCCCCAAGCTCCAGGCTCACGCAGAAGAACGAGAGACAAAGGATCCGCAGCGGCGATCAAAAGCCCTTTAGCCTCGTGCACCTGATTACTAAACGCTCGGTAATCGCAAAGCACTCCCCTAGTATCTGGATACTGAACCAAAGCGGCGAAAAAGCCCTCGCACGTCATTGGAGCAAACGCTCTCCAATCGCCCACTTCCACCTTCACATCCAGAGGATCCGCACGCGTTTGAATCACTCGAATCGTCTGAGGATGACAAAATTGATCAACAAAGATAACTTTACCTTTTGCCTTCTGGGCGAGAGCGAGAGACATCGCTTCAGCAGCCGCTGTTCCTTCATCCAGCAAGCTCGCATTGGCCACTGGCAAACCAGTAAGGTCAGTAATCATGGTCTGGAAGTTCAAGAGAGCCTCGAGGCGCCCCTGAGCAATCTCAGCCTGATAAGGAGTATAAGCGGTATACCAACCGGGATTTTCGAGGAGATTACGTTGAATAACGGGAGGCACTAAGGTCCCATGATAACCTTGCCCGATGAAATTCCGCGCAACTACGTTCTGCGAAAGAATCTCCTTAAGCTCACCCAAAGCTTGATGCTCACCAACTGGAGCAGGCAAGTCCATCGCTCCATCAAACCGAATTTCTTCTTGGACGATGTCTTTTGTCAGCTGCTCAAGAGAACTGTATCCTACCTCGCGTAGGACTTCCGGAATCGCGTCCCCGGCTATTCCGAGATGACGACTAAGAAAAGGCGCTTCAGTTAACACGCGGACAACCTTGCGGAAATTCCGAAAAGGTCAACCGAGATACTCTTCATAGTCGTCCGAAGTTAAAAGACCTTCCACCAGTTCCATATCAGAAACTCGAATTTTGAAAAGCCAACCGCGGCCATAAGGCTCCTCATTCAACAAGCCTGGTTCTTCCTCAAGAGCAGAATTCACCTCCACTACAACCCCGCTTACTGGAGCATAAATATCACTGGCTGCCTTCACGGATTCCACCACCGCCATCGCCTCTTTCTCTTCAACTTCCCGTTCAAGCTCAGGCAGTTCGACAAAAACGATATCCGAGAGTTCCTCTTGAGCATGATCAGTGACGCCTACTACCGCGACATCCCCGTCCATGCGTACCCACTCGTGCTCCTCGGTGTATTTTAGTTCAGATGGAATCGACATAGAAGATTTTTAGAGTTGGATTTCAAACAACGAAAGGTTTTTTCACGATTTTCGCACGCACTTTTTTTCCGCGCACTTCTAGGAATAACTCAGTTCCGACTTCGGTTAAAGAAAGAGGAAGATATGCCATCCCAATACCTTTCCCCAGAGTTGGAGACAAAGCCCCACTAGTCAGCTCGCCTAAAACCTCACCTTCCAAGGAAAGAACGGAATAGCCAGCTCGAGGAGGAGCTCCTCGCTCTAGAGACTCAATCGATACTAACTTCTTGGTAAGGCCTGCCTCTTTCTGCTCTACGAGAACTTGCGAACCGATGAACTCTCCTTTCTTCAGCTTCACAAAAAAGCCTAAACCTGCCTCTAAAGGAGTAATCTGAGGAGTAAGATCAGAACCATTAAGAGGAAAACACTTCTCTAATCGCAGAGTATCGCGAGCGCCCAGACCACAAGGTTTGGCTCCAGCTTCGACCATTTCCTCCCACCACTGCTCCCCTTGTTTAGCGGAGCAAAAAAACTCAAACCCATCTTCGCCCGTATAGCCCGTGCGGCAAACAATTAACTCCGCCCCTCCGTGAGAAAAGACTTCTACCCCATTACGCCCAGGTAGAGTGCGCCCACCGAAAAGTCGCGAAAACACATCGACCACTTGTGGCCCTTGCACCGCCATCCCGGCCATATCTTCGCTAGCATTTCTTAGCTCTACTCCTTCCTCTAAGTGCTGGTTCAACCAAGCCCAGTCTTCCGCAAGACAAGCGGCATTTACCACCAAAAAGTAGCGACCCTCATCGAGGCGATAGACCAAAAGATCGTCGATCACTCCACCCTCTTCATTTAGCAAAAACGTGTATTGCCCCTGCCCAGATTCCAAAGCCGTAACGTCATTCGTGAGCATCCGATTCAACCATGCTTCTGCTTGTTCGCCCTCGGCATAAAGTTGCCCCATGTGCGAAATATCGAAGACCCCTACCGCCGTCCTTACAGCCTCATGCTCGGCGATAATCGACTGGTAACGCACTGGCATTTCCCAGCCCGAAAATGGCACCATCTTACCACCAAGCTCGGCATGGCAATTTGCAAGAGGGCTTTTTTTAAGGTCCGACATCCAAGCCACGCTGCCTCTCCTCACCCTGACTGTCAACCATTGGAAGATAAAGATTCTAGGCCTAACTGGATGATAGAGCACGCTCCTCCTTCATCTTAAAATTCATGAATAAAATCATTCTCAGCGCCAAGATCGGACCAATTACAAAACCGTGCAAAAAAATTGCAAATTGAGTGAGTTCCTTCACCTTGGCCAGATGAATCAGAGAAGACTCGGTAAGAGCGGAATTGTAGTCAGCGAGATCTGTCTCGGCACAATGACTTTTGGAACTCATACCGACAAAGACGAAAGCTTTGCCATCATGAACAAGGCAATCGACGCAGGCATCGACTTCCTCGATACTGCCGAAGTCTATCCGGTCCCTCCCACGAGCCCTTTAGCTGGGCTTACGGAAGAATGGGTTGGCGAATGGCTAAAGGACAAGCCCCGTGAAAGCATCATCATCGCGACCAAAATAGCAGGTGCTGCTCACGGCTGGTTCAACCCCCCAGTTCGCCACGGCAAGGCCGCACTTGACCGCGTCCATCTTCGACGCGCCCTCGAAGGCTCTCTCAAACGCCTTGGGACGGACTACATCGACCTTTATCAAATCCATTGGCCTGACCATGGAATGCGAGCCGAAGATACCCTTGAAGAGCTCGACAACTTCGTTCGAGAGGGAAAGGTACGCGCTATCGGAACAAGTAATGAAGATGCCTACGGCCTCATGAAATCATTGTGGACCAGCGATTTACGCGATTTGACGCGTCTCGATACTATTCAAAACAACTTCTCCCTCAACAATCGACGCTTCGAAGACGAACTCGCAGAGTGCTGCCTTCGTGAAGAAGTCAGCCTTCTCCCTTATTCGCCGCTTGCTGGAGGAGTTCTCTCGGGCAAATACAATAATAGCATTCCTAAGAATTCCCGCTTTGAAGCTTATTTGGAAGCAGGACCTCGCCAAGCAGCTATGGCTGCCCGCTTCGTCAATGAGAAATCCCTCGCCAGCACCAAACGCTTCTTGGAAATCGCCACCGCAGCGAATCTCGATCCCATAACCATGGCCACCGCCTGGAGTAAACAACACGATTTCGTGGCTTCGACCATTATTGGCGCGCGAACAGCCACTCAACTTGAACCGATTCTAGCTGCTGCCGACCTCGTGCTTTCCCCAGAAATCCTCAGCGCCATCGACCAAGTCAGTAAAGAAATTTGCTATCCCATGGGCTAAGATTTGAGAAAGCCGAGCGATTGCTCATTTTTTTCTAAAACCTTGTTATTTCTGTTTTTTTCTTTCCTGCTTTAATTTTCTGACGAAACCATCCTCGAAATCATGACGAACGATTCGGACTCCTCACCTCTCGACCTCTCGGGGCTCGATTTTGGTCCAGCGTGGGCCAAGAAGACAACTCCTGCCAAAGATTACAGCAAAGAAGTAGGCCCTCGCGAAAAGCGGGGAGACCGCAGAGGCTCTGGAGGGCACGGCGGACAAAGAGGAGATCGAAATTCTCAAGGGCGCGGGCAAGGAGGAGACCGTGGTCAAGGACGAGGACGCCGTGATGACTCAGGGCAAGGTCGCCGAGGCGGCGGCAAAGGCCGTCGTGATTTCCAGAATAACCGCCCTCCTCGACAAGAAGTCCCCGCCCCCGAAGGTTTCACCGCAGCCCTCATTCCACTCGAAGCAGGACTCGATAACTTGGCACGCGAGATCAAAGGCTCCGGCCGCACCTTCTCGGTCTTCTCTCTCGCTAAACTGATTACCAGCGCTCGGGAGCGATACACCATTCGCTTTGAAGCTCCCGAAGGAAAATCTATTTTCCGGTGTAAAGCAGACAACTCTCTCTGGTTAACCAAAGAAGAATCACTACGCCATTTCACTGGCAACCATCACGAAAGCTACTACGAAATCGTCACAAGCGAAGTTGCCCCCCCCAAGGGAAACTTTAGTGCAGTCGCCAAATGTGGCCTCTCAGGACGATGGCTCGCACCACCCAACTACCACGCTTACCCCTCAATCGTGGCCCAGCTTCACGCCGAACGCTTTTCGCATCTCAGCCTTGAAAATTACAAAAGAAAAATTCAAATTGAGAATGGCGAAGAGGTTGTAGCCAAATGGCTCGAACAACAGACCACACAAAAAAGCTACCGCCCTCTCTCCGACGAAGAAATCCGAAATCGTCAAGAAGCTGCGAAGAAAATAGAAGCTGAAGCAGCAAAAAAAGCGAAAGAAACGACCGAAGGGAAAGATGGATCAGCGCCAGAAACTTCTACAGAAACTCCTAAGGAAGAAACAGTAGAACCCACCATCGAAACTGCGGCGAAAGAAGAAGTACCGACTCCAGAAGCCTCGGCAGAAACACCCGCCGAAGAAACTGCACCGGACTCAAAAATAGAAAACGGCGAAGAAAGCTCTGAAGGCGCTCCTGAAGAAACGACTCCTGAGGCAGTAGAAAACGAAGATTCGACTACTCCAACGGAAGCTGAAGAACCAAAAACAGAAGAAAGCACCCCTCTCTTCAAAGACCTTCGCGAAGTTGAACGCCATTTCGCAGAGAATCATTTCGGCTCTCTTTTCAGCAGTAATGCCAAAGCTTGGGTCCCAGGAAACATTGCCAGTAAGCTACTCTCTCCCGCCCTCCTGACTCTTCTCAAAGAAACCGCAGCTGAAGAACGTCGCTACCCTTCTAAACTCACTCCAGTCTTGTGCCGTCAACTCACCGGCCGCCACTTGGCTGTCTTTAAGTGGAAGAAAAAGCTCAAGGCTGGTCCCGCGCGCCCTCACTCCGTCCCCGAGGAGCTAACTCTAGCCGAGCGCCCGCAAACCCTACTTGCTTGGGTCAAAGAAAACAGCGGACAAAACATCGAAGCACTCTGGAAAGCTTGCCTCCCCGCTGAGCCATCAGATGAAATTAAACACGGCTACTACAGCGATCTCCATTGGCTCCTTAACCAAGGCTTCGTTCTTCTACTCGAAGACGGCACCCTCTACTTTGGAAAGGATAAACCTGCTCCTCAGAGCAAACAGGCCCCTGCAAAGAAAAACGCTAAGAAGCAGAAAGAAAAGACAACAGAAAAGCCTTCGGAAAATAAAACCTCTGATAAAGAGGAGCCAAAAGGTGAAATCTCTGAAGTAAAAGCTGAAGAACCTGAGGTAAACTCGCCTAACACGAAAGAACCTAACAAAGAAGAAAAGGGTGCTGAGCCACCCTCCGAAGGCAAATCGGAGTAGGCCCGGTAAGGCTCCGCTCCGCTCTTATTTTTTACTCTTCCTCATCTTTGTTAGAGTCTTTTCCGAACAGCCCATTAAGCAGTTCAAAGCCTTTTTCAATTCCTTCGTCGGCCAAATCATCCACAATTGATTCCACCGCTTCGCCCCCTAGTTCTCCACTACGTCGAACCAAATCATCTCTCAGAAAATCTGCACGGCTCTTCAAAGTTCCTTCTGCAGTAGTCCAGAGATCGCCCCCGACTAATTCTAGCAAATCCGCCGTCTGCCCATCAAGCGCCTCCTGAGTGTATCGTAGCGCCAGTTGCCCCGTCTCTGGCAAATACTCAAAGAGGCGCTCCCCAGCAGCCAAAAACAACCGTTCACTCAAATCTTCCTCAGGTTTTTTCCAAGTCCCTGACAACCGAATCGGAGTCCATAGTAAACCATCTGCTCCTCGCTGAAACACTTTCTCTTCCGCTCCTGGCAATTTAGACAACAACCCTGGAGGAACCGCTAGATTGAGCACGCCCTGTAAGCGCCCTCCTTCGCCAACCGTGAATTGCCCTTCAATTTTAAGCGCACTTGTAGCGGCCAACCGCAAATTATTTATCGCAAAGCTCCCCGGTTCAACCTCGAACGCTGCACTCGCTTGCTCAAAGCGAATCTGCTGTAACTGCGGAGCCATCGCATAGGCCGCAAGGCGATCTAGAGCGGCAATATTTTGCAACCCTCCTTCATCAAAAGTCACCTCACCTCCCCAACGCTTGACCTCGCCATCCCAATCCACTCCCGCATTCAATTCCCCTGAAACTCTCGAATGCCAAGCCTCCGGAACCAATTCCCGAACCGGCCACCCTACCACATCCATGGAAGCTTTCTGTCGTTCTTCTCCAAAGGCGCCTTGCAAAGACAGCTCCTCCCACGACCCGCCAGTCCAATCACTATCCAGTAACTCAAAGCCATCTTCGCCCAACAACATTCTCCCCTTTTTGAGAGCTAAATTCCCCAACATATCGAAAGGGACTTCAAGGTCTCCATTCTCAATCTCAGCTAAAAGATCACCCGAACTTTGAAACTCCCCTTCTAAACTCACCCCCGACCACCGAACCGTCTTCCCACCCCGTCCCACTCGTCCTGAAAAATCCTCAATCGCCAACCGCTTCAACTCCACCTCATCAGGCAGCAAACTCTCAAAAAAGCCTTTTTCTTTCTTCGGCTCCGAGGAGGCTTCTTTATTCTTATCGGCACGCTGCTCTTTCCATTCCTCTTTCGCCAATTCTAGAAGCTTCATCTCTTCCCCTGGCCAGTTCACCTCCAGAGACTCCACCTCAATCTCCGAAAGAGTCCACGCTCCCCGCCAAATTCCTTTCAAATCAAGACTCGTTTGCAAGCCCTCCACCGTCCAATCGCCAGTCTTTCCATGAGAATCGCTGATAAAATCAACGTCTTCCACCCCAATGCTTAAACCTTGCCAATCCAACGGACCAACCTCTGCCTCACCATCAAGCGCTTCTCCCAACTCCTCGGCCAGCATCTCTCGAAACCCATCACTCCGTAGATAGCTACGAATTCCCACAAAAACAACTGCAAGCAAAAGCAAAAAACTCACTAACCCACTCAACAAGAGCTTCTTACTAAGAAAAAAAGAAGGTTTTCTCCTCTCAGAAGTGAGCAATTCTTCCCGATCGGGCAGGCCCAATCCTTCCTTCTTCTGCTGAGAACGGCGACGTTGGCGGCGCGACATAAAGAGAATCTGAATTTATCGCTACAAAATCGCAAGCCACGAAGCGATTCGTTCTGTTCACCCTCCTTTCATCGCCTCATAGTGCCCACGTGAAAAGCGATGCTGTTGTTGAACCTGCCACCATCGAAGACCTCTCCGAGCTGACTGAACTCGTGGTCGACTTGATGGGCTTACAAGCAGATTTCCATCCCGATTCGCAACGCCAAGAAGACGGTATTCGCGCTATTTTGGAAGAACCGGCCCGCGGACGCATCTTCGTCGTGCGAGCTCATGACCGCATCGTGGGCATGGCCAACCTCCTCTTCACCGTCTCAACGGCTATGGGTGGATTCGTGATTATCATGGAAGATGTCATTATTCATCCCGAACAACGCGGAAGAGGCTTCGGCTCCCTTCTTCTCGAAGCAGTCATCCAGTTTTCCGAAGAAAAGGGATTCAAAAGGATCACCTTGCTCGCTGACAAGCTCTCAAATGAGTCTCAGTCGTTCTTCCAACAGCACGGCTTTAACTTCTCCAGCTTGATTCCCATGCGACTCATCCTCGACTCCTAGAGTTAACACCGACTCTCATGCTTGTATTGCTTCATCTAACCCGCTCTCTAGCCCCCCTTCTCGCAATAGCACCCGCTGATGCTCATGCTCTGACCATGGTCGGAATACTGGCATTCGCCTTGGGAATCCTCCTCACTCTTTTCTACTGCATCTACCGAGAAAGCAAACGTAACCAGGAGCTTAACCTTCCTGACCTTGAGGATTTCCTAGCAGAAGACAAACCTTCTCGGCCCACCAAGCCCTCAAGCACCCACTCAAAACCTCCTCCCGAAGATTGGGAACGAGATGCAGATTGGTGGAAAAAATAGCAAATTTTCTACTCTAAATAAAATTGGCTCTTCAGCAGAATCTGTGGGTGAATTTTGGTTCGGGAAGGTC
>CAYUHN010000037.1:0-22360 GCA_964444495.1 uncultured Roseibacillus sp. | reverse complement strand
CGCCCTCCGGCTAGTTTGGCGCGAGCTGGGTTGAGGTGAATAGAGTCCGCAACCACTCCAAACTGAGCTCCGTCCGACGCCAACTCACCGGAAACGGGAATCGATTTGTAGCGCCCCTAAAGCTGTTCTATCTATCTCTCCATCTGTCGTCTATCTTAAAGTTTTTAAGCATAGTTTTAATCCTAATTGCCTATTTATCTGATAGGTTTATTAGGCATTCCATTTCCTTTAAGACATTGATTATAAGGAAAATGGAGCCGGCTGACGGATTCGAACCGTCGACCCTCCGATTACAAGTCGGATGCTCTACCAACTGAAGCTAAGCCGGCCCACTTTGCAGAAAATCCAAATTGTCTTTCCTGCGGGGCGCGGAGTATGCCTCGAAGTTGCTCACAAGCAAGACGAAAGCGTGCTCTCTTGCGGAAAAATTTTATATTCCTTCAAAATCCTGTTCGCTCTCTCGTCTGTAGCGCGTTAGAGACTTTGACGTGACTGAACTTTATCTCATCCGGCACGGCGAAACAGAGTGGAATCGAGCTGGTCTCTGGCAAGGGCATAAAGACTCCCCTCTTACCGAAAATGGAATAGAGCAAGCAGAGAGCCTTGCGGAGCGCTTTGTGAAAGATAAGATCACTTTCGATGCGGTCTATAGCTCAGATCTTGAGAGAGCTCACCACACTTGTCGCATCCTTACCACTCCTCTTCCTGGACATGGCGAGCAAATCATCCTTGAGCCTGGGCTTCGCGAACGAGCGCTAGGGCCTCTCGAAGGGCTCACTTTAGAGGAAATTAAGAAAAAATTCCCTGAAGATGCAGCTCGTCACGCAGCGGGTGATCCTCAGTATCGTCCCGAAGGAGGAGAATCCTGGGCCGATACCTTTGCTCGCTCCTGCCACTACTTGCGGGAAATCGTGCGACGTCATGATGGGCAGCGTGTGCTTGCCGTTTCTCATGGCGGAGTCTTGGGAATGGCTCTACGAGACGCTCTTGGTCTCAATCTACTGCCGCCAAGGCGTTTTCAACTACCAAACACTGGCCTCAATGTTTTTGAATTTGAGGATCATAATTGGCGATTACGAACCTGGGGTGATACCGCGCACCTGAAGAATGTGACGATACTGGATGAAGTGGTGAAGTAGCGCGAGGGGAGGCGTAGAGAATTTTTATCCTCTTTGGCTGGCTTTTTCGAAGCCTTAGTGAAGGGGGAATGCTAAAGTTTCTCAAAGACTCCTTCGTCTCGTTTTTGAAGAACCGTAAAGCCGGCTTTCTTGGCATCAACAGGCGAAAAAGGCTTAGTGATAGTCGGAGAATTCACTCGGCTAATCACTTTTTTGATGGGGTTTTTGCAGAGAAGGCAGTTTACCAACGGCTCGCGGTCTGCAGGGCGCCGCAGCTCAAAGCCTTTGGCGCAAATCCGGCAGCTGTTGTCCGGATTCTCTGGCTCAAGTGAAATGTATTCGTAGATCGGCATCTGTTGGTGGTTTTACTCTAGTGTCTTAGCTTTCTTGCTAAAACAAAAAAAGCCTGCGGAAAAACAACCGCCGGCTTTCGAGAAATAGATCGAGTGGTGTCAATCGCGGTGGAGACGAACTCCTACCAGCTTGATTTGGTTACTCCAGGAATCATTCCTGCAGAAGCCAATTCACGGAAGGTAATACGAGACATCTTGAAGCGGCGCAGGTAAGCGCGACGACGACCAGTAATCGCACAACGATTAACAAGACGAGTCGGGCTAGCATCACGAGGGAGCATTGAGAGACCTACGTAGTCCTTCTCCTTCTTGAGCTGGTGACGCAATTTTGCATAACGGGCGACAGTCTTCGCCTTGCGATCGTTTCTAGCTTTCCAACATTTCCTAGCCATGGGGGGAGGGTGGATAAGCTTTTTGAGGAGCTTTTCAAGCCCATTCTGAAGAAACTTCTATTTTTTCGAGCGAATTTGGAGCGAGCCCTTAGCAACCTGTTGAAAAAGGGGCTTCTTAGGTTAGGTTTGGTGTGGATTTGGGCGAGCGCCGATATTATCTGTCACTGATAATATTGCGCGAAGGCTCAGTCTCTCTAGTCATAATTTTTTGATGGAAGATAAAGAGAAATCAGCACAGGAGGGACAGCAGGCTCTAGCCACTCGAAGAACTACCAGAGCCCGCCGATTCAGGGCTAATTTTGTTACGGAATTGTTATCGAGCAAGGAACTCTCTCTCATAGATGAATAAATCAACCGCAATTCTAATTCTTTCCTATGCGCTGTTTGCGCTTGCCACTCCCCTGACGAAGTGGCTTGCACTCAATAAGCTGGACTTAACTGCGGATGGACGAGAGCTGATCTCTTTTTGTAATGTACTGTTTATTGGCAATCTTTGCGCGGCTCTTTTCGCTCTTCTCTATTATCAGCCTCTGGAATTACTTAAGCATTACCTTAGAATAGGTAGAAAAGCTCACTGGATGATGCTTCTTTGCGGTTCTCTCTCAGCAATTGTCCCATCCTTACTTTTCATCTCACTTGAGCATACTTCGATTGCTAACATCGTTCTTCTTAGTCGCACTGGCCCTGTGCTCTTCGCAATCATTGGCACTCTCGTATTCCGACAAAGACTCACGAAATGGGAGCTCATTGGTTTCGGTTTTATTCTTCTCTCTGTTTTAATCACAGCCTTGTTTGCGACAGGCTCTGCGCTGGGGATAGGTGAAATCCTCGTCCTCTCTTCAGGAGTGTTTTTTGCGATTACAGCGATAGTCAGCAAGCTCACTCTTCCCATTGTTCCTTCGAGAGTTTTTCTCTTTTGCCGAAACTTTTATGCCTCGATAATATTCATGCTCATAGCTCTCTGTTTATACGGTCCAGGTCACTTTTCCGATGCTTTTCATCCACGCCTATGGGCGGTGATGACGCTCTACTCGCTCGTAGCTATTCTCTTTGCTCAAGCAACTTGGTTTTATGCTTTGGAGAGAGTGAAAGCAACGACAGTGGGAAGCTGGTCTTTTCTCTCACCAGTCCTCACCATACTTTTTGGCTTTAGTCTTCTCCACGAGAAACCATCGGGCATACAGCTCTTGGCGCTTTCCCTCACGGTGGCTGGAATTCTAATTTCAAATTATCGAACGCTCACAGGCCTTTGCCAACGATGGCTTTCTCAGGCGCCAGAGTCCTCTCTTGGGACCAACTATGATGGCTGAAGAGAATGGAATTGTTGGTCTGCTTAAACCGAATACTCATTGATTATTCCGGTGAGTATTGGAGAGGTTGATTATTTGTAAGATTCTCTCCATACGATCGTTTTTGGGGGAGTACTCTCTTTACGACTCTATGAGATTTTTATGTAAAAATTTAGTTTTTTCGCTGCTGCTGGCTTCTGGTGTGATGGCGGATTCGGAGATCGCCTCACCCGATGGGAGAATCGTCCTCAGAGCTTATACAGAAGATGGCCCCATTTCTTATTCCGTGGATTTTGAGGGTGAACCTCTTATTGCAAAGTCTGGCCTCGGCGTTGAGTTGAAGCAGGGAGGCTTTATGGATGCGGTTGTTTCGAATTCTCAAACTCGAACTTCAGAGGGAAAGAGGGCTCAGGTTTGGGGGCAGTTCGGAAGTGAGATCGAGGAGCATTTTAATGAGCTTACTCTTGGTCTCAAATCAGAGGAGACGGGACATCGAATGCAAGTGGTCCTACGCGCTTACGATGATGGTGTGGCTTTCCGGTATCATTTCCCCAAGCAAGAGGGCCTCAAAGAAATTGTTTTCAAGAAAGAGTATTCCGAAGTGGCTTTAGTGAGCGAGAACCCGATTGCGTGGTATCCTAGGAGTACTACTGAGCTTAATAATGATGTTTCGTTCGATGATATTAAGAAGCCCTGCCGGACTCCATTCACGGTCAAGTTAGCCGAAGACCGTTTCGTTTCTTTGCATGAAGCTGCTGTTGTTAGTTCCTCAGACGCGAGATTGATTCTTGGGAAAGACAAGCGGACCTTAAACTATTCTTGCAGTTTTAATAATATGGCTGAGGTGATGAGCCCGTGGCGAACGATTCAGATTACTTCGAGGCCTGGCGGGTTGATTGAGTCGACTCTCATTCTGAATTTGAATTCTCCGACGACGATGAAGGATACGAGTTGGGTTAAGCCTGGGGTCACCTTGTGGGATTGGCGGAACCATGGAGGAAAGGCTGATGATGGATTTGTTTATGGGATCAATACTGAGAGTTACATTCGGTATATCGATTTTGCGGCAGAGCAGGGTATTCCTTACCTTTTAATTGATGCGGAGTGGTACGGTCCTGAACGTAGTGTGGAATCGGATCCGATCACCTATGAGCATGAGGTCGACATCCCTAAAGTTGCCAGCTATGGGAAAGAAAAGGGAGTGGGAGTCTGGCTTTATCTCAATGACCGCGCACTTAAGCATTTTGATATCGACCGCACTTTTAAGCAGTATCAGGAGTGGGGGATTAAAGGGATTAAGCATGGCTTTCTTGGAGCAGGGAATCAGGTAAAAAATGCCTTTAGCGTGAAAGTGCTGAAGAAGTGTGAAGAGTATGAAATTATGTATGTCTTTCACGAGCCGAATAAGCCGACGGGGCTGAGCGCAACTTATCCGCACTATATGTCTAGTGAATACGTGAATAGCATGCTTGACTCTGCGAGCCGAATGCCAGCCACTCCTTCGGAGCTCTGCGTTTTCCCTGTCGTTCATAACCTAGGAGGGCCTGTTGACCGGAGCTGTGGTCTCTTTGATATGGATCAATCGATTCTTAGAGATAAAGTCCACAAGCAAATTCCTAGCACGGTAGTCTCGCAGACAGCGCAGTGCTTAGTCTTCAATAGCGGGCTGCTGACCTTGCCCGATATGCCCGATGCTTATCGTCGGAAACAAGATCTCTTTGAGTTCATTAGAGCTCTTCCAATGACTTATGATGAGACTAAAGTTCTTGAGATGGAAATCGGGAATTATCTCACTATGGCGCGTCGTGCGGATGAGACTTGGTTCGTAGCTTCTCTAGCGGATGAGGAAGGTCGTGAGTTGGAAGTCACCTTGGATTTTCTGAAGCCTGGGGTGACCTATCAGGCTATGTTGTTTGAAGATACAGCCGAGAGCCATTATCAGTTCCCTGGTCCTTGGAGTAGGAAGGATGCTTCTAAAAAGAAAATTCCTTTTAAGCCTGTGAAGACGAAGAGAGAGCTTTATCAAGTTCGTAGTCTTGAAGTGAAGCGAGGGGATAAAATTGTCGCTACCATCGCTCCTGGTGGAGGGCATTGTATGCTTTTAAAGCCTAAGAAGTAGTTAAGCGTTTTTTCTCATACTGAAGGAAGACCTAATATCGTCGTTTTTTGGTAGATAATATGGGGTGGAGAGATTCCGGCTGGCCTGACCCCAGAGTTTGGACAGGTCTAAACTGTAGATTCAGTAAAGGAATTATTGTCTGTGGTTGTGTGGTTCTCTCGGGGTTCTGCGCAAAGATGGAGTAGGGCGGAGCCCGGAACGGAGTTTTTACGCAGTTCGCAAATTCGGCGGTCTGATAGACCAGCGAATGTAGCTTATCGGAGAAAGGAAAACGAGGGTCCTCCTATTTTTTCCGACGGTTTTTTCATACGTCGATTACGCGACCTTCTTGAGAGGATTTCTTTTTTTCTACTGCTGTATCAGGCTGGGATGGATTTTCTGAAGCAGAAGGTGAAGGGGAGATGTTGAAGCGTTTGGCGAGAAGTGACATGACTTGCCGTTGAGCGATTGAGCGGGTTTTAGGAATGAGAAGGAGAAAGCCGATGGCGTCGGTGAGGAAGCCGGGAGTGAGAAGGACTGCGCCAGCAATGAGAATGAGAAGACCATTGACGAGTTCTGCATGAGGCATGCGTCCTTGGGCGGTCGAAGTTTGGAAAGCCTGAATGGCTTTTGTCCCTTGCGAGCGAGTAAGTTTTGCTCCTATGAATCCGGTCAAAATTGCAATAGCAATGACAACTGAAATAGGGATATGGCGGCTGAGAAGGACAAGAAGAGTGATGTCCACGAGAGGAACGAGGACGAAGAAGAGGAAGAGACGGAGAAGCATTTGTTGTAAAATCAGGAAGGGAACGGCTTCAGGCGGGGATGGGAATTTCTTCGAGAATAGTTTGCACTACTTGAGTAGCGTCTAGACCTGCGAATTCTGCTTCCGGAGCTAGGGAGAGGCGATGTGCGATAACCGGAACAGCTAGGTCGCGAATAAAGTTGGGGCTGACGAAGTCCTGGCCAGCGAGAAGTGCGTAAGCTTGGCCGACTCGGACAAGAGCAAGGGAGGCGCGAGGAGAGGCTGCAAGCTGAACGTGGGGGTTACTACGAGTCGCTTGCACGATGCGGACTGCGTAGTGGCGAACTTCTTCTGACACGATGATGCTAGGGATCAGGTTGCGAATGGCAAGAAGCTGCTCCCGAGTGCAAACGGGCTCCAGTGATAGAAGGGGGTGACTGGTTTGTTGATCCGTGAGGAGGGCAACTTCTTCTTCCTCGCTAATATAGCCAAGACGGCACCGGAGGGCAAAGCGATCCATCTGAGCTTCGGGAAGAGGGTAGGTGCCTCGGAATTCGACTGGATTTTGCGTGGCGATCACGAAGAAAAAGTCCGTGAGTTGGTGTTCGGTGCCTTCCACGGTGACTTGTCCTTCACCCATCGCCTCGAGAAGAGCAGATTGGGTGCGAGGGGAGCCTCGATTAATTTCGTCAGCTAGAAGTAGGTCTGAGAAGATGGGACCGGGCTGAAAGCGAAATTCTGATTGGGCGGGGTTGAAGATTGAAACTCCGAGGACGTCACTAGGTAGAATATCGGGGGTGAATTGCAGACGTTTGCAATTGAGGTCGCCAACGATGCGAGCGAGAGCTTTGGATAGCGTTGTTTTTCCAGTGCCGGGAAAATCTTCAAGGAGGAGATGTTTACCACTTAGAAAGCAAGCGAGGACGAGCCGTAAGGTCTCCTTTTGGCCGCGAATAATTGAGTTAAGGGAGGATTCAATTGATTTGAGAAGGGGAAGAGCTTCGTTCGGCGTCATCTGCGCTCAGCTTGGAAAGGGATGGGGCTGCTGGCAATCCTCAAGCGTTTGATTTGAAGGTAGATTTGTGAGAATTTTAGTCAGAGAAGCATTTCGGGGTTGATTCGATGTCATTTTAGGGTAAATCGTCCGCCCGCGTTGAGCCACTTCAGTTGGTTTTTCGCCTGATAGCCCCATAGTGTAATTGGTAACACACCTGATTTTGGTTCAGTATTTCGAGGTTCGAGTCCTCGTGGGGCTACTCTCTATCCAAGAGAGCTATTTCCCCTTATTTTACAGGAATTTCTGCTTTAAAGGTAAAAAGGGAATTTGTGGAAATCCGCAGAAAACTAATGTTTCGTGCTCACGAAGCTGCTCACGTTTCTTGTGGAGCGGGGCTTCGTTCTTTAGGCGATCTTACCGCCGAGTGAAAGGATGCGGGCGTTTCCTTTTGCTGCTTCTGCTTCTGCAATTTGGCCGTCCTGCACATACATCTGCGAGAGAGCGGTCCAAGCGAGAAGATCGTTGGGTTTAAGGGTAGTGGCTTGGAGGCCACAGCCTATAGCTTCCTTAAGCTTGCCAAGCTTCATGAGGCTCATGCCGAGAGCATGCCACCCATCAAAGAACTCCGGGTCAGCAGCTACAGCCGTTCGATAATGGCCTTCAGCAAGGGCTAGCTCTCCAATAGCAAGAGCAGCGTTTCCCTCATCGAAGGCATTGTCGCGGGCGGCGGAAGACAAATCTTGATGGAGTCTACTATGAGTTTATTTCGTGATGACCTCAGGCTTCACTGCATCATAGGCGGCTTGGAAGTAATGGCCAGTGAGTGCGGTGGAGAGGGTGTTGTCGGCTTGCTGGCCAGCTCGGTTGACGGCAGCCTTGTTTTGGTCGTTGGTGATGAAACGACGGGCGCGAACGAGTGTGAAGAGGCCACGGTCTTTAATGATTTCGGTGCTGGAAGCCTCGCCAGTGGGAGTCTTTCGAGCGAGAGCGAGGATTTCTTGCACGTTGGGTTCGGCTGGAAGAGTGGATCGAGCTGTTAGCGCATCATGTGTTGTGAGCTCGAGTTCAAGTTCGGTGGCTATTGCTTCGATCTCTTTGTTCTCGCTCAAGGCGGTGGCAACTGCTTCACGAGCTTCTTCAAGAGAGGTCGTGAGTGCTTCGCGAGATTTATCCTCAAGGTAGTCTTTTTGGACATCCTCTTTTGCTTCTTCGAATGACTTTTCGGTAGCTGGTTCAGCTTTGTCGACACGATAAAGAAGCCATGAGTCGGTTCCGATTCCCAAAGTTGAGCTAAGAGCATCGAGGGCATCGGCTTTGGATGGCTTGGCCTTTTCGAGGGTTTGCTCAACAGTTTCTTGCAGGCCACGGACTGACCCGAGGATATCAGCTGGGAGCTCTGGAATGGGGAGAAGATCCGTTGTGAGGAGTTCGGTTTTTGCTTTGGCTGTTTTGACGACAAAGTCCTCGGGGTATTTGACTATAAAATCGGTGTCCTTGACGATTTTTTCGAGTGGAAGATCGGAAGAGGAGCTGGAATCGATAACGGTCCAGATGTATTCGTCGATGTAGCTTCCAAGAAAATCGATGGCGGTTTTACGCTCTTGCGGAGTTAGGGCAATGCTATCAAGGCGAGCTTTCTCTTTCTCCGAGATTTCTTCAGGTGTCATTTCGGCTTCGCCTGCTAATTCATCTGGAGTCTTTTCGGGAGCGTCCGCCTTCTTTTTCTCGGCGAGAATAGCGTCAAAGTCGGGAGTGGCTTTGAGGTAGGTGATGGCGCGGCGAGGTGGGTGGAGATAGCGGCCTTTATTGACTTCCCAATATTCTTTGAGTTCGTCTTCGCTTGGATCGAGTTTTTCTTTGAATGTTTCGAGTTCTAGCGACAGGACAGAAATATCGAATTCTTGCAGATTGGAAACAGAGAGTTTTTTGGCGACTTCTTCGCTTGTGCGCAATCCTGTGGAGAGCATTGACTTGAGGGATCTGAAGGCGAGTAATTTTCCGATGGCCTTGTTTCCGTCATTTAAAGAGAGGCGGTAGCGCTTGAGGGTTTTTTTGTAGGTGTCGTATTGCTCTTTATCGTAAACCCCTTCGTTATCAACGAAGAGAGTGCCAGTTTGGAATGCTTCGATCTCTTCTAGAGAGGGGTAAATTCCGAACTCAGCTTGTGCCTTCTCAAGCGTGGTCTGATTCACTAGGGTATTGAAGGTTGGGTCTTCTGAACCGGTACCTCTCATTATTCCGATAAATTCAAAGACGTCCTGTAAAAGAAGATAATCTCCCGTGTTTTGAGCGAATGAACCGAGGTTTTGGAGAAGATTGATTTCTTGTTCGGCTTTTTGAGCGTCAGCTACAAAGTACTTCTTCTCATCGGTTTGTAGAATGGCTGGTTCTCCAGTGAGCCCACGGCCATTTCCCTCAAGAAAAAGGAGGCCTACAAAGATGAGGACAATCGCCACAATAAACAGGATAGTGTATTTGCGTATGTTTTCGAGCATGTTGAGAAGGAGCCTTTAGCCTTGGGACACCGTTGGTGCAAGACTGTAAAAACAAATCGCGGAGAGCCCGAAGACTCTCCGCGAATATCAGAGGTTTGCAACTTGTCATGCGGACTGCTGGTCGCATGGGGCTGAAAACAACTGTTCACCCTTTGTTGAAGCAGAGAGCCGAGGCCCTTTGCTTCGCCGATAGTGCACGACGGCGAGTTGATTTGAGCGAGAAAAGAAAAATCTTTATGTGTCATGAAAAGGGGGCTTGGCGGATGGGGTTTGGAAGCCCAAAAACCTTTTATGAGTAACCGTCTTTCCATTCCTGAATACGCAATGGCCCTAGCTGAGGTGGCTAGTTTGCGCTCCGAAGATCCTTTTCGAAAAGTAGGAGCGGCTGCCCTTGACCATGACAATCGTGTGATTGCGACTGCTTACAATGGGCTGGCGCCAGGCTTTGAGGCTCCAGAGGGATTTTGGGATGATCGTGAAAGGCGACAAAAATTCATGCTCCATGCAGAAATTAATCTCTGCAGTCTATTTAGGAGGGGAGAGGCAAAGATAGTAGCGACTTCAACGATGCCTTGCACTGCTTGTATGCAGACTTTGTGTGCCTACGGGGTCAAAGAGATCTATTTCAGGGAGATTTACAAGAAATCGGATGCGCCAGAGATCGCCAAGCTATACGGGATTAGACTGGAGCAAGTGAAGAGCCAGAGTTGATTGAGCCTATTATTTCTTTGGTTTTCTTCAGTTGAGCTCTCAGTTCGTTGTTTTTCGGAGTTCTTCTTTGTCCATACAATCACTTCGATTTCTGCGGGTCGAGAAACGATTTTTTGGAAAGCTCGCTATAGAGGCCGTCGGCAGAGAGGAGGTCTTGGTGGGCGCCTTGTTCAACGATTTGGCCTTGATTGAGAACGTAGATTTGGTCGGCTCCCCGGATCGTCGAGAGACGGTGCGCGATCACAAAGACGGTGCGATTCTGCATGAGTTGGTCGAGGGCTTGTTGAATGAGGTGTTCGGTTTCGTTGTCGACGCTGGCGGTGGCTTCGTCGAGAAGGAGAATTGGAGGATCTTTGAGGAGGGCGCGAGCAATGGAGAGGCGTTGCTTTTCTCCTCCAGAGAGCTTGACGCCTCTTTCCCCTACATTGGTGTCGAGTTTCTCGGAGAGCTTGCGAATAAAGTCGTCACAACAAGCATGTTGGAGAGCTTGCCACATTTCTTCTTCGGTGGCGTCGCGGCGAGCGAGAAGGAGGTTTTCTCTTACTGTTCCATTGAAGAGGTAGGCTTCTTGGGTGACGTAGCCAATGTTTTCTCGCAAGGAGGCTTTATCGAGCTGATTCAGTTCATGGCCGTCGATGAGAATGCTGCCTTCGTGGTAATGATAGAAGCGAGGGAGGAGATTGACGATGGTGGATTTACCCGCTCCCGTCGGTCCGACTAGGGCGATGGTCTGGCCAGGTTTCGCGTGGATATTAACGGCCGATAAGGTCGGTTTTTCCTGATCAGGGTCATGCGAAAAGGTGAGATTTCGGAAAATGACTTCGGCTCTAAAATCTTTGGGAAGTTTTTTCCCTTCTTTGGGGTTGGGCTCGTCTTCGGAATCGAGAATTTCAAAGACGCGGTCTGCAGCTGCGCGGGAAGAGAGAAAAAGTTGGTTCAGCTGGCGAAGATTGCCAATGGGGTCGTAGAATAGGCTAAGGAGGAGAAAGTATTTGAGAAGAGAGGCTCCATCTAGGTCGCCGCGCATTACGGCCATTCCGCCAACGAAGAGGACCAGCGAGTAGCCGAGCATTTGTACAAAGGACATGGAAGGGTTGTAGATGGCCCACCATTTCATGACTCTCAGGCTAGCGGCGCGAACCTTGGTGGAAAGGCTGTTGAAGCGCTCGTGTTCGTCTTCTTCGGCAGCATAAGATTTGATTTGCCGAATACCCGAAATGTTGTCGTGAAGGACCGAGTTGAGGTCGGAG
This sequence comes from uncultured Roseibacillus sp., assembly GCA_964444495.1. Lineage (GTDB taxonomy): Bacteria > Verrucomicrobiota > Verrucomicrobiia > Verrucomicrobiales > Akkermansiaceae > Roseibacillus. Next base: position 10,912 of record CAYUHN010000037.1, on the reverse strand, counting down.
GTCGCATCTCGCTGAGCTCGGTGGCGTTTGCGAGAATCCTTTGAATAAACCCAAGCTCCCAAAATAAGCAGTGGAATGGGGAGGGTGGCCCAGAGTCCGACTTGTAGGTTGGTTTGATACATGACGAACCCGACTACGAGAAGTTGAATGGAGGAGACGAGCCCAAGCTCAATGCCATCGATGAGGACACGTTCCATCGAAGTGACGTCTTCTGCGACTCGAGTCATGATGTCGCCAGTGCGCCGGGTCTCGAACCAGCGGAGAGGGAGGTTCTGGATTTTCCGATATAGGTCGGAGCGAATATCGTAGATGACGTTCTGCTCGAATCGGTTATTGATGAAAATGCGGCCGCAATTGAGGAGGTCTTTGAGAAAGAATGCTCCTAGACCAAGGAGAACCCACCAAATGAGCTCGTGGTGGCGGGTTGGATTTGGCAAAATTTTGGCAACTACAAATTCGGCTACGGAAGGGAAAATGATGACCGAGCTTGCCATGAGAGAAGCGCAAACGAGTTGGCTCGCCGCGAGCTTGGGATAGTGCCCGAGGTAGCTAAAGACTCGCAAAACTGAATTCATTGGTGCGCAACAAGGAGTAAGAACCTGCACTTGTAAAGCCGTGGTCGTCACAACTTTGAATTTGATGTGACCAAGGCGTATTTTTCTATTGTCGAGGAGGCCTTTAATCCTTTAGAGTGTTGAAACACTGTTAATGACGGGGACGTCTTTGACCTAAAATACATACACCATGGCCAACATACTAGGGATCTTTGCTGCCGTCTTCCTGATAGGCGCTTCTTTTTTCAGCATCAAAAATAAGGCTGCTCTTGCCGATCAAGAGCGAATTCTTAGCGAACAAGAAGACACAAAGAATCGAAACGTGAAGCACTTTGAAGAGGTTGATGCCACTTATGAAGACAACGAGGCTAGACGGATTGCTGCTAATGAAGAAGATGTCAAGGTTTCGGAATCTCTTGAGAAGCAAGAGGTAGGCAACAAGCTGTTGTCATCCCAAATCGAAACCACTACGATTGATGTTGAGGTTAAGAAGGAAAAGGTGGCGGATGGTAAGGAGAAGCTTGCCAAGGTTGGCGACCTTGATGATTTGCGTCGGAAGTTGGATGATTTAGGAGCTGATTTGACAGAGCTGAATAGTGGTCTTGCTCAGCGGGCGAATGAGATTGTCGCTCGACAGGCTGTGAAAGGCACGTTGTTGACTGAAAATGAGAGACTGGAAGGTATTTTGAACAAATACACGAAACGTGAGTCTCTTCCTGGTGCGACAGCACGAGTTGCTCGTGTTCTCTCTGATTTTGATTTCGTAATTCTCTCCGGTGGCGACAATGCGGGGATTGTGAATGAGTCCAAGCTTGATGTGCTTCGCGGAGGCGTAGTGATTGGGCAGCTTATGGTCACAACCACTACCCAGAACAGTGCCGCTGCAAACCCAGTAGTGGATTCTTTTGTAGGAACTGCGGTAAGAGTTGGAGACACAGTCGTTCCAGCCGCAAACTAGATATTGCCTAAGCGCTGATTTTAAGGATTTACACACATTCACACACACTTCTGATGATTAAGAATATCTTTTACCTTTTCACCATTATTGCGGCCGGGGCTGCTACTTACTTTTCCGTCGATGCTAAGAAAAAATTGACAGGCGTTTACGACGGCACGGTCGAAACTTATAATACAAATCAAGACCTCAACAAAAAGATTGAGAAACGGGAAGGGGAGAGAGACACCGCAATTGCGCAGCGCAAGGAGGCGGAGAATGTTTTGAGTGAGCATCAGAGTTCACTCGAAAATGAGCAAAGTAAGGAGAAGGGGTTGAAGACTGATCTCGCAAAACTTGAGACAGAGTCCGAGAAATTGGGTGGCGAGCTTGCTAAAATTGATGAGGGAATTGCGGAGGCTGAGCGCTTGATTCGAGAAATGCTTCCGGATGAAAATATTAATGGTTTAGATGTAGAGGGAGTAGTTGCAAAAGTTGAGCAGCTTGAGGAAGAACGTAAGCAGAAGGAAGAAAAGCTTGAGGAGGAAACTTTGATTTCTGAGAAATTGGCTTCTGATGTTGCCAGTGCGGAGGGCCGGAAAGGAAATTTGCAGGGAAATCTGGGCGATGTGAAGCGTAGGGTTTCTCTCAATTCTGTAACCGCTACTGTTTCTGCAGTGTCTAATGAATACGGTTTTGTGATTATTAATAAAGGCGCCGACAATTCGAATATTAATGAGCAGACGAAATTGCTGGTGAGTAGAGGTGATAAATTTATTGGTCGCCTCAAGGTCGATCAAGTGGAGCCTACTCGGACTATTTGTGATATCGATTTAGGTAGCACTAAAAATGGAGTGCGAGTTCGTCCTGGAGACCGCGTGACTCTTGAGAAGTCTGTTGTGAACTAATCTTCGGATTTCTTATAATCAATTTAGGAAGCGCAAGTCTGAAAGGCTTGCGCTTTTTTCTTTTTGGCCGAATTATTTTCTGAAGATCAGAAATTTTCGCACGAAGAAATTGCAGGCGGCTGCCACGGCAGGAAAGCTGAGATTGGCGACCCAAGTTGAAAGAGAAAATGTTCGGATTACGATGTCGATTGAGAGAAGTGCTGGAAAGAATCCAATGGCAGAGGCTAGAAAGAAAAGGCCTACTTCTCTCCATCGGCTATGGCGTCCAGAGACAAAGACGAAGCGAATATTGAGGAAGTAAGCAGCGGTGTTCGATATGAAAAAGGCAACTGTGTTGTTTTGAACGGAATGAGCGAACCGGACTTGATCTCCAAGGCTGGTGTCAAAAGCGGGGTTCACGGTTCTGCCCAGAATATTGACGATAAGGTAGTGAATGAAAAAAGCGGAGAAGCCGCAGCAAAGGTACTTTGCAAATTGCAGGTAAGAATCAGGCAAGAGCGAGAGGTATTTCTGAAGAACCATAGCGAGTGAAGTCAAAGCTCCTTAGCATGAATTGTTGAAACAAAAGAATAACTTTTGGTGGCAAAGTAAGAGAGTTTAAGTTGTAAAGATTAAGCAATCTCTACTTGACAAGTGATTTGATGTTCAATGTTGCGAGGTGAGCTAGTCTCAGTTAAGCAATGACAGTTCTATGCTTTCAGTACTGCGCATTCAGAATTTAGCTCTAGTTGATCAATTGGTCTGGGAGTTGGGTCATCAGCTGGTAGGGGTAACGGGTGAGACCGGAGCCGGTAAGTCGGTGATTGTTGGTGCTCTTAAGTTAGTGTTGGGTGAGCGTGCTGATCGAGGGCTGATTCGGACAGGGGAGGATAGCTGTGTTGTAGAAGCTGTTTTTGATTTGGCTGATACTGCTGCAATCGATTCGATTCTGGAAGATGCTGGCCGCGCTTCTTGTGAAGATGGACAATTGATTATTCGCCGAGTGGTTGGAGAGAAAGTGAGTCGACAGTTTGTGAATGATAGTCCTGCAACTCTTGGCCTGCTTAAGTCTTTGGCTGAAAATTTGGTGGACTTGCACGGTCCTGGTGAACAGCAGAGTCTTCATTCAACTGACCGGCAATTAGCTATGCTGGATGCTTATGCAGAGGCTGAACAAGAGGCGCAGAGCTATCGAGCTTGTTGGCGTCGTTATGGCGAAGCGCGAGCGAATTATGAGGACCTCCGTAGTTCTGAGCGAGCGGGCGAAGCGGAACTGGAGCTACTTCGACATAAGGTGGCGGAGATCGAGGGGGCGGCGATTGCGCTTGATGAGGTTGCGGGGCTGGAGGAGCGTTATCAGCAAGTGAGCAATGGCGCTCGGTTACGCGAGGTTGCTGGGGAGGCTCTTGCCCTGTTGGATGGAGGAGGGGGGATTGTGGGTCAACTAGGTTCTTTGCAGCGCCTCGCGCATGAGTTGGAGAAGCTCGATAATAGTAATGAAGAGCGTTTTGAGGATTTGGGCTCATTTGCGGTGGGGCTTGAGGAATTGATGCGAGGTTTGAGCGAGTATTTGGGTGAGCTCGAGATTGATCCTCAAGAAGCGCAAGCCTTGGAAGATCGGGTTGATACGTTGGAAAGTCTTAAAAGGAAATACGGACCGACACTGGAAGACGTGGTGCAAACGGCGGAAGAGGCTCGTGATCGCCTTGGAGATATTGACAATCGTGGAGAGCGGCTGGAAGAGTTACGTGCTCAGGTGGTGGCGGCAGAGAAAGAGGTTCAAGAGATAGGAAAGGCTCTGGGGAGGAAGCGAAAGAAGGCTGTTCCTCGGCTTACTCGTGAGGTGAAGAAGCATCTAAAGGAGCTGGGTTTCAAGCAGTCGGAGTTTGAGGCCATGCTCTCAGTGGGAGAAAAGGCAGGCCCTCTTGGACTTGAAGATATTGACTTTCTCTTTGGCCCCAATCCTGGGGAGCCACTCAAGCCGCTACGCAAAATTGGCTCGAGTGGTGAGCTTGCAAGGGTGATGTTGGCGGTGAAAAGCGCTCTGGCAGATAAAGATCAGACCCCGTTGATGGTTTTCGACGAAATTGATGCTAATGTTGGAGGTGAGGTGGCTGCGGCGGTGGGGCGGAAAATGGCGAGCTTGGGGGAATCTCACCAAGTGGTGAGTATTACCCACTTTCCTCAAGTGGCAGCGGTGGCCTCAAATCATTATTTGGTTGGGAAGGTTGTAGAGAAAGGCCGAACTTTCTCACGGTTACGAGAGGTGAGAGGTCAAGAGCGAGTCCAAGAATTGGTGCGAATGCTTGGAGGCGGCGGCAAGGAAGCCGTTACTATGGCTAAAAAACTTCTCGAATCTGCCTGAGAAGTTGAGGCGCTCGGTTCGGAATATAAATTTTTCAGATTTTTTACCTGATTTCGGCTCTCTCATCCTTGTCTCGGTGAGTGGACATGATTAGCTCTTCCTCGATGAGTAGCCCGTCCTTTGTTCACCTTCATCTTCATACTGAATATTCCACTCTTGATGGAGCCGTTCGCATCAAGGATCTAGTCAAGAAGGCTGCAGAGTTGGAGATGCCAGCGGTGGCCATGACGGATCATGGAAATCTCTATGGTGCGGTCAATTTCTTCATGGCCTGTCAGGATGCGGATATCAAACCCATCTTCGGCTGCGAAATTTATCTCGCTCCTTTTACAATGAGCGAGAAGAAGGAAGTAGTCGGACGTAAGCGCTCAACTCATTTGACCCTTTTGGCAGAGAACGAGGTGGGCTGGCAAAATTTAACTAAGCTAGTAACGAAGGGTCACCTCGAAGGCCTTTATTATGGGAAGCCGAGGGTTGATCGCGAAACGCTTCGTGAATTCGCTGAGGGTATCATTTGCTTGAGTGGTTGCATTTCTGGACCGGTGAATGAATGGATTCTCAGAGGAGATGAAGAGAAAGCTCGCGAGGCCTTCGTTGAGTTAGAGAAAATTTTTGGGAAAGAGAATTTCTATGTTGAGATTCATGATCATGGTCTTGAGGAGCAAGCTAGAGTGCGCCCTGTATTGGTGAAATTTGCCAAAGAACGAGGGGTGAAACTCGTGGCTGCAAATGACGTTCATTTCTTGAATCGAGAAGATCATGAAGCGCACGATGTGATGATCTGTATCGGTACGGGTAAGTTGCTCTTTGATGCGGATCGAATGAGGTATTCCCCCGAAGTTTACTTCAAGAGTGCTGAGGAAATGAGGGAGCTCTTCGAAGAGTTTCCTGAAGCTTGTGACAATACCTTAGAAATTGCGGAACGCTGCAATGTAACTCTTCATCTCGACGCGACAAGTTCTGAGAAGTATCCGCAATTTGATTCCCCCGATGGCTCGCCGAGAGAGGAGTATTTTTCGAAGGTTTGCTTAGAAGGGTTAGAGGATCGTTATGGGAAAGAAAAAAAATCGGATCCAGAGCTTTTGGAGCGATTGAATTACGAAATCGATACGATTAATCAATTGGGTTTTGCGAGTTATTTCCTTATTACTGCCGACTTTATTAAATGGGGGCGAGATCAGGGGATTCCTGTTGGTCCTGGACGGGGTTCGGCGGCGGGTTCTCTGGTAGCATATACTTTGGGTATTACCGATATTTGCCCCATGCGCTTCGGGCTTTTATTCGAACGATTTTTGAATCCCGAGCGGGTAAGTCCTCCTGATGTTGATATCGATTTTTGTCAGAGCCGTCGTGCAGAAGTAATCGAATATGTTCGTCAAAAATACGGTGAGCGATGTGTTTCTCATATTATCACTTACGGAACATTAGGGGCGAAAAGTGTTCTCCGTGATGTCGCTCGAGTTATGGGGGTGAGCTACGGAGATGCGGATCGTCTCGCCAAGCTGATTGAGACCAGGCCTGGCGTAAAGCTCAAGGAAGAGTATGAGAGTAAGCAAGAACTGCGTGATACGGTAGATGGTAGTAGCACCTACAAAGAGCTGTGGTCGCACGCTATCAAATTGGAGGGTTTGACGCGAAATGTGGGTATCCATGCTGCGGGGGTTGTGATTGGTGATCGTGATCTCGATGAGCATGTCCCTTTGACTCGAGGCAACGAAGGGGAGGTTGTAACCCAATACGATATGGGAGCGATTACCGAAGTTGGTTTGCTCAAAATGGATTTTCTGGGATTGAAGAACTTAACCGTTATTCAAGATGCGGTGCAGCATATTCACTATCACGCTCCTGATTTCGATATTCGCGAAGTTCCTCTTGATGATGAACCTTCTTTTGCGCTTCTTGAGCGTGGTGAAACGATGGGGGTTTTTCAGATGGAGTCCGGAGGAATGACCGAAACCTGCAAGCGTTATGGAGTCCGTAAAATCGAAGACATCATTGACCTGCTTGCGCTCTATCGACCTGGAGCGATGCAGTTCATCGATGAGATGATTGAGGTCAAGGAAGGTCGTCGTGCGGCCGTTTATGAGCATCCTCTTTTAGAAGAAGTTTGTAGTGATACCTATGGGATCATGATCTACCAGGAGCAGGTTCAAAATGCGGCTAAGAAGCTCGCTGGCTTCACGCTTGGTGGTGCGGATATTTTGCGTCGAGCGATGGGGAAGAAGAAGCCTGCTGAAATGGCTAAGCAGCGCGATTTGTTTGTGAAGGGGGCAGCAGAGGTCAATAATATCGAGGCAAAGCTAGCGAACCGAATCTTCGATAAAATTGCTAACTTTGCGGGCTATGGATTTAATAAATCGCACTCAGCTTGCTACGGGCATATCTCTTATTGGACGGCTTATTTGAAAGCCAATTTTCCCGTTGAATTCATGGCTGCTCTTCTGTCCAACGAGATTAACAATACGGACAAGATTGGAGTCTTTGTAGCGGAATGCCATCGCATGAATATTGAGATTTTTCCTCCTGATCTTAATCGATCACGTTTACGATTTGCTCCAGAGGAATCTGAAGGCCGCAAAGCGATTCGTTATGGTCTTGCTGCTATTAAAAATGTTGGTGAAGCAGCCATGGCACAGGCGATCGCGGAGCGCGAAGCGAATGGAGAATTTACTTCGTTGGAAGATTTTGCAAATCGCCTCGATTCGAAAGTAGTTAATAAGCGTATTTTTGAAAACCTCGTCAAAGCCGGTGCGCTTGATTGGACGGGGGAAAGCCGCGCAAGTATGTTTACTCGTCTTGAGAAGGTGGTGGCCTCGGCCAGTTTGGCTCAGCGTGATAAAGCCGCGGGGCAGGGAGCTCTCTTTGATGCAATGGATTTTACCTCTGCCCCCACTGAACCTACCTTAGGAACTGGCTCTGGGCCAGAGGTTGGGGAGTGGAGTAAGGAAGAGCGTTTAGAACATGAGAAGGAGCTGTTGGGCTTCTATGTTACTGGTCATCCTCTTGATAAATTTAGGGATCTGCTGAGTTCGGATCGTTTTGAGCAACTCGGTTTGATCGACGATCTCGATATTTCTGATAAACGAAAGCGCTTCACCTTTGCGGGGATGATTCGGAGTGTTGAGCACCGCACGACCAAGATGGGGAAACCGTTTGGGATTGTTGTGATCGAAGACTTTACCGGAAGTCGTGAGATGATGATGTGGGCGGAAAGTTATACGCCAGCGAAGGAAGCAGGATTGCTCGAATCTGGGCAAATGGTTCGCTTTCGAGCTGCGATTGGAATTGACGACAGAACCGAACAACGCCGTTTGACCGGGAGCGATTTTAAGGAATTGAAGCTTAGAAAGACGAAGTCGAAATCAGCGAAGTCGTTTGAGCTCCAAGTGCGGATAGCACGCGATTCTCGGAGCGATTTAGAGACAATTCGTTCCTGTCTTGGTGAACACCCAGGTAAAACTCCGGTGTTTCTTCATGTTACAAATAGTGCGGGAAAACGAGCAACTGTTGAGCTAGCCGAGGAGTATTGGGTCAAACCTTGCCAAGAACTAGATTTAGCTCTGCAGCGTTGGAGCGCTTAAAAAGAGTGTTCCAAAGCGCCATGAAAAAGCAGAGTTCAATTTTTATTGAACTCTTACTCGATTTTTATAGAATAAGTGTGTGTCAGAGGTAAGGACTAATCTCGAAGGGGGCGTAAAAGTCTTTACGGAGTTGGAGCGAGCAACAATCGCCTATTTTTGTGATGGGGTGAAAGTGCTTGGGTTACCAAAATCTGTGGGTGAAGTATACGGCTACCTTTTTGTCTCCAAAGAACCGCGTTCACAGGCTGATTTTGTTGAAAAACTTGGAATTAGCAAAGGCACCGCAAGTCAAAGCCTCAACTTATTGAAGGCTCTTGGGGCTCTCAAGGAAGTTTCAGGGCCGGATTCTCGTCGTACTTATTTTGAAGCAAATCTTAATTTGAAGCAGCTTGTCGGGGGATTTATCCGCAATCAGATTCGTCCCCATTTGCGCAGTGGCGAGGCGAAGCTCGACCAGTTGCAAGCCCTAGCGGAGGGCGAGGCTGACGAAGAGACTCGAGCCTTTCATCAGGAACGTTTTGAAAAATTAGAGCGTTGGTCTCGTCGAGCTCAAACTGTATTGCCTATCTTACAACGTTTTCTGGGTGAATGAGTTATTCAGATGAAGAATCGGCGAAGGCGCAGGAGTGCGCTTGGTATTGTCTTCGTACCCAAACACGCCGAGAGCATATCGCGGCAGCCGCTGTCCGAAGTAAAATGATGGAAGGCGTTGAGGTTTTTTGCCCTCGTGTTCGCTACAAAAAACCAACCCAAAGAGGTAAGATCTGGTGGATAGAACCCCTTTTTCCAGGCTATCTATTAGCCTACTTTGACCAAGCTCTTCATCTTTGTGATCTACTGCATATCAATGGAGTAAGTGGGGTTGTTCAATTCGGAAGCAATCTTCCCGAGGTTTCATCCAACTTCGTAGAAAAACTGCGAGAGGAGTTTCTCGAAGAGGGAACTGAAATCGAGCCGGTTCTAACTATCGAGAAACGTCTGGGAATTGGGGACGAAGTCGAACTCGTCGAAGGCGCATTTCAGGGTCTCCGCGGAGAAATATTAGAAGTGCGACCCGCCCAAGAAAGAGCGCTAGTGCTTCTCGAATGGATGGGGGAAGAACGACCAGTGAGCGTCGACATTTTCGACCTTCTCGTGCGCGAACGAGCTTAGAAGAAGCATCTCGTCTTGGTGAAATTGGAGAGTGAGTAGTGAAAAGTTCATTTTTTATTGAACTTTTGGCCTCAATATCGTTTCTCCCACTTGTGCTTTGGCACAAAAACAGTCTTTCGTCATCCTCAGGTCTCTTTTTATAAGAACGACCAATGGCGGACGCTTTGAAAAAAGTAGTGTTTTTCGCCGGAACTCAGCTGGTTCTTAAATTTTTGAGCTAATCTATGGGTCAGAAAATTCTTATCGCAGGTGCAGGAGGCTTCATAGGTGGGCATTTGGCAAAGAGTTATCTTGCACAAGGGCATCAGGTTGTTGCTGTTGATATCAAACCGGTTACTGAGTGGTATCAGTTGCATGATGGGGCAGAGAATCTCACTCTTAATTTAGAAGAAAAGGAATCTTGCTATCGGGTAACTGAAGGTTGTGATCAAGTTTACAACCTCGCGTGCAATATGGGAGGGATGGGCTTTATTGAGAGCAATCGCAGCCTCTGTATGCTCAGTGTTCTCATCAATACTCACATGTTAATGGCCGCGAGAGATCATGGGGTAAAAGACTTTTTCTATAGCTCAAGTGCCTGTGTTTATCCTGATTATAAGCAGTCCGATGCGGAGGTGATTGCTCTGAAAGAAAAAGATGCTTACCCAGCAATGCCGGAAAATGGATATGGTTGGGAAAAACTTTTCTCAGAGCGATTGTGTAAAAACTTTGAGGAAGACTTTGGCTTTCTTTCTAAAGTCTATCGTTTTCATAATGTCTATGGTCCTTATGGGACTTGGGACGGAGGACGTGAAAAAGCACCAGCTGCTATGTGTCGTAAAGTTATCGAGTGTGTTGATAGAGACGAACTTGAAATGGAAATTTGGGGAGACGGTGAACAAACTCGATCATTTATGTATATCGATGATTGTTTGACTGGAATCGATAAGTTGATGGTTTCTGATATAACGGATCCTTTGAATCTTGGGCGGAGCGAGCTCGTTACTATCAACGGTTTACTAGATATCGTTGAGAATATTGCCGGAGTCAAAGTGAAGAGAAATTACAATCTTGATGCTCCCCAGGGAGTACGTGGGCGTAATTCTGATAACACCGAAATTAAGCAAAAGCTTGGATGGGAACCTGAAGTTGACTTAGTCACTGGAATGGAAAAAACTTACCATTGGATCAAGGAACAATATGAACGCCGCAAAGTAGGTGACTCCGTTGTCCTGTAGGTTGCTATAGTTCTTCGTTTTTTTGAAATGAATAGAGTCTTTATCACGGGGCATCGAGGAATGGTTGGCTCTGCTTTATGCAGAGCTATTGAGAACGAAGGTTCTAGGTTGATTCTAAACTGCTGGTCGAGAAGAGCTAGATCTAGTTTCTCAGGAAGCAGTGTATTCATTTCTAGAAAAAGAAAAACCCGATGAAGTGGTGATTGCGGCCGCCAAAGTAGG
>CAYUHN010000036.1:0-22644 GCA_964444495.1 uncultured Roseibacillus sp. | reverse complement strand
AATCAGGCCCCTGCCTAAAATCTGTCAACCAGGCCGTGTTTCAGTCGCTTACTATAAGAGAGACTTAACTCCAGAATTTCTACCTAGTCGAACAAGTCACTTCTAGGGTTAGTCACTCTGCATATTTATACCCCACCCCATGAACGGTCTCAATGAGCCGAGGTTCAGCAGGGTCTGCTTCGATTTTTTTTCGAAGCTGGGAGACATGTTGATCCAGCGAACGACTATTCGCGAAGAAGTTCACTCCCCACACCTCATCATAGAGTTGGTCGCGAGTCACCACTTGCCCTTTCTTCTCGAAGAGTAACTTGAGGATCTTCGTGTCACGGAGAGACAATTTCACCTCTTTGCCACAAGGCTTGCGTGCAAGAAGGGAATCAGGCTCCACGACCACGTCGGCTATGGTAAAGTTCGCGCCCAGTGAGTGGTCATCACTCTTTTCAGTTTGCCCGGTCCGCCTCAAGAGCGCGCGCACGCGAGCCAGCACTTCTTGCACACCGAACGGTTTGGCCACGTAGTCATCTGCTCCTAGATTCAGGCCGACGACCTTGTCCATCTCCTCCGCCTTGGCCGTCAAAAAAAGCACCGGAGTGACCTTGTCTTCTTCACGCACTTTCTCACACACACTGTAGCCGTCTAAATTCGGCATCATCACATCAAGGCAAAGAATATCTGGCTTCTCCTCTCTGTACAAAGTCAACGCTTCTTGCCCATCTGCAGCAGCGGCAATCCGGTAGCCTTCTTGTTCGAGAATACGCACAAGGGCCTGACGAGTGAGCACGTCGTCTTCAGCAATTAAAATAAGAGGAGAATTCATTTCTTAGCAGGGTAAAATTATTTCAAAACACGCGCCCTGACTCACAGGACACAAGCGAAGCTCTCCCCCCATTTCGCGCATCAGTTCACGCGAAATACTGAGGCCGATCCCGGTCCCCGAGGTCCCTTCACTAAGATCCGTTCGCACTCGGTAAAAAGGCTCGAAGATTCGCTTTCGCAATTTCTTGGGAACCCCAGGTCCACTATCTTGCAAGCGGAGCTTCACCCGCTCTTCCGATTCATGTGAAAACGACAAGCAAGCCTCAGAACCCTCGCCACCATATTTCTCTAAATTAGAAAAAAGGTTCCCAAAAACCTGAAGAAGAGCATCGCGATCAGCTATCACGTTTAAGCCTTCCTCTCCTTCCACTTTCAATTCAATCCCTCGACGCTCGAAAACAGGTTCCCACTGGTGATGAGCGGCTTGCACCACTTCTGCAAGCGCTAGCACCTCGACTCTCAGCTTCCCAGTTGCTTTCCCCTTCTGTTCTTTTCGGGCAAACGATAATACATTGTGAATCAAACGTGAAAGACGCTTGGTCTCCTCCTGTACCACCTCAAGGGAATTCCCTAACATCGAAGCTCCTTCTTCCTCTTCTCTCTGCTGCCACTCTGTCTGTGCCATTTCACTGTAGAGGCGAATGTTCGTTAGCGGAGTCTTCAGCTCATGGCTCACCTGATTCACAAACGAAACCTGCTGTCTCGCCTCTCGAAGAGCGCGACCATTCTCATGATAATACCAAACTGCCAAAACCAGAAACAAAAGAGGCAATAGCAACAGAAACCACCCTCCCGGACGTCCAAAGGGATTCCCTTTCTCCTGAATACCTGGCCCATAGTAAGAAAGTTGCCAAGACTCGAAAGGAGATTCCAAAGCACGCACCACAAGAGGCTCTTCCCCCTCATCAAATTCGTAATCACCCCACTGATAGAGATTCTGTTGACTCGCACTCTGCAAAACAACGCGAGCACCGGAAAGACGACCACTGTCTGGGAGAGAACCAATCAAGCGAGCCAACATCGCAGCACGATTCATCTCGGCTCCCAGCACTCTCCCTTGAGGTAAGGCCATCCAATGGAGATAATGAACATCATCGTGATAAAAGAAACGGTACCATCCTCGTTTGGCATTACTAAAAACTTCCTGTTTCACCGAATAGCTCGACAACTGAGCATCTTCAATAACCTCATTTTCATCACCCCCCTCGCCTAAGCGCCGCCCCGATTCCCAGAGGCTCGCGGTCCGACGATAAAACCCCTTCGCCCTACTATTCGAAGTATCGAAAAGCCAATTAGGATCATTGTCAGGTGAAATATTAGCCCACGTATTAACGGTCTTAAACTGAGGAAGCGGATAAGCCAATTTGCCGTCACCATCGACTTCAAAGACCTGTAGAGCAAGAGAGTTCTCAACCTTTGACACGTCAAAAGAAGCCTTTTGATACGAATCTAACAAATCGCGATCCAATACCTCCATCCTCGACTGCAAACGCTCTTCCACCTCATCAAGCTGCTGAGTGATCAGGCCCTGAAAACGCTCCTCAGTGCGATTACGCTCCTCCCCCGCCCAGACATATGCAAGCCAGCCCATCGCAACGAGCGCTAACGTAACCAAAGTCACGAAAATAAACCGAAGACGTTGCGGTGAGCTTCTCATACTTTAACTAATCGACTGAACGGTAGGCACGATTCTGAGACCTACTAACATTCCCACGTTGCTTGACTGCCTTGCGTCGAGTTGTCCAAGCTCTGTCATCGAGGAGAGCTTCATTATCAAATCCATTCCTGTCGGCCTCTAAATGCAAATCATGGCAACTCAAATTCACTGCCTGCTTCTCAAGCTCATCACGATTTTCAGTAATCACAATCTGCGCTTCTTTAATTTTTCCTTCATCTCGAAGCTTGACAGCCAATTCACTTTTCTCAGTAGCCAATGCAGCCACCACTGCAATCATCACCTCGCGATTCTGTTGAATTTCTACTTCGGATTCTGCTGAAAGAATCCTGGAAACTGCTCTCGTGCTCGTTGACTCCTCTTTCTTCGCAACCGCATCAAGATAATCGACCTTTGCCGTCGCTACTAACTGATCGGTATCAGCCTTTTGTGGAATGGACTCAACTTCAAGCAAAAGAAATTTCTCCTGCTCAGCATAAACTTGGTTATAACTCCACGAAACCGTTTGCCCCTGAATTTCCACGTCTCTTCCCAAAGCTCTCACTGGGCGAATCCCCTCGCCCAAAGTCACTGAGAATTCGACATCACTCGCTACCACAGAAGCTAGAGTTCCTAACTCTTGCTCAAAGACCGCCGCTAACTCCCCGGGCGTTTGCACGAAGGAGTGATTCCCGTCGCTCTTCATTGCAAGGGTATCCATCAAATCTTCGTTATACCCTCCTCCGAGCCCAATCGTAGTGACCGAGATTCCCTCCTGCGCCAAAGCGGCACCAAGATCCCCCAAAGCCTTTGGGTCACTTGGTCCCACGTTAGCTTGTCCATCAGAAAGAAGCACTACCCGATTAATCGCATCACGCTGCTTAAACTTGCGCAGCTCCTCTGCGCCTTTCGCGACCCCTCCAAAAAGTGCCGTATTCCCTTTAGTCGAAATATTATTGATCAAGCGATTAATGGCCTCCTTATCAGAAGCCTTGGTGGCAGGAACCAGCACTTCCACCACATTGTCGTAAGCCACTACCGAAATAATATCATTAGGTTGCAAACGAGAGACCGCCAACTTAGCGGCCTGCCGTGCCTGCACGATTTTCTCCCCATTCATTGAACTCGAACGATCGAGAACAAGGGTCAAATTAATGGGAGCGCGATCCACCTCGGCCACTTGCGCCCCCCCTGTTGTCGACACCTTCAAATAGGTCGATTTCTTTTCCCCTGCTTTTCTGACTGGGTGGGAAAGCTCAGCTTGAAGCGTCAAAGAAGCCGCCTGCAATGCTCCCGCCCAAGAGATGAATGCCAGTCCCACAAGTCTACCCATCATTTGAGTCCTCGCCCTACTACCACAAAAATTTTCTAATGATTTCATTGTTTTTTCTTCTTTATTCAAGTCACCGCAAAATCGGTAACGTGGCGAGAATGAATAGATTACCAAGTCACTGGTCAGATTGCAGTGAGGAACCTGTCAGAAAATTGTCAGATTGCCCATTTTTATTCAAAGCCCGACTTACCGTCTTTGACTCTCTACCTAAGAATCGTCGAAAATTCCTTTCCTGCACGAGCCATGGATCTGCCCGCTACACCTAGAATCTACTACCCAATACTTTCTAAAAGTCCTCATTTCAAAGAAACCGAATTTCCGAATTTAGTAGAATTTTTACACAGGATGTAATCGCCGTAGCAGCCAATTCAAAGGAGTCTTCTTTCCAGCAAATAGCTTACTTGCTGCTCCTTCAATGATTTCGATTTTATCATCCCTAATTTTAGCAGGCAGCCCTCCTGCCTCACTCACGCCAACAAATTTATCCTATGCCGCGTTTTAGATTATCGTTTGCCTAATAGGCGGAATTCTCTCCGGAAAAAATACACGCAACAGACTTTCAATCGGCTTTCAGGCTCTAAGGCTCTAATCTGCGTCGTATTAAGACTACCCATTCTATTCTTTGGACTAGGACTCACCTTATATCTACTGTTCTACCATATTGAAGCAACTAAAGACTTTGCCTCTTCGCCGACAATGGATCTGGCAACATTTATTGTTTAGCCTCCTCCGCAGAATCTGTGGGTGAGGCAATTTTTTCAATCAGTGCAGAAATCTGCCGCAGATAAAATTAGAAACGTTGAAGATGAATCGAATTGCTTAAATAGTTCCCCGTCCCAACCTACCGAACTCCCTGCAAATTTCAAAGCTTCCGTATTTCACTCCTTTCTTCTTCCTCTCCCTCAAAAGTTAGTCCTACTTTCTCAACCTCGCTCATGAGTTCTGATTCATCCAGTTGCTGCTGCTCGGCTAAAAAACCCAGCAAACTCGCTCGCTACCGCCCAGTCATCGCCCTCTTTTCGATCTGCTTACTGGTGGCCTTGACCACGAGTTGGATGAGCAACGAGAAACTCCCTGCGCTACGAGTGGCTGAACTCTTCATCGCCTTCAGTATGTGCGTCCTCGGGATTCTCAAACTACAGAACCTCATTGCTTACGCAAAAAGCTTCGCTCAATACGATCTTCTGGCCCGTCACTTCCATAAATACGGCTACTTCTACCCATTTGCAGAAGCAGTCGGTGGGGCCCTCATGATTGCGGGTCTTTTCACTCTGGTGGTCGCGCCTCTCATCCTCGTCATGACCACCATCGGCGCGATATCGGTCTTCAAAGCAGTCTATTTGGAGAAAAAAGAGCTCAATTGCGCTTGTGTCGGAGGCAACAGCCAAGTCCCTCTCGGATTGGTCTCCCTCATCGAAAATCTCATGATGATGGCCATGTCCATCTGGATGCTTCTCAAATAGCCAGCTTTTAGGAATTCATTTGCTCGATTCTTCTTGACCTATGGAGCGAAAAGGCTTTTCCTCCGCGCCCCCTGCAGCAAGGAGATTATTATGTCACGAGTATGTAGCATCCGAGGTTCAAAAGTCCGCGTTGGTCGTAAGATTCACCGCTCTGGTTTGGCGAAGAAAAAAGGCGGTATCGGACGCCACGTCACTCAGGTAAACAAGCGCCTCGTGATTCCAAATCTTCAGACCAAGCGTATCTGGGTTCCTGAACTGGACCGCCACGTCAAGGTGAAGCTCACTGCCAAGGCTCTCCGCACTATCAACAAGAACGGAGCTTATGTGACCTTGAAGAAGGCTGGCCTTATTTAAGCTGCTGAAGAACATTTTATATTGAAGCGCGTCTCCGCTCTGGGCATGCGCTTTTTTCGTAGCCGGGTATCTGCTCTACAGTCCCCTCCTAATCTCCCTCCCCTCTCCTCTTCGCCAGCCCCTAGAAGTCCAGCTTCTCTCCACAAACACGGCAATATTTCGCATCGGGAAGATGCCCGTTCTTCCCGCACCCTGGGCAAGCCTCAGTCATGTGTTCGCTGCGCTCACGAATATTGGCAACCTCCGAAACAAAAATCCCCGTTGGTACCGCAATAATAGCGAATCCAGAAAGCGAGGTCACAACGGTGAGACATTTCCCCGCAATTGTCAGAGGCGTCACATCTCCATAGCCCAAAGTGGTCATGGTAACGACTGCCCAGTAAATCCCCATCGGAATGCTATCGATGCCTCCATTCTCCCCACTCTCAAAGAGATAGGCCAAGGTCCCTACAATCACGGCAAAGACTGCTAGAGAAAAGAGAAAGACCGTAATTTTGGCTCGACTCGCATAAATCGACCGCATCAATAAATTAGCCCCCTCAACGTGGCTAATCATCTTGAGAATTCGAAACATCCGCAACAGACGGAAGATCCGCACGATCAGTAAAGAGTGCATCGACCAAGGCAAAAACAAAGCAAGATAAGTCGGCAAGCAGGACAAGAGATCCACGATTCCATAAAAACTAAAGACATAGCGCCAGGGGCGCCGGACTAGCCAGAGCCGAATCCCGTATTCAATGGTAAACAAGATAGTAAAGAACCACTCAAGAACATGAAACAAGGTTCCATATTGCTCCCGGTAGGTGGGCACACTCTCAAGAATCACCACCAATACGCTCGCAGCAATAACCCAGAGCAGTGCTACGTCAAAACGACGGCCCGAGGGAGTCTCCGCCTCAAAAATAATCCTCCACAACTCTTCCTTTAACGAACCCTTCTTCGTCTCTTTTGATTCCTCACTCATCAATTCAATGACTCTATCCTTAGCTCTAACGTCACTTAGCGGCCGAGCAAGCGATTGCTATCTTCAAGTGTTATGCGATTGTAAATGCGATTGTAATCCTCTTTGGAGAGGACCGTCGGTTCAGTAAAAACTCGCCGACGCACATCCGTCTCCACATTAGACGGTCGAGACAATGCCTGCCCGCCGCGCTCGTTCGCTACTCGCGCCGCATTCGAATTCTCCCCCGAGAAACGACTATTCGTCGAAGTCACCGCTCGCGCACCTTGCGCGGAATTAGCCTGCTGTTGCAAAAACCATGGCCGACTAGAATTGCGGTTGGTTCCCGTATCGAATGCTGACACCCCAACAAATTCATTCCCATGCGCAAAGCGCTTCCCTACATAGGGATTGGTATCAAACGAATGTCCTTGAAAGCTATTGCCCCCCTGCCCTCCAATCCGTCGCCCTTCAAAAGAACTCCGACGTGAATCAGAAGTAATGTTTCCCTCATCATCAAGCACTACATCGTCTTCGTAGCTGGCAAAACGCTGCTCCAAAGCCGCTCGACCCGAGCTCTCGTCGAGAGCCAAGATTTTCCCCGTATCTTGTTCCGCAGCCGACAGCGATGAGGCCTCATCCTTCGCGCAAGAACTCAGCAGCAGCAAAACTCCTGCAACTACTAACACAGAGTAAAACATCATAGAGCCATCAGCCCGACCAAAAAAGGGGCTGTAGAATCTCATATATCGTCCGCTCACGCTCATTCTGAAGACCTTCCTATCAATTTTTCCCATCCTTTGCCAGCAGCGATGACGCTTCCTTCCCTCGATGCCAATTTCTAAGCCTCCAAAACAAACGAAATAGAAAAAGGAGCGCAAAAAGAGAGCCCATCCCCATCAGGAGTACCGAATAGTTCAGAGAACGCTCATCTGCAAACTCACCTCCCTCCAAGGCCCCGATTCTCTCAACAATTTCAGCTCGCTTACCATAGGCTTGAGCCGCCGCGAAAAAAATCAGAGACGTCATCAAAAACAGAAAATCCCATCTCCAGCTCATTTCTCAAAACCTACTCATCAAATCAATTAATCGAAGCAATGTTCGCCAACTCTTTTAAAATTTTTTCCCATTAGAACATTACAAAAAAAATCCGAACTCGCGAACGAGTTCGGAATGCTAAACATAAGACGACAAAATATTGTCATCTCAAGGGCTATACACTACATCGCAGCCATGGGAATTGATGGCAACACACCGATTGTTCGGAGTCGAAAGAACTACAAACCTCGAATTTATTTCATATCAGCAACTGCAGTATTTTTGACACTTGCGGGCTCCCTGTCATACAAACCTGCAAAATCAGCATTCAAGGTATGGCAAGCCGGCTCTCATCTTGAACAGGCAAAGAACCTTGCCAAAGTGAAGAATTAGGAAGAAGCCGCCAAACAAGCGCTCTCTGGAGGAAATAGTCGATTGGAAAAAATTGAGCGCAAAAGAACAAGAAATCCTCGCTCTTCCGCTTCCTGAAGAAGAGAAGCCCACTTCCGAATTAACCGACTCTCAACTACACGATGAAGCTATTTCTCCAGAGTAATACGGATAGGCCTTTTTCTGCTTGGCTTTAATTTCCCAAAATCGACAAATTAACAAAGAACGAAAATCTGCCGTAGACCAACCCCGAAGTTGGATCGATAGTCACCCATGCCGTCGTCCGTCCTCGACCCCACTGCACCAATCCGAGACCTTCTCGGCACCTTTCCCTCTGCCAGACGCGCTCTCTTCGCCCATTTTCATATTGGCGGCTGCCAATCCTGCGCCTTTTCCGAAGAAAACTCTCTCGAACAAGTCTGCCGAGATAACGAAATCGACCTCGAAAAGGCCATCCAGGTCATCACCGAAAGCCACGAAGAAGAACAAGCCCTCCTCCTCGAGCCTTCCACCCTTCAAAGCGAACTCTCCAGCGAGGAGCCTCCCATCATCATCGATACCCGCACCCGAGAGGAATTCGAGGCCGTCCCCTTCCCGAACGCCGAGCTCCTCACCGATAGCACCCTCTCCCGACTCTCCTCGCAAACGCCTCCCCCCCGTGTCATCCTCTTCGACCACTCGGGTCAATCTGTGCTCAACCATGTCTCGTGGTTCCGAGGTCATGGCCTTAATGAGACCTTCGCCCTTGCTGGCGGAATCGATCGGTATGCTCAAGAAGTCGATTCCTCAATTCCACGCTACAGACTTGAAGTCGATGCTTGAAAAAATTCGCTGATAGCTGGCCCCCTTCTCTAGCGTTCTCCTTTGCACTTCAATGATTAGTTTTTTTGCCCGCAACGATATTGCGACCAATATTCTTATGGTCGCGATCCTGATCTTTGCGGGTTGGTTGGCTTTCGATAAAATTCCCTACGAAGTTTATCCGAACCAACACTTTAACGAAGTCCGCATCAATGTCCCTTATCGTGGCAGTAGCCCAACCGATGTGGAGCGAAACGTCTCAATTCCCATTGAGCAAGCTCTCGACGGCCTCCCCGGCATCAAAGAGATTTATTCTAAAAGCCAAAGGAATAGTGCTGAAATCCAGATAACAGCAAAAGACGGCGTCGATCCCAAAGAGCTTCTCGAAGAAGTCAAAGCTCGCATCGATCAAGTCAACACCTTCCCCTCCGAAACCGAACCCCCAAGAATAAGCGTCCCCGAAACGCAAAAATATCGAGAAGTGATTACGATCGCGATCTCGGGAGACATGAACGAGAACGATTTGCTTGCCACAGCTCGGCTCGTTAGAGATCAAGTAGCCGCGCTTCCCGAGCTATCCAATGTCAAAGTAGTAGGAAACTCCCAAGCCGAAATCGCAATCGAAGCTAAACCCGAACGTCTTCTCAATTTCGGACTTTCCCTCAGTGATATCGCCGATGCAGTTCGCCGCTCTTCCATCGACACCCCCGCTGGCGCCGTACAAGCTCCTAGTGGTAGTCTAGTGGTGAGAACAACTGGCCAAGCACTTAACCGAGAAGAGTTCGAGAACATTGTCTTACGCTCTCAAGATGGCGCCGAAATTCGCCTCGGAGATGTCGCCACTGTTAAGGACGGTTTTGAACAAGATAGAAAAATCATTCGCTTCAACGGCGTTCCCACTCTTCTCGTAGAAGCCTATCGCCTCGGAGACCAAAATGCCCTCGAGATCGCCGACGCCGTCAATGAATACGTAGCCAACTCCCACAACACCCTCCCCTCTGGAGTCACCCTCAGCATTTGGGATGATGAGTCGCAAGCTCTTCGTAGCCGCCTTTCTACCCTTCTCAACTCCCTCATTCAAGGGGCCCTGCTTGTTCTTCTCGTTCTAGGACTCTTTCTCCGGCCCACTTTAGCTCTCTGGATTCTTCTCGGGATTCCTGTCGCTTTTGCAGGTGGCATTATCTTTATGCCGATTCTCCATGGAACCATCAACATGATGTCCATTTTCGGGTTCATTATTGTGCTCGGTATTGTGGTCGACGACGCCATTGTCACCTCTGAGAACATTTATCAAAAGCTCCGTGAAGGATTGAACCCTACCGACGCTGCCATCATCGGAACCAAGGAGGTATCTACTCCCGTGACCTTTGGTATTATCACCACCGTCGTCGCCTTCATCCCTCTCATGTTCATGCCGGACAGCTGGTCGACATTCACTAAGCCCATCCTTCCCATCGTTGCCCCAGTCCTTCTCTTCTCTCTCATTGAGTCCAAGCTCATCCTCCCTTGTCACCTCAAACATCTCAAAACAAACCGTGAGCGTAAAAAGCTCAATCCCCTAGCTAAGTTGCAACAGAGCGTCTCTTATGGCTTAGAAACATTTGTCGAAAAAATTTTCCAGCCTTGCCTCAACGTTTGCCTCAAGTTCCGCTACGTCTCCCTATCTCTTTTTCTCGCCATCGGCATCTTCTCTTACGGTTACTGGAAAGGAGGGCATCTTGGCTTCGTCAATCTCCCCTCCATCGACCGAGATATGATCAACGCATGGGTCGAGCTTCCCTACGAGACCCCTATAGAAGTCACTGAAGAGATGGTTCTAGAGATGTATCAAATCACTCTCGACCTTCAGGAAAAGTATCGAGATCCCGCCACCGGAGAATCATTGATTACCAACATTCTCTGCACCACAGGCGGCTGGCATTCTCGTAGCTGGGTAGACCCGAGTCAAGGCTCACTCGCCTTCGAACTGGTTCCTCCCGAAGACCGTCCACGTCGATGGACCAAATTACGAAACGCCGAAATTTGTGAAGAATTCCGCAAACGCATGGAACCCTTCCAAGATCAGATCCGAAGCTTCAGGATCCGTGGCGAACAAAAACGTGGGCGCTACGGCGATGACTCCGGACGCGATATCGAAATCCGGGTCAACGGCCCACAAAATGAAGAGAAAATTCTCATTCTCGATCAGATTGAAGATCTTCTCGAAAGCTATCGTGACCAAGGCATCACTAAGGCTTGGCATAACGGAGAACAAAGTGGTGAACAACTCCAGCTATCTCTCAAACCTCGCGCCAGTGAACTCGGCTTTACCGAACGTGAGCTAGGAGCCCAAGTACGAGCCTCCTTCTTCGGCGAACAAGCGCAACGCATCCAACGCGAGCGCGACGATATCCGGGTCATGGTACGACTTCCAGAAGAAGACCGCGCCAATCTATCAACTCTCGAAAACCTCATCCTACGAACGCCCAACGGAATAGAAGTCCCCCTCTCCGCAGTTGCCGACATCTCATTCACCGAAGCGCCTGGTCGCATCGGACGCTATGACGGAGCGCAATCAAACGAGGTTGATGGCGCAGTTCGTGACGACAAAGTCGATGTCATGGGAATCGCTGCAGAAATCACTCCCGAGATCGACCGCCTTCTTGTCGGTTCCCCCTATAGCTGGAAATTCATCGGATTCGTCGCCGATGATGCCGAAACCAAGAAGCGGACCTATCTTGGTGGTAGCCTCCTCCTTCTCACCCTTTTCGCCCTTCTCGCCATCCCCTTCAAATCTATCGTTCAACCCTTCTTTGTCCTCCTTGCGATTCCCTTCGGCGTTATCGGAGCGATGCTTGGCCATATCATTCTTGGAGAAACTCCTTCCTGGCTCTCAGTCTTTGGAATCCTCGCCCTCACCGGCGTGGTCGTGAATGACTCCATTGTTCTCGTTGATTTCATTAACCGACGCCGCGAAGAAAACCTCACCCTCCACGAAGCCGTCCTCACTGCTAGCGCGCGACGCTTCCGACCTATTCTGCTGACCTCTCTCACCACCTTCGCCGGCCTCCTCCCCCTCATCTCTGAGCCCTCACTTCAAGCTCAGTTCCTCAAACCTATGGCGATCTCCCTCGCCTATGGCATCCTCTTCGCCACCTTCATCACCCTTCTTCTTATTCCGTGCGCCTACCTCATCACCGAGGACATCAAATCTCTCTTCTCTCGGTTCTTCAGCTGGTACACTCGTCCTTTCCAGAATGAAGAATCACTAGAGAAACAGTAAAATTACCAACTCGGTGAAATTACGGCTCTCAAATCCGAAATTCATCTTCTAGACTTTGCAGATGAAATCGTCGGCGCTAGAACTTCGATGTCAATTTTCCCCATCGTGAAGCCTCTTCCTCTTCTCATTGTTCTCGTCATCCTCGGTATCACCGCAGGAATATTCATCTCAAACAACACCCCCGACACCCCGAGCGGCGAACATCAACCCTCCCCCTTTCCTAATAATCCTTATGGGAATGCTCATGACGGCGAAGATATTCTCTCCATCGATGAGAATAACTCTCCCTTTCCTACCCCTCCCCTTCTTGCAAATGGATTTGCCCCCGACTTTGCGCTTGTGACCTTTGTGGAAGAACAACTTCAGGCTCAATTCCCTCGCCCTCCATTTCTGACCCCCTTGTCTTCCGACCAACTCGTCGACAAAGCACTAGCTAACAGCAAGGCCTATCTCGCTCAAGAAGGAGCAAAGCGTTTGAACGAGATGTGCGAGCGAATCCACCTTCTCCCTTCTTACCAACCGCTCGAACAGACCATTGCCACTATCCTAGCATTAGAAGTTCGTGGAATTAACACCTCCGAAGGAATCTTTGTCGTCAACACTCTTCTCCCAGACTCCCCCCCCGATCAAGCAGCCATCGTCAACCTCCTCACCAAACAGCTTGCCGAACAATCTCTTCCCCCTCTCCCTCTCGCCGCCACTCCCGACCAATACCTCTCCCGCCACCTCCTTCTCGAGTCCCTTGCTTTTCAAACTGAAAGCAGCTTCCGAGAAACACTTCCAGAATACCCTGCCTCTCTTCCTGAGAATACCCGCGAGAGCGTTCTCATTGGGCTCCCTACCGTTGTATTTGAACTTGCGACTTCTCCCGAATTCCACTTCTACGAACGCTTTAAGAACCATTCGCCCGCAAAAACCCTCAAAAAATTCCGCCACCCAACCCCTTCCGCAGGAAGAAGCCTCCTCGCCTACCCTCTTGCTGCCGGCCCCTCTCGAGAGTGGAGCTTTCTAGGCTCACTCCCCCTTTTCGCGCTCATCAAAGAAGCGACTGATCCTACCACTGCTCGCACCATCGCCATCTCGTTAACCCACGACCAAGTTTCTTTCGCGGAAGATAATGATGTCTTCACCTGGGAGCTTCATTTCTCTAGCGACAACACCGCTCGTCGTGCCGCTGAAGCTCTTCGTAAATACTACTCTCTTCGTGACCAAAGCCAACTCATCACGCTCGAAGTCGACGCCCCCCGCCTCCTCCTCCACAGCGCTCCCGAGCGCTAAAATCGTTACCCGAAAGAACTTAACTAGAGAACGAACAGGCGCGAAACGTTTCATATTGACAAGTGTATAAAAAACACTAAAAGGAAATCGTGCCTCATAGCTATAAATATCCTCGACCAGCTCTCACTACAGATTGCGTCGTCTTTGGCCTTGATCAAGATGACGTCAAAATTCTCCTCATCAAACGTGGACTCGCACCCTACAAAGGAAAGTGGGCTCTCCCTGGAGGATTCATTCGCCCAGAAGAGAGCATTGAGGACTGCGCCCGCCGTGAACTTACTGAAGAGACCGGACTTAAAAACATCTATCTCGAACAACTCTACACCTTCGGTGACCCCAAACGGGATCCTCGCGAACATGTAGTCACCGTAGCCTACTACGCCCTCGTCAACCTAATCGACCACCCCCCAAACGCTGACACCGATGCAGTCGATGCCGCTTGGTTCCCTCTTGATGAGGTTCCAAAACTCGCCTTCGACCACGCTAAAATTCTCGCTACCGCACGTGAACGACTTCGCGCCAAAATACGCTACAGCTCCATTGCCTTTGAACTTCTTCCCAAAAAATTCTCTCTCCCCGAGCTGCAAAACCTCTTCGAACGCATCCTCGAAACTTCCCTTGATAAGCGCAATTTCCGCAAGAAAATCCTAAAACTCGATATTTTGTTAGAAACAGACGAAGTGCGCCAAGATTCCGCCCGCCGCGCTGCTCGACTCTATCGACTCAATCGAAAAAAATATCAACAACTCACCCAAGACGATCCCAACCTCAACCTTCTTTAACTAAGCGCCTTTTCTCATACACTATGAACACGCGCACCATGAAAGCTCTCGTAAAGACCTCAACTGGTCTGGAGCTACAATCCCTTCCAGCTCCTAAGCCACAGGACTCCCGTAGCATCATAGTCAAAGTCTCTTACGCGGCAATCTGCAGAACGGATCTCTATGTCGCTGCTGGAAAAATCACGAGCCCTGACAACCTCATACTCGGACACGAAGCTACAGGCACAGTCGTCGAGGTCGGCTCAGAAGTAACTCAATGCAAGCTAGATGATCGGATCGTCCTCAACCCCCTACGCTCCTGCCTCGTCTGCTCCGATTGTAAGAACCAACGCCCCGACCTTTGCGGCAAGACTCAATTCATGGGACAAGACTTTAACGGAGCCTTCTCCGAATACATCTGTGTGCCAGCAAGCGAAGTCACTTGCCTACCACCACATATCTCTCCTCTTCTTGGAACCTACACGGAACCTCTCGCTTCAACTCGGGCAGTCCTCGAAAGCTCTCTCTCTTCAGAGATGAACATTCTTATCCTCGGTGAAGACCGCATCGCAGCGCTTACCGAGCGCGTCCTTGCACAAGCGGGCTTCTCCAAGCTCACTATTTCAAAAATTCCTTCACCTACAAAATTTTACGATGCCATAGTAGAAACCTGTTCTAATCCTCAGTCAATTATTCAAGCCGTACCTCACCTAAAAACAGGCGGGCTTCTAGTTGTTAAAAGCCGAACCCCCGAAACCCTCAATCTACCGATCCTAACACTCATCAAAAATCGCGTTCGAATCGAGTTTGTTCACTTCAGCCCCTTTGAACGAGCTCTTACCGCACTTCAAACCGATGTGGAATGGGTCGAACGACTCATTGGTCCTCAATTTTCTCTCAGCGAATATGAAAGAGCCTTCCAACTCGCTGAAAAAGACACCAGCAAGAAAATCGTTTTTTCCTTCTCCTAGTATGTGCGGAATTCTTGCTTACCATTCATCACAATCTCCTTGTGAATCAGAAAATTTTCGAGAAGCTCTTCGTCGCCTCTCACATCGTGGGCCCGATGCTGAAAACATCTGGTACTCCACTTGCCAGAAGATCGCTCTCGGTCATCGACTTCTCCACCTAACTGGAACAACACCAGCACCTCAACCTCTAAGTAACGAAGATAGAACGATTCAAGCGATCGTAAATGGAGAGTTTTACCAATACACTTCCACACGAACACTCCTCGAAGAACGCGGGCACCACTTTGCTTCCGACTCCGACAGCGAACTCCTCATTCACCTATACGAAGAATACGGCTGCAAATGCCTCACTCACCTCAACGGAGAATTTGCCTTTATCCTTTGGGACTCCAAAAACGAAAAACTCTTCTGTGCTCGTGATCGTTTTGGAATCAAACCTCTTCACTACTTCTTTAATGGAAAAACTCTTCTTCTTTCATCCGAGGCCAAAGCCCTTCTCACCTACGGAATTGAAGGACGTTGGAACGAACAGGCCTTAGCACAAGCTTTCACACACCAATATCTCGCACCCAACGAAAGCCTCTTTGCAGGCATACAACAAATCCCTCCTGCCCATTTTCTTGAATTCTCGGAAAATCAAATTTCTCTCAAATGCTATTGGACTCCAGAACGAAAGCCTCAGCCTTGTGAACCCGAAGAATTGATTTTCAAGCTCAACGAAGCCGTGACCGAACGTTGCCACGACAAAGCCGCGTTCTCTCTCAGTGGAGGAATCGATTCTAGCCTAGTCGTAAACCTCGCCCACCGTCATCTGGGAAGAACCGTTCCAGCTTTTACCGTTCGCTTTGAACACAAAGATTACGACGAAATTCCGTTTGTAGAGGAAACCTCTTCTCAACTCGGATCTGAAATTGAAATCGTGAACGTTTCACAATCCGATCTCCTCAATGACCTACCCTATGCGGTAACAAACTCGGAAGGCTTGTCCATCAATGGGCAACTTATCGGGAAACACCGCTTGAACCATGCTATCCATCAAGCGGGATACAAAGCGGTTCTCTCTGGAGAAGGAGCAGACGAAGCACTCTTAGGCTATGCACACCTTCTAGTTGACCACTCTCAAAAAAGGAACCGTCCCTCACTCTCCTCGCCACAGAAGGGAATCATGTTACCGCCTCCCTCCTTTGCTATCCCCAATAGTCCTCCCCTCGGTCTGCTAGCTTGGCCGACATTCCTTCAAGCCAAAAGCGCTTTCTGTCAGAAACTTCACCTCCTCTTAGCTCCTGATTTCGCTAAAAAAATTGGCTCCCGAGATCACCTTCACTCCACACTCTCTCAGATTGAATACGCAGGTTACCTCTCACCTCAGAATGACCACCCTCATCAATGCGCCATGCTCTGGACCCGCCTTGCCCTCTCGGGCTACATTCTCAAAACACTGGGAGATGGCTGTGAGATGAGCCACTCTATCGAGGGCCGCCTTCCCTTTCTTGATCATCATTTCTTCGAATTCGCATGGTCTCTTCCCACCGAGCAAAAAATCAAAAACGACTCCACGAAAGTGATTCTTCGAAAAGCAGCAACAAAGCTCATTCCAAAAAAAATTGCCCTTCGGGAAAAGCACCCCTTTCTAGCTCCGCCACTTCTCTCTAACGAAAAACAAATCAACCGTATTGAAGAAACGCTACAGAGCACGCTCCTCAAAAACGTCTCTTTCTTAGATCAAAAGACCATCTTGAACTGGTTCCAAACTATTAAACGAGGCTCTTCCGAACAAAAAAAAGAAGCCGATCCTATTCTCTATCTTATCCTCAGCTGCCTTCACCTCCAAGACTCCTACCAACTCTCTCTATGAAAAACGAATGGTGGAAATCCTTCTACGACGAAAACCTAGCTCAAGTGCTTCTCCGCCCTAAAGACAATAACGAAGCCGAAAAAACCGTCTCCTTTCTCACTCGCGAGCTTTCCTTAAAACCTAAAGCCCGCCTCTTCGATCAATGTTGCGGAAATGGAAGGGTTTCCATTCCACTTGCCAAAAATGGTTTCGAGATCATCGGCATCGACCTTGCTGAAGGTTACATCTCAGAAGCCCAAAGCAGAGCCCAAGCGGAAGCCGACGTAATTTCTACTAAATTCCAAATCGCTGACGCCTTCACCTTCTCACCACAACCACTTTGTGACGGAGCGCTCAACTGGTGGACCAGCTTTGGGTACGCCGAAACTGATAGCCAAAATCAACTCATGATCGATTGCGCCTACCAGGCCCTCAAACCTGGAGCAGGTTTCGCCCTCGATTATATGAACGTCCCAGGGATCTATCACTCCTTCCAACCCTACGTCCTAAATGAACAACCCACTCCACAAGGTAACCTTAAGCTCGAACGCACGAGCATTATCGATTTCTACACCGGGCGCTTGAAGAAAACTTGGCTCTACACTCTCCCCTCCGGAGAACAACAAGAACACCACACCTCCACTTGTCTCTACTCACCTCAACGACTCATCTCTTTTTTCGAAGCATCTGGTTTCACCAATATTCGCCTCTTCGGAGATCTCGATTCCTCCCCTCTCTCTCTTCATAGCCCCCGAGCCATCATCTGCGGAACAAAACCAACATCAAAACAATGAGCATTAAACCCTCCAACCCTCCAACAGACAACCTAGCTCTCCGAGAGACTCTCTTTGCAGGTGGGCTCCATCTTGCCAAAGCAAACACGGCTTCAACCCTTGTAGTAGAGGAAGTCCGTCAAGCCATCGTCGATCAATTTGGGATCACTGACATTCGCACCGCCCACCTTCAAATCTCAGACGAAGACTTCTTCGCTCACATGGGGGAGCTTCGTCGGCTTTTCTATCTCGATCCACATTACCTTAATCGACTTCGAGAAATCCTAACTAGCTATGGCTTCGACCCTGAACGCTGTGCCTTTGACCCCTTTCGCATCCGCGTCATCTTACCCGGAGGCCACCGGAATCCCAAGGCCGCCCCCGTTTACTATTCGCATCGCGACACATGGTATTCTCACCCTCAAAGCCTCATCGTCGCCTGGCTTCCTCTTCACGACCTCACTCCTGAGGAGACTTTTCATTTCTATCCCGACTACTTCGACAAGGAAGTTCCAAACGATTCCCAAATCTTCGACTACTCAGACTGGATCAAAGATGGCCCAGCACTCAAAATTGGTTGGCAAAAATCTGATTCCGGCGTCACCGGAGGTTATCCACGAGGCTTAGAAAAAGAAACTCCGGCCAAAAAAATCGGCTTCTCATGCAAGGCCGGAGAAACCCTCTTTTTCTCCGGCTCCCAATTCCATCAAACGCGAGAACAAGACCTCGGTACAATCCGATTCAATCTCGATTTCCGTATCGTCCACTTGGATGACGAAGTTGCTAAACGAGGCGCGCCAAACGTCGATAACCGCTCACAAGGAAACATCCTCGCTGACTACATTCATCCCACGGCTTGAGCGCACCTTCTCCACCCTCTTTTCTTTCCACCCTCTTGCGGCATTCCCAAGAGAGGCCTAATACTGTTGCCGTCGAAGAACGTGGCGACAAACGAATCGACATCACCTACTCCCAACTCTGGTCACTCGCTCGTAAGTACGCCTTCCTCATCCCGGAGGAAGGAGTTCCAGTCATCCTCGATTTTTCTAAAGGAACCGATTACGTTGCTTCTCTTCTTGGCTGCTGGATGCGCAACGCCTTCCCCGTCATCTTAGACCCAGCTTGGCCTCAGGAAAGAAAGGAGAAAATCTATGAGAACTTCTCTTCACCTATCGTCGCTGAACCACCTCCCCTCGAAACATCCGAATACCTCGAACCGTCTCTCTATCCTCCGCCACAGCAGCCTGCCTATATCATCCACAGCTCAGGTTCAACAGGGCTTCCGAAAGGCATCGTTGTCCCACACGAACGACTTTTCTCCCTCTTTCAAGAGCAATCTCAGATCCTGAACCTCAATTCGGAAGATCGATTCCTTTGGCTTCACAATCAAGCTTTCGATGCTTCGATTGCCGATATTGGAGTCACCCTAACAGCAGGAGCAACGCTCTGCATCGACCAACAACCCTTCCTCCATGGGCCACAAGGATTCCTAGCCCGCGTAGCTGAGCTCCAGATTTCGCACATAGACATTCCACCCTCTCTTCTCTCCCTCCTCGATAGTTCAAAAGCTCCGCCCTGCCTCAAAAGCCTACTCATCGGAGGTGAAGTCTGTTCTCCTAAGACGATCGAATTGTGGTCTACTCGTCTCAATCTCGTTAACGTCTATGGCCCCACCGAAGCCACAATTTGCACCAGTATGATCAAATGCCAAACCGACTGGAACCCTGGCTCGATTGGCTATCCTCTCCCAGGTATCAACTATCACTTAGATCCTCCCAACGCCGAGCAAGGTGAACTTCTTATCTCAGGCCCGGGACTTGCCCTAAACTACTGGAACAACCCTAAACTCAGCTCAGAACGATTCCCGATAATTGACAATCAACGCTTCTTTCGCACCAGAGACATTGTCAAACGGCTGGGAACAGGAGAATACATCTTCCTTGGCCGTAGCGATCGCCAGTTCAAAAAAAATGGTCTCCTCATCTGCCCAGAGGAAGTTGAGAATGCTCTCTGCTCCCACCCATCAGTCACCAATGCCCATATTTTTTTGAAAAAGGCTCAGCTCTCGGCCTGCATCGAAACAACAGTCAGTTCCGATTCTCTCGATCTGAGAACTCATCTCTCTCGCCAGCTTCCTTCATGGATGATTCCTTCCCATTGGAACTACCTTCCCAAGTTCCCTCAGCTCTCAAACAATAAGATCGATCGAAACTCTCTCGAAGAAATTCTGCCCCTCTCCCCTGAAGCCTCCAGCCTCTCCTCTTCATCAGAAGATCTCATTCTCAAAGCCATGCGCGAGCTCCTCGCCCTTCCTGATTTGACTCCTGATGATGATTTTTTCGCTCAAGGCGCTGACTCTCTCGCAACGATTCAGCTTCTCGCCAGATGCGATTTACTAGAACTACCTCTATGCTCGGAAGTACTTTTCCACCATCGAACTGCCCGCTCCATTGCTGCAAATCTAGAAAAGACGACTCCTGGAAAATCTAGCGAAACTCTGAACAAAGAAGCTGAAATAATTTTTTCGAACCTCTCCCTTTCAACTCAGAAACAAATTCTACCGAGCTCTCCCGCTTGTATTTTTCTTACCGGGGCAACCGGATTCTTGGGACGCGCACTTCTCCCTATCCTCTTACAAGAAACATCTGCACAAATTTACTGCCTGATAAGAAACTCAAGCCAGCTTCAAAGCCTTCTCGACACCAACCATAAACATCTACAACGCTTACACCCACTCATTGGAGAGCTTACTCAACCTCAGCTCGGCTTAACCTCACAAGAATGGAATCATCTCGCTACCGAATGCGATACTATCATTCACCTTGCTGCGGACCTCCACTCGCTCCACTCCTTCGAACAGCTGCAATCGACTAACTTAGCCGGAACTGGTCGTATACTAGAGCTCCTTACGATCAGCTCTCCAAAAAAACTTCTGTATGCCTCGACCCTCTCGGTCTTTGTCGATGCTCTTCCCCTTCCCTCTCTCTGTCTCGAATCGGATCAACTCACATCGGCAACAACAGTCTTTGGAGGCTATGCTCAAAGCAAATACGCCTCGGAAAAACTCGTTTCTAAAGTAAGAGACTCAGGACACGCCATCGAGATCATTCGCTACGGCCTTCTCACTCCTTCACGTCTAACTGGTCAAGCTCCCTCCGGTGATACTCTTACTAAACTCCTCCGTCAAACCCCTCCACTCAGCCCTGACCCTCAGCTAGGAATTGACCTCACCCCCGTTGACTTCGCAGCGGAAGCAACCTCAAAAATCCTTTTCAACAAAGCTCCTCCACGTACTTGGCATCTTGCTAACCCCACTCCTCTCTCTCAAGAGAAACTCATTGAAGCACGTTCAGAATCAGCCTTCGCCACTTCTCCTCTAACTAGTGCTCAAAATAATCTAAACGACGAAACTTCTCTTCCACCTCTTCTCAACCCATACAAAACCACCCACACCCGTTTTCAGACCGACAACCTACAAGAGCTTAACTCAGGAACACCCCTCGATTTATCGAAAAAATCTCTTGTCCAATATTTCAAT
This sequence comes from uncultured Roseibacillus sp., assembly GCA_964444495.1. Taxonomy (GTDB): domain Bacteria; phylum Verrucomicrobiota; class Verrucomicrobiia; order Verrucomicrobiales; family Akkermansiaceae; genus Roseibacillus. Next base: position 1,438 of record CAYUHN010000036.1, on the reverse strand, counting down.
CGTATTCACCAACACCTGACCCATGACTAACTCCAAAACTCATGGCATGTTACTAGGGAAATTTCTGCCCCCTCACCGAGGGCACTGCTACCTCGCCGATTTTGCCTCAAACTTTGTCGATCACCTTTCCATTATCGTCGGCACCCTTCCCTCCGAGCCCATCCCAGGACATTTACGTTTCTCTTGGATGCAGGAACTCTTTCCTCAAGCTCAAGTGCTACACCTCGACAAGGTCCTCCCTCAGGATCCTTCCGAGCATCCTGACTTCTGGAATATCTGGACTCGTGAGCTCCAAGCCATCCTCCCAAATCCACCTGATGTCATCTTCGCCTCTGAGCCCTATGGACACAAGCTCGCTGAAGTTCTCGGGGCACGCTTTATCCCCGTCGATCTAGCTAGAAAAAACGTCCCCACTAGCGGAACTGCGATTCGCAATGATCCCTACTCGAACTGGGAATTTATTCCTCCAGTCGTTCGATCTTACTTTCTCAAACGAGTTTGTATTTTTGGTCCCGAATCCACGGGAAAAAGCACTCTCACTCAGAACTTAGCCGAGCACTATAAAACCTCTTGTGTTCCAGAATACGCCCGTTGCTATCTCGAAGAATTTGGAGACGAACTCGATTCGGATGCCTTCATGGATATCGCACGTGGTCAAATCGCTGCCGAAAAAGCATTGGCCTCATCAGCTCATTCCATTCTTTTCTGCGATACCGATCCTTTACTCACTACAGTCTGGAGCCAATTTCTCATCGACCAAGTGGCACCTCAACTCAAAGAATTCGCACTTGAGCACACCTACGATCTTTACCTTCTCACTAAGCCTGACGTTCCGTGGGTCGCTGATTCCGTTCGCTACCTCCCCGACGAGCGAGAAACCTTTTTCCAAGCTTGTGAGAAAGCCCTCCAAGAAGCCAACCGCCCCTACGCCATCATCTCTGGTTCATGGCACAATCGCTTCAAACAAGCGGAAAGAGCAATATCAGATCTCCTCAAAAAACATCCATTTCAGCTTAACCCCTTCACCCTTTCTTTTTAAAAAATCGAACGACAACGTTTTTTGGCGCTGAAATAGCCGATTGAGCTTCTTTCCTAGATGAGCTTACGAAGTATATTCTTCATCAATACTTTGCAATCTTCACGCTTTCTTCTGCGAGTCTATCGGAAGAAATCAGCCTCTTCATACGTCTGCTCAAGGATAATATTTCAATAATTTCCTCTCTTCCTTGACGCCTCTTCTCCTCTTTCTTATTAGTTTATGAGGTAGATCCTTGTAGTGCGATCTTGTTGTAAACCCAACATCAAAACAATATGAAATATATCCTCTTTATCATTACCCTCGGACTCGTAGGTCCATTATCCGCCGACGAAAAAAAAGTCTATACTGCTACGGATTACTACCGCGCAGGTGAGGTCGCTCTCAAAGAGGGCGACGCCG
>CAYUHN010000035.1:0-22705 GCA_964444495.1 uncultured Roseibacillus sp. | reverse complement strand
CGATTCTGAGTTATGAGGTGTTTTTCATAACATTAATGTTTTTTGTTTTTGTTTCTTCGTTTAAGGCGGTTCTAAAACTTGTCTTGAGCGAGAATTCGAGAGAGTTGGAGTTATTACTCCGCTATTTTGTTGATCTCCATAGTCATTACGGGGCTGCTCATGGAGAAAGAAATATTGCCTTGCTTCGGAGCAAACCACATTTTGGAAACAGCTTTTCCGCCCCCGAGGTCTGATTCGGATGTTACGAGAATACAGTCTTTAACTATTCCGTTAGGTCCTTTAAAATCCGCTTTAGTTGCTACAAACGTTTCTCCATCGTTATTAGTCCAGCTCTTACCAAGAATAAGAGGACGAGGAGCTGAGAGCTTACCTTCGCTCTCGGCGCTTTCTTTCGTGAGGAGTCCTGTCTTGGTGATCTTTGACCAGACATGGATTGTTTGACCGGCCATGGGGCCGTCTTCGCTTTCGATGGTGTGGTGTACCCATCCATCTTCTTTGCCTTTGAACTCTCCAGTCATTTTCATTGTGAACTTCTGATCTGCTGCGGCGATACTGCCAGTCCAGTTTTGTGCTGCTTCTGGGGGAGTGAAGCATTCAAGCCAGAGCTCATCAGAAATGGCTTTTTGTTCTTCAGTGGCAGGCGCGCCTTGCTCGGCGAAAAGAAATGTGGCAGAAAGGAGGAAGAGGGCGATTTGTTTCATAGCGATTGGAGTCTTATCTATCAATAGGGTGGTTCAAGAAAAATGAACGTAACTAGGAATGATTCGATTCAATAGTCCTTAATTGTAAAAGTTGCTAAGGTGGTCTCTGAGAGGGGGAGTCCTCTTCGATTTGGACGACCTCCGCTTGCCATTCATTGTTTCCATCTCGTGTATAGACGTATCCAGCAAGAATCAGAGGAATTACGAGAAAGGAAATAGGGCGAATCTATGATCTGATAGCGTGCGAAATTAACCTTCAAAGATTGGTGGGTTTTCGTGCCATTTCTTGTAGATGGCAGGAGAGATCTCAGAAGGTTTGATCTCGGAGCGGCCGCCCCAAAAGACATTTGTGTAGCTGATAGGAATTCCGCAGGATTCGAGGTGGGTATCAATCGCGGCTTTGTGCTCGAGAACTTTCTCTTTTACGGTGCCATGGACAACACCCATGATGTTGACGTTACCAAATTGAGGGCCGCCTTCACGCCAATAGGCGTGGGTCATACAATGATGACGGCCGACTTCGGCGCCTGCCTTTTCTTCCATGCCTGCAGGTACGGCCCAATGGAAGAGTCCGTTGAAGCGAGTGACCTTCTTTCCTTGTTCGGAAGGTTTAACGTGCTCAAGGAAGGTCGAGAAGCGGCCGATGACTTTTCTCTTGTTGAGGCCTTCGGCAATTTCGCAAAAACGCTCGAGGCTAGTGCCTGCTTGTTGAGCTCGCTTATCCCAGCAGTTGGAAATGATTTCGTCTGGGGTTAATTCTTCTTTAAGGGTTAGTAGAACTTTCCACTCTTCAGGACTTAGCTCTACTGTGGTAGTGGTCATCATTTCGGCGGGGGCATCGACTTTAGCTCCAGGCTCCAATCCTTTGCGGCGGGTGTGTCCGACTCCAAGGGCAAAAACTCCGTGAGCGGGCATGAGAATGTATTCGTGAGCCCCTACGATTTCTTTGAGACGGGTGGCGTGCTCGTCGAGTGATTGGCCTTGAGGCACTTTTAAGGTGGTCCAAAGGCGGTATCCAGATCCGGAAACTTTCGTGTCTGTGGAGCGGGTGACGACATGTCCTGAGAAGGGATCATGCTGAAACATGTAGTCAAAAATGGCTGAGAGTTTTTCCTCGGGAACCCGCCAAGCTACCAGCGCTCCGTGAGCGAGTTTAGTTGCGAGGAGAGTTTGGCGGACGCGACGGATGATGCCAGCTTCAAGCATTGCTCGAATGCGAGTGAGAACGATGGAGAGTTCGACTCCAGACTCTTCGGCAATGACCTCGAAGGGTTGGCGTTGAAAGCCTGCGACGAGATCTTCAGAGACAGCTAGAATACGCGCGTTGATTGGGTCGTCGTGCTCGACGGGGATATCGGGTGTTTCCACAGAGGGAGTCATGCGGGCAGGATAAGTGCTGCTTAAGCAACTAGCAACCTGTGCGGGAATATTTTTCGCAACTGAAAAAAGAGTGGAAAAGATGAGGCCGGACTTAGTTCCTGAAAATTACTATAGCGTATTTGCTTTGTAGTACTTTCGGTAGGCGGTGGGAGACATGTGCATGATACCGGAGAAGGCGCGGGTGTAGGAAGCGGCATCGTTGTAGCCGAGGTACTCTGAAATTTCTCCCACGGACATAGGGGAAGAAAGGAGGAGTTCGCAGGAAGCGGCTACCTTGGAATGGAGAATAAACCGTTTTGGAGAGGTGCCGAGGTGGCTACGAAAGCGACGCTCGAGAGTGGATACTGACATGCCCGCTTTTTTAGCAAGTTGTTCGACGGAAAGGTTCTGAGAGACATTATCGTGAATATGGCTAATCAGCTTGGAAAGAGAGCGGTAGGGAGCGGGGAGAGGATGTCCTTCGCGTTGATCAAGTCTGCGAGAGATGCCTGCCGTTCCGATGAGTTGCTCATTTTTTCCGAGAATAGGTATTTTTGAGGTCATTCTCCACTCCACGCCACCAGCTTGACAGGTGACGAGTTCCATTTTGTTGTGGATGGGTTTGATTGAGGAAACCACTTGCTCGTCATCGGCGCGGTAGACGCGGGCGATTTCGTGCGCGTTAAGGTCTTCGTCGGTTTTGCCTAGAAAATAATCGGGAGGATGTCCCCAAAGCTCTCCATAAGCTTGATTTACAAAGACGAGGCGGTGAGAGGCATCTTTTATCCAAAAAATAACCTCTGGAAGGGCTTGGAAAAGGCCAAGAGCGATCTGGCCTGGTTTCATCTGGCTAATGAAATCGGAATACTCAGTCCACGCCAATTCGGAATTGGAGGCTGAAGGGGGAGATTTTATTTCACTCATGGTCAGAGTCAATTGCGGTGAGATTGAGTTCCGGAAGAAAGCACTTAGGGTTTCAAATTTTCAAGAACCAGGTCACTTTTACGTACAAAAGAGCTCGGCAGCTTGATAGCGCTCGGGTTGATACCCGTGAATTGGAGGCTGAAGGAGGAAGGTTTTATTTCGCTCATGGTCAATCAAAGAGAGGTAACTGCGGTTAGAGCGCTCGGATTGATACCCATGGTGACGAAAAAAGCCTAGTGCATTTCGTGTTTTTGACGAATTAGGCAAAATATCAGCCGTGAAATTACGTGGTGTGAAAGCTTATTCTTATGTAATTCATTCTTTGTCGGTAATTATTGATTTGCCGACTTTTGATATTATCGTAAATCATGGCTGATTATTTTCCCAATGTTTCGAAGATCCAATATGAGGGTCCAGATAGTGGCAATCCGTTGTCTTTTCGGCACTACAATCCCGATGAAGTTGTTGCAGGTAAGACAATGCGTGAGCATCTTAAGTTTGCAGCACCTTATTGGCATGTGATGCGTAATGAGCTGAGTGATCCCTTTGGAGCGGGTACCGCTTTGATGCCTTGGGATGATGGTTCTGAAAGTTTGGAAAATGCTCTTGCTCGTGTTCCTGTCTTTTTCGAGTTCTTGGAGAAAATTGACATCGATCTTTATTGTTTTCACGATCGCGACATTTCACCTGAAGGGGCTTCGCTTGCAGAGACTCACGAATTCTTTGGAAAAGTGGTCGATAAATTTGAGGATTATCAGAAGCAGAGCGGTAAGGGTCTGCTGTGGGGAACTGCCTGTTTGTTTGATCATCCCCGATATGCGCAGGGAGCGTCCACTTCGCCAAGGGCTGATGTTTTTGCTTATGCCGCTAGTCAAGTGAAGCACGCCTTAGAGGCTACTCACCGTTTGGGAGGAACAGGGTATGTTTTCTGGGGAGGTCGTGAAGGATACGGCTCTCTTATTAATACCGATATGAAACGGGAGTTGGAGCACTTGGCTCGTTTCCTTCATTTGGCAGTTGATCACGCAAAGGCGATTGGCTTTGAGGGGCAGTTTTTCATCGAACCCAAGCCGCGTGAGCCTTCCACGCACCAATATGATTCCGATGCAGCGGCGTGTTTGAATTTCCTTCGTGAGTTCGATCTTCTAGAGCATTTTAAACTTAATATTGAGACGAACCACGCGACTTTAGCCGGGCATACTATGCAGCATGAGTTGCAGACAGCTCGGGCTGCGAATGCTTTGGGTTCGATCGACGCTAATCGCGGGGATGAGCTTCTTGGATGGGATACTGATCAGTTTCCTACCGATATTAAATTAGCAACTGAAGTGATGGGGGAAGTCCTAGCGATGGGCGGCTTCACGAAAGGTGGTCTCAATTTTGATGCGAAGCGTCGTCGTGAGTCGCATGAGCCAGAGGATCTTTTTTATGCGCATATTGGCGGAATGGATGCATTTGCTCGAGGGCTAAAGATTGCGGTTAAGATTCGTGAAGACGGTCGTTTCGAAGAATTTATTTCCAAGCGTTACGGAACCTTTGATGAAGGTATTGGTGCTCAAATAGAGGCAGGGGAGGTTGATTTGAATGCTCTTGACGCATACGCGCAAGGAATTGAGCCTCCGAAGCTAGAAAGTGGTCGGCAGGAGATGCTTGAAAATCTTCTCAACGACTACCTCTAAGTTGGCATAGAAGAAGGCACGGAAACGTCAGCGGAAAAAACCCATGAAACCACTTTCGGTCTCCGTGCCATTCAAGCAACACGGCAACAAACGAAAAGCATTGGGTATGCCAAGTTTGAAGCGTGTTACTCCTGAAGAACGTGGCCGAATTGAGATTTTTGTCGGTAAATCGGCGAAAAAGTTAAACTTTCGCTAAAAAAATCAAAACTGTAAATACAAGGTAATTTTTATGGCTATTCTTTTAGGTTTAGACTCGTCAACTCAAAGCTTGAGTGGCTCACTGCTAGATAGTGAGCTAGGAGTTTATTTGGCTAGGGAAACGGTTTCTTTTGGAAAAGACCTGGCTGATTATAAAATGCCTAATGGTTTTTTTGAGGGAAGCGAGGAAGGAGAGGTTTTTTCTGACCCCCTGTTGTGGTTAGATGCTTTGGATTTTTTGATGGCGAAGTTAGCGGCATCTGGCGTTCCTTTGGGTGAAGTGAGAGCTCTTTCAGGGTCAGGTCAGCAACATGGCAGTGTTTATCTAAATAAGGCTTTTTTTGAGGTCGTGGGACGGCTGGAGGGAGATCGGTCTCTTGCAGATCAATTTAAAGGTTCCTTCTCTAGGGAGGTCTCACCAATTTGGATGGATTCTTCTACTCGTGCTCAGTGTGATTCTATTGAGCAAGAGCTGGGTGGGGCGAAAGAGGTTTGTCGGCGTAGTGGTTCAGTCGCGGTAGAAAGGTTTACTGGCCCTCAAATTAGGAAATTTTGGGAGACTGATCGATTAGCCTATGATGAGACGGCAAGGATTCATCTAGTGAGTTCTTTTTTAGCAAGTGTGATGGCAGGGGAAGATGCTCCCATTGATACGGGTGATGGAGCAGGAATGAATCTTATGGATTTGGCTTCGGGCTCTTGGGATCCTGATTTGCTTGCGGCGACGGCACCAGATTTAGAAGAAAAGCTACCTTCAATCGTGCCTGGTTCACATGTGATTGGAAAGGTGAGTTCTTATTTTGTGGAGAAATACGGATTTTCTGAGGATTGTGATGTGGTAACATGGTCGGGTGATAATCCGTGTAGCTTGGTGGGGATGGGCGCGGCTCGTCCTGGTTCTCTTGTAATCAGTCTAGGGACAAGTGATACGCTTTTCGCTGCGATGCCTCAGCCTCGGACCGATCCTGCTGGTTATGGGCATGCGTTTGGAAACCCGATTGGAGGGTTCATGAGTCTGCTTTGTTTCCGGAATGGTTCTCTGGCTCGAGAGAATCTTAAGGAGCGTTTTCAACTGAGCTGGGATGATTTTGAGAAAGAGGGGCTTGCGCGAACAGAACCTGGGAATGGTGGCCGAGTGATTTATCCCTATGCCGAGGATGAAATCACTCCGCTTTTGCCAGCTACTGGTGTTACCTGTGCCGATCAAGGAGATTGGGAAAATGAACCTACTAGAGAAGAGTGGGTAAGAGGGCTGGTTGAGGGACAGATTTTAAACATTAAAATTCATGCCGAGTGGTTGGGGGTCCTTTCTGATGAGGAGGCTGGCGATTTGTTTTTGACGGGAGGAGCTTCGGTTAATGATGGCATTGCTCAGATCATATCGGATATTTTTGGCAGGCGAGTTCGTCGTCTGCAGGTAGACGGGTCCGCAGCTTTGGGTGCCGCAATGAGGGCAGGCGTGGCCTGCGGAGAAGATCTTGAGGAGTTAGAGAGTCGATTCTGCGCTCCTGAAGCTGGTCGCGATATTCTTCCTCGCGACGAGTATGAAGCAGACTATCGAGAACTAGAAAAAATATTCACTAGCGGTCTGGACAAGCTGTTTAAAGGCCGCTGATGTTAATTTACTCAAATCATCAATAAATTTTAATTTCAATCATGCCACGCCCTATAACTCTTTTCACCGGCCAGTGGGCCGATTTACCGCTTACTGAACTGCTTCCGAAGGTCCGCGAGATGGGCTACGATGGAGTGGAGCTAGCTTGTTGGGGAGATCATTTTGAAGTGAACCGTGTTCTGGAAGATGATTCTTATGCTGGAAAGATTTGGGAGCTTCTCGAGAAAAATGACCTCGCTTGTTACTCTGTTTCTAGTCACCTTGTTGGGCAGGCGGTCTGTGATTTAATCGATGAACGACACCAGGCCATTTTGCCGCCGGAAGTGTGGGGTGATGGAGAGCCTGAAGGGGTTCGTCTGCGCGCTGCTGAGGAAATGATTAGAACAGGGCAAGCGGCTCGTAAGTTCATGGATGCGGGGCAGTCCTATATGGCTTCTAAGCCGAAAGGAACCGGGAAGGTAGTAGTTAACGGTTTTACTGGTTCATCGATTTGGCACGCTCTCTACGCTTTTCCTCCGACTACTCAAGAGTATCTAGAAAAAGGTTTTGAGGATTTTGGTTCTCGATGGGTTCCGATTCTGGATGCTTTTGCGGAGTCTGATGTTTACTTTGCGCTTGAAGTGCACCCCACTGAGATTGCCTTTGATATCGCTTCCGCTGCTCGCGCAATTGAGGCGGTGCAAGGTCATGAGCGTTTTGGTTTTAATTACGACCCAAGCCATCTGGGTTATCAGGGGGTTGATTATGTGAAGTTTTTACGCTACTTCTCAGATCGTATCCATCATGTTCATATGAAGGATGCTTGGTGGGGCCATGGTGATGGCACCGTAGGAGTTTTTGGCGGACATACCGATTTTGCCGACCCTTCACGCTACTGGGATTTCCGTAGTGTGGGTCGTGGCGATGTTGATTTCGAAGAGATTATTGTTGCTCTTAATGATATTCAATATCAGGGTCCGCTCTCGGTAGAGTGGGAGGACGGACGAATGGATCGAGTTCATGGCGCGACTGAGAGCTGTGCTTTTACTAGGGCCCTGGATTTTGCCCCGAGTGACGTTGTTTTCGATTCGGCATTCGATAAAGAGAATCAATAGTTTATTTTAAGAATGAGTGAGGTTAAGGCGAGTGCACGTAAGGTGCGAATGGGAATGATTGGCGGAGGGCGGGATGCCTTTATTGGTGCGGTTCATCGGATTGCAGCTGCGATTGATCAACAAATCGAGCTTGTCTGTGGAGCTTTCAGTAGCACGCCGGAAAAGTCGAAGTTGTCGGGGAAGGATTTATTGCTTCCTGAAGATCGTTGTTACGGGACGTGCGAGGAGATGATCTCTGCGGAAAGCAAGTTGCCTGTTGGGGAGCGTATGGATTTTGTCGCGATTGTGACGCCTAATCACATGCATTTTCCTGCAGCTAAGGCTGCTTTGGAGGGAGGGTTTCATGTTCTTTCCGATAAGCCTGCCACTTTGACGTTGGCTGAGGCCAAAGCGCTTAAAGAAATTATCGCTAGCGCTGGTAAGCTTTACTGTTTGACTCATAACTACCCAGGTTATCCGATGGTGAAGCAAGCTAGGGAGATGGTTCATGGTGGTGAATTTGGCAAAGTTCGTAAGATTGTTGTGGAATACCCTCAAGGTTGGCTAGCTACTTTTCTTGAATCACAGGGAGCGAAGCAGGCAGAGTGGAGAACGGATCCTAAGCGTTCTGGTGCGGCTGGTTGTATGGGAGATATTGGAACTCACGCCGAGAATTTGGCCGAGTATATCAGCGGTTTAGAAATTTCTGAGTTGGCCGCCGACCTCACTACTTTTGTCGATGGTCGCCTTCTTGATGATGATGGTAATGTGTTGCTTCGGTTTACGAATGGCGCGAAGGGCGTTTTACACGCTTCGCAGGTTTCGGTGGGTTGCGAAAACAATCTTCACATCCGTGTTTATGGCGAAACAGGAGGAGTCGAGTGGCAACAGATTGAACCGAATACTCTTTTGGTTCATCGTGCTGACAAGCCTTCAGAGATTTGGCGAACTGGGCAAGGGTACTTAGGGGGGGCAGCAACTGCTAACACGCGCACTCCTGCCGGGCATCCCGAGGGATATTTGGAGGGTTTTGCTAATGTTTACCGTAACTTTATAAATCATCTCCGGGCTGTCGAAGATGGGTTTGAGCCTGATGAGTCTTGCTTAGATTACCCTGGGATTGATGATGGGATTCGTGGGATGGCTTTCATTGAAGCCGTGGTGGCATCGAGTGCCGCCAATGCAGCTTGGACTCCATTAGCTACCTAAGTTACTTGGGTAGGTTTGAGTTGGCCCAAGATGAAAGGGAAGGCTCTGTAAAAATTTTTTGGTGAGAGATTCGGCTTATGGCGGCATTTTGTTCAATTGAGAGTGCTAGCTAACAAGATCGGCACTTGTTTTTAGCCGATTGGCAGCGAGAGTCTTACAAGTTTGCAGAGAGAACGAACAGCATGGTGGCAGTTGCCGAACCTTTTGAGCCTAGATGCTCCTTTGGTGGCAGTTGCTTGGCTTTGGATGTTTCGGCGTTTTTACCACGTTCGATATCAGGATCCATCGGTCTATTGGTTGCTGTTTGGAGCGGTTTGGGCGATTTACGTCTTCGATCGGTTAGGAGATGTTCGGCGCAATCCGAGTTTGCAGCGTGGGCGTCATCATTTTCATTGGCGGTGGCGTTATGTCTTTCTCCCACTCGCTTTATTGGTTGCGCTAGCGATTCCTGTTGGAGCGCTTTTTGGGCTACCAGTTTCGATGTTTTGGCACGGACCCTTGAGCTTGCCTGAGACGGCGAGCGGCTGGATTTATGCTTTGATGGCCCATGGACCCTTGGTGTTGATGTTCACCGTTTTATTTTTTCTTGTGAGCCGGATTGCCGGAGAATCCTTGGAAGGGCAAATTTGTAAGAATGCGGTTGCGGCCTTCACTTTTTCTCTAGGGACGGCAATGGGGGCTCATTATTATACTTATGAAAGCCCAATAGGGATGGTGGTTTCTTTCGAAGCGCTTGGTTTTGCTTTTCTGTGCTTTATGAACCTCAATGCAATCGAGTTCTGGGAACGAGAAGAGCAGCAACAAGGGGATATTCCGAGAAGGGAATTTATGGTTTCGATTCCACTTCTTGCGATGGGGTTTATTTCGCTTCTAGCGGCTACCTTTGGGCATGAGTATCACAAGCCATTCCATTATTCGCTTCTCCTTGCTTCGGCGGGTTTGATTATGCTGGACCACTTTCGAACTCGGTTGTCAGCTACTTTGATGAGAGTTTTGGCAGATGTTGTGCTTATTCTGCCACTCCCGGTTTTTTGGTTTTGGTTTAAGGCGTGAGGTTTAGGGTGAATATTTTCTTTTTTAGAGCATGAACGCAATTGAGGTGTCCCAAGTTCGTAAGACTTATCGCGGGAAGGTGGAAGCTTTGCGAGGACTCGATCTGGTGGTTCCTGCGGGTTCGGTCTATGGATTGATTGGCCCGAATGGAGCAGGAAAGAGCACCTTGGTGAAGATTCTGGTTTCGGTGATTCGGGCCTCTTCTCTACAGGGGACCTTGTTGGGAAAGAGAGTTGGAGATAATGAGGCTCTGCGCCGAGTGGGTTATTTGCCCGAAAAGTTGCGTTTGCCTGACTATTTGACTGCTAGCGAAGCTCTTCGTTGGGCTGCGGGGCTCTATGGGTTGAAGTGGAGCGAGGTGAGTGATCGAGCGCAAAATTTGCTGGAAAAATTTGGATTAGGGGAATGGCAGAAAAGCCGTGTTAGTACCTTTTCGAAGGGGATGCGGCAGCGAGTCGGGTTAGCGCAGGCGATGATTTGTGATCCGGAGTTGTTGATTCTCGATGAACCAACTGATGGGGTCGATCCTGCTGGTCGGAGAGAGATTCGCGATTTTGTCGAGGAGATGAAAAAGGAGGGAAGGACAGTTCTTTTAAATAGTCACCTCTTGGGAGAGCTAGAGCTGATCTGCGATCGCGTTGCAATTGTTTCTCAGGGGCAGGTGAAGCTAGAGGGTAATTTGGAGGAGCTTACTGCCGGGATTTCTGAGTTTGAGCTGACTTGCGCAGAGCCATTAGGAGTGGAACTCGCGGACGAGCTTGGGAAGAAGTTCCCGCTGGCTTGCTCGGGGCGGTTATTGAAGTTGAAGGCCGATCGTGCCGCCGAGGTGATGCCATTACTAGATGAGCTTCGTTCTCATGGAGTTATTATCGAGAACTTGCAACAGCATCGCGAGAGTCTGGAAGATATCTTTATGAACACGGTGGGCCAAGATGGTCCCGGAGCTATCCGTTGAATTTTTAGAAAGATCACGATGACCGAAGTTTGGACCCTTTTATGGGAAACTCAGAAGCTACTAAGAGCGCGTAAGCTCTTTTGGGTTGTCATGAGCGTCACTCTGGGAGTGGCCCTCATGTATGCTTCTATTGGATTTAATAACGAAGGATTTTCGTTTCTTTTTGGGCTGTGGAAGGTGAAGAGTCCATTTCTTAAGGCGGGATCTCCAGAAGCTGACTATGCCTATTTGTCTCTCTTTTCGAGCTTCATTGTTCCTCATTGGTTTGGGTTCGCAAGTATTGGCTTAGCGTTATTTGCCACTTGTTCGCTGTTCCCTGAACTGATGATGGAAGGTTCAGTGGAGACTGTACTATCGAAGCCGATTGCCCGTTGGAAAATATTTCTCACCAAATACTTAGGAGCATTATTATTTATGGCAGTGCCTCTAACGATTTTTTGCTTGGTCGTTTTCTTGGCAATGGGGTTACGAATGCAAATTTGGATGCCCAAGATCTTTATAGCAGTGCCTCTTCTGACTTTTGTATTTAGCACGCTTTATAGTTTCGCAACTTTGGTAGGGGTTCGTACGCGTTCCACTCTATTTGCTTTGATTTCCACCTTTTTACTCTGGATTCTTTGCTTTATGGCCCAGTTTTGTGAGTCTGGCCTCTACGTTGCCGCTTACATTATGCCTGAGCTTGACGTTTCTCCAACTTACGATGATGAGGGAGAAGTGTCATTGGTCAATGAGCAGCCCATAGCGCTTGATTGGAAGAAAATTCATAGCGGTTACAGTAAGTCTCTTTGGGTGTTGCCTAAGCCACGTCAAGGAACGCTTTATCTGAAGAAGATTCTGCTCTTTGACGAAAATGTCGAATCTCAGACAGGCGGCTCTCTTTTGGGTTTATTGATGGGCCAAGCGCAGCATGAAGAAGATCGAGCTTTAAATGCTCAGTTATACAGTCGCCTGACGCCTGCAGGGGTGATTCTGCCTTCTATTATTTTTCAGATAGTCTGCCTTTCGGTTGCCGGATGGATTTTTTGTCGAAGGGATTTCTGAAGCGAGTTAGCTAAAGCGATTTATTTTGGACGAGGTAGTAGAGTCGACTGAGCTTGCTGTTGTGGGTGGCGGTCCCGCGGGATTGCGAGTTGCGGAAGTTGCTTCGAAGGCTGGGGTGCAGATTCGTCTCTTCGAAGGGCAGCGTGGAGTGGCTCGTAAGTTTCTTGTCGCTGGCCGAGGAGGTCTCAATTTAACTCATGGAGAGAATGTTGAGGATTTTGTCACTCGTTATCGAGGCCCCGAACTGTCTTCGAAATTTTGGAAGCAGGCGTTGTCGGAAATGAGTCCAAATGAGCTTCGGGAGTGGGCGAAAAATTTGGGGAGTGAAACGGTAGAAGCATCGAGTGGTCGAGTATACCCATATCAGCGACGCGCGGCACCTTTGCTACGAGCATGGTTGGAGCGTCTTCGGGAGCAAGACGTGATGATCTCGGTACGGCATTTGTTGGTGGATTTGTCGAAAAAAGATGAGGGATGGGAATTGGTTTTTTCGACTCCGGATGGACTTCTCCGGCTCAAGGCGAAGGCCGTCGTCATGGCGCTAGGAGGAGCTTCGTGGCCTCGGACGGGTTCGGATGGTGGTTGGTTTTCTCTTTGTGAGAAATTGGGCTTAGCGACTCAACCATGGGCGGCAGCGAATTGTGGCTGGGAAGTGGAGTGGCCTGAAGCGATTGCTCGTTTTGAGGGGGAACCGCTTAAGAATTTAGAATTAGAAGTTGGGAATGAGAAACGCCGCGGAGAATTGGTGCTGACTTCTTATGGGCTCGAGGGTGGACCGATCTATGCCCTTGGACCGGCTCTACGAGCAATGGAAGACCCTGTTCTCTCCATCAACTTTAAGTCTAGTCTCGCTCCTGAAGTCATCGCGCGTAAGATGGAGTCGGTGCGTCGCAATTTTGTCGAGGAGGCCAAAGTTCGCCTCAAGCTTCCTCCCGTCGTGGGGGAAGTGCTAACAGAATTTGCAGGACCGTTCGAGGAGTCAGAAGCTGGGAAAGAACGATTTTTGGATGCAGTGCAAGGGTGTCGTATTCCGCTACGAAATCCTCGCCCAATAGCGGAAGCGATTTCTTCTGCAGGAGGAATTTCTTGGCGTGAACTCGATGAGCAATTGATGGCCAAGTCTTGTCCCGGTCTCTTCTTTGCTGGCGAGATGATCGATTGGGAAGCTCCTACTGGGGGATATCTTCTTCAAGGGTGTTTCTCTACGGGAACCTTGGTAGGGAAAGCTGCCGCGAGGTGGACCAATTTGACCAGAGGCTAACGCTTGAGGTCTGGGTTAGGGACGAAAATGGTGCCTCCCTTGGAAAGTTTGAAAGAGGAAGTGAGATTAAACGCGTTTAAGCGATTGAGGGTCTCCACATTGGTGTGGAGCTTTTCCGCCAACTCTCCTAAGGTTGTGGGTTTGGAAAGGCGGATAAGAATTTTTTCGTCTAACGAAGCTGCTTGTGCGCTTGGAGGCGGAGCGACTGATGGGAGAGTCTGACTTGGTTGACGAGTCGACGTCGGAGTAGGTGGATACGTAGTTGGGGTAATAGGGTCCGGAGCGGGAGCGGGTAGCGGAGCAGAACCATAACGTTGAGAAATTCCGAGTGCGGAGTTACGAGCAGGAATGCGAAGGTTCTGACCCAACTGAAGGCGTTCGGGTTTGATCCCTGGATTGGCAGCAAGAAGGTTTTGCAAGCTGATGCCGTAGTGCTCAGCGAGTTGGGATAAGGTGTCGCCAGACTGAATCGCATGATTGCCACCACGATTGGCTAGAGCCGCAGGTCGATTTGTGCTGGGAGTTGCGGAGTAGGCAGGGAGGCTGACTCGTGAACCAATCTGTAGTCGACGTGGATCGAGGCTGGGATTGGCTCCCATCACATTGGAGAGGGGGAGACCAAAGCGTTCCGCAATCTCAGAGAGGGTGTCACCTGCCTGAACTTGGTAGTAGGAAGGTGTGGTGTTCGTGGCGAGGCTTTGTGTTGCAGGGACTTCTTGATCCCAGCGATGAGTGACCACAGGAGTCTGCGGCATGATCACGACCTGTTGCGGTTGAGGCTGTTGATGAGTCGCGGCATAGCTTTGGGCATAAGCACCAAGAGATTGGTTTGCGACTTCTTCGATTCGCTGAAGCTGGCTAGTGAAGAGAAGCCTCATTTCATGCAGCTCAGTTTCTAAGCGACTGATACGGTTAGCCTGAGTTGTTAACCTTTGAATGAGAATATCTTGTTGAGCAAGCGAAGTAGAAGAGGCTGCTGCTGGGGGTGCATTCGTCCCTGGATAGCTTGCTTGTGTCTGGTAGGTTGGGGGATTTGTTCCGGCCACAGGTGCAGTGGACTCTTCACGAGAGACTTCGTGCTCCTCAGGAATGCACGACGCTAGAATCGCCGGAACACAAAGCAAGGCGAGGGGCCGTGAAGAAGATAGTCTGCTAGCACGCACTCGCTAATATTTTGCAAAAGCTAAATAAAAGTCGAGAAAGATATAGCTAAAGTGTGTCCTCCTGAGTTTTTGCCAAAGAATGAATGTGACGTGCTTGAGCCAAATTGCGGATTTCTATAAACGCAACTTTGTTGCGTTTATGCTTGTGGATTTGTACGAATAAGAAGAGTATGCTCGTGTGATGAAGTCTTATCAACGCTGTCTCTTGTTTTCCTTCTTTGCTTTGTTGAGTGGAGGATTCCCTCTTTGTGGTGAGGTTAAGGTCGCTTCTCTGCATCCTTTAATGACGGATTTGGTCCGTCAAGTGGGAGGAGAAGAGGTCGAAATTGTTGAGATTGGAAAGGTTGGTTTCAGTGTCCATCGCTTTGAACCAACGGCGCAGGATTTGATTGAGATGGGGTCTTGTCAGGCGGTTTTTGCCTCAGGAAAAGGAATTGAGACTTATTTGCCAGATCTGCGTGACGCTCTGGGCGATGTTTTAATCGTCGAGGTTGGGGAGACAATCCCTTCGCGGAGTATTTCTGATCAGGAAGCGTTGTGCTCTTGTTGCGACCATGACCACAGTCATAGTGATACGACCAACTTGATTGATCCTCACTGGTGGCATGATGTGACGAATATGGAGCGCGCAGTGAAGGTGGTGGAAAAGAGTTTAGTCGGATTGGCTCCTGAGCATGCGGATCAATTTAAGGAGCGAAGCTTGGAATTACGATCACAGTATGAGGACCTCGATCGTTGGGTGATTCGACAGCTTGGGAAGATTCCGGAGGAGCAACGCACCTTGGTGACAGCTCATGCGGCTTTTGGCTATTTTTGCAAAAAATACGAGATGGAGCCAGTGTATGTGCTTGGAATGAGTGCTCAACATGAAGTTCCCGCGAAGGAGCTGGTGGAAGAGCTGGTGGCCATTAAAGAAAAAGGAATTAGGGCGGTTTTTCCTGAACTGAAGAGTAATCCTAAGGTTCTGCAGCAACTCGCGAATGAGACTGGCGCGAAAATCGGAGAATACCTAGTTGCTGATGGAGCGGTTGAAAGTTACGAGGGTATGATCCGAAATAACGTGAGCAATATTGTCAGCGCCTTGGGAGAATGATTAAGGTGCGGTGTGCCGAAACAAGTGAGAGATGCGCCGCTGCGCGAGATGGCTATGCTGTCTCTCGTTTTGCTCGGTTTTGCTTGGCCATTGACTTTGCTCACTTGTAAGGAGGAGAGGGGCACGAGACAGAGTGTTTCCCGCGTTTCTTCCGATGCAAGTTCTCATGGGCAAGACGGGACGATGGTGCCAGCAGACCTGATCGTGCAAGGAGCCCATCAATTTCGTGATTTGAAGATTGTGTCGGGAGAGCGTCTCCTTGCTGAGTGGGAAGGTCCCGGACGAGTTGCGGAGTTTGAAACTGATGTTTTGGTGGATGGAGAGACTTTGCAGGTTACTGCTCAGTTGATGAGTGATAAGAGAAGTGCGCTTCGGATTAAGATTTCGCCGAATGGGCTAGCAGGGTTTGAAAAAACATTCTGGAGTGGAAGTTATTTGGATGAGGAGATTGAGGTGGAATTCGTGGATGAAGCGAAATGAGAGAGGGTTGTGATTTGTCTCTTGAGACGCGCCATCAACCACACCGTCTGGAGGTGAAAGGGCTTGGCGTTCGCTACGGAATAATCTCGGCGCTACGAGAAGTCGAGTTTACGGCTCATTGTGGAAGTCGCCTTGCCTTGCTGGGTCCAAATGGAGCAGGTAAGAGTAGCCTCATTCGCGCGCTTGCGGGATTGATTCGACCGAGTGAGGGGTTGATTGTTTGGAAGGGGGAGGCTCTTAATCGGTGCACGCGTGAGATTGCGTATTTGTCGCAGGTAGATCGGCATCGAGAGGGTTTTCCAGTAACGGTGCGCGATGTGGTTCGGATGGGGAGATTACCTCACTTAGGGTTTTGGCGTTCGTTTCGGAAGTTGGACGAGGACAAGGTTTCGAGTGCCATCATGGAAATGCGCTTGGAGGGGTTGGAGAATCGTCAGATTGATGCTTTGAGTGGGGGGCAACGTCAGCGAGTTTTCTTGGCGCGGGCCTTGGCGCAAGAAGCGCATATTGTTCTTCTGGATGAGCCTTTTACAGGATTGGATCGACAGAGTAGTTTAGAGTTGGGAGAGACTTTGGCTGAGCTACGTGAGCAGGGGCATTTGGTAATTGCATCGCATCATGATTTGGCTTCGGTGAGTGAATTTTTCGATGAAGCTTTGGTGTTATATGAAACGCAAGTGGCTTTCGGTTCTGCGAATGAAGTGATGGAGGATGAAGCGGTGAGGAATTTGTTGTCTTGGGAGGGGGTAAGATGAGCTGGTGGGAGATTTTTGAAGTGGGTTTGATTCAGCGAGCTTTTCTCGCTGCGATTATGATCGGTTTTATGAATGGGTTCGTGAGTGCTTTTGTGGTTCTTCATCGGAGTCCACTGAAGCTTGGAGCGTTGAGCCATTCTGTTTTTCCTGGCATCGCTGTCGCAGTGATGTTGGTGGGTTTTTTGACTGCGGGAATTTACATTGGAGCACTTTTGGCGACGAGTTTGGTGGGGCTTGGAGCGGTCTTTTTTGCTCGTCGGGCAGCGGTGGAGGAGGAGACGGTTTTAGCCGTTCTGATGACGGGAGCCTTTGCCGGGGGAGTGATATTGCTTACGAATTATGAGGGGACTGGTAGCCTAGAGGATTGGCTTTTTGGAAATATTGTTGGGCTTTCAGATGCAGATTTGTGGATGAGTTTTTCGGTGGGGACTTTGGCAGTGTTGGCGCTATCTCTTCTTCGACGACCGATCCTAGCCACGCTTTTTGAGCCAGAGGTAGCTTATACCTTGGGAGTTCGAACAGGGCCGCTTAGTTATTTTCTCTTTGGGCTGTTGATCTTGGTTCTCGTCACGACCTTACAAGCCGTGGGTGCGGTATTGGCCTTGGGCTTGATTGTGACTCCGGCCGCTACTGTGCGGCAAGTGGTGGGCTCGGTAAGAGGGCTCTTTTTCTGGAGCGGAATTGTGGGAGCTTTTGGGACGGGGTTGGGCTTTGTTGGTGCGATTGTTTTTGATCAGCCCATCGGTGCTTCCATGGTTCTGACGATGACTATTCTCTTCCTGTTTTCTCTTCTGATTCGTCGTTTTCTTCCCAGGGAAGGAGATGCCTAGAGTAGGTTTTCGAGAATCTCAGGAGAGAATTTGTAGCGTTTTCCTGCAACTGTTTCGCCGATGATGGGATAGGTGCGATTGCGAGGTTTGATGGCGACGAGGAAATGAGTTTTCCCGCCTACCACAAATTCGCGGCGGTAGTCATCGACTGAGAGTCCGAAGATAGGCGCGAGCTCTCCGAAGGCGCGTTGTTCAGGGGAGAGACCATCTTGAGATTCGATGATGATTTGGTTTTCGAGAAAGAGGGTCGAGCTATTGTATCGGATTTTGTGATCCGAGAGTTGCAGTCCGTGTTTTTTACAAACTGTGGCGATGCTGTTTTTGATTTCCTCCGAAATAAAGAGAGCGGTTTCGCGGTCGAGATGAGTGAGGGCTTGGAATTCGGGATTGGGAATCATTTCCAGTTTTCCGAGGGTCTCTTTTTTACGGCCGCGGATGTAGGTCTCGTCTAGGTTTGTTTTCGGCTTGGTGCGATGACTGGAGAAGACCTCTCTCGAATCCTTGTGAACTAGAAGCCAAGGTTTGACGGGACTTTCAACTTCCTCATCGTCGTAACAACGTTCGGGACGAGCTCCGATGCGGCGGCAGACTGCTTTCCATCGTTCATCATGGCCGCAATCTTCACCCGTTTCAATCGTGACGAGGGCGTGGGCGATTTCGTGAAGGATGGTATCGAGGACTTCCTCTTCCGAGTTGTGTGCGCAAAGGGTGCGACTAATCGAAATTTCTTTAGTAGAGGGGCGACAGATTCCGAAGCGGCGGACCGCGCTGTCGAGTGATCCTTCCCAGCCTTTCTGGGCGAGCCCGTGTTCAGTGAGTTTCTTTTTAAGAAGAGAAAGAGCCTCGTCAGGGTTCATGACTTCGACGAGTTACTGCATTTTTCGTTTTTTAGGAAGGATAAGATGCCGACGATAAAGAGAATGGCGAGGAAGATGAGGCCGCCCCAGGCAAAAGAGGCTTTCCAGGTGCCGACCCAGTCTGGGTTCTGAGTCTTGCCATGGAGAACCCAAATCGAACCAAGGGTCGCAATGGAGGTGGCAAAGACCATGAGAGTATTCCAGATAAGGCGTGAAGTTCCTTCCGGTCGAGCGTCGCCGAGGATTTTCTTCGAGTTCATCATGAGAAGAAAAGTGAAATAAGCGATGGGAATGAGAGAGCCGCCCATTACGGAGGCGGGGACGGCGAGAGCGGCGAAGGCGCCTTTCCAAATAAGAGGGAAGCAGACCCCTGAGAGTCCTGACAGGAGGCAGCCCACAAAGTAGAGCGTCTTATTGCTGCTGACGTTCGGTTGTGAAGTGGCTTGCGTGGTGAGGGTGTCGGGTTTTGAAAAAGCTTCTTGGAAGGCGAGCCCGTTCATTAACATGAGGATGATGATGGTAGAGACTGCCATTCCCAGAACTCCGAAACCGAAGATCTTTTGTGAGATGACTTTGCCTGCAAAGGGTTCGAGGGTGACGGCGAGTGCCCCTGAGTCGCGTTTTTGCAGCATGTGTGCGAGATGGGCGTCGGCTGCGGTGACTTGGCCTTCACTATTTGGTATTTGGGCAGCGACTTCGGTGATGGCGGTTTGAAGTTCTTCACCTTCTAAGGCGCTTTTTCCGTGGAAGCTACTAGCGGAAGCAATGACGACACAGGATGTGGCCAGAAAAAATGGAATAAAGAGTCCGATTGAGAGGTCGGTGACGGACAGGCCACGGTGTTTCTTACCCCATCGTTTTTTGAGGAGAGTGTAGGGAAGAAGGAAGGTCATGTTGATGCCGACTGCAGAGGCGAAAGCGGCAAAGGTGACGTTGCGTTGTTGGGCGGTAATTTTGGCTCGCCAGAATTCAGAGAAATTGGATTCTGCGATGAGGGCATCATAGGTTGTGGCCGGTTTAAAAAGGGCGAGTGGATTGGGAATGTAGCCACCAAGCACTTTTGCGAAGGGGAGCTTGCCAGCGGAGATCAGAGCAATGACCACCGCGAAGAATGAGAGAACGATGAGAGCCACCATGATCTTGATGATGAGGTCGAAGGTTTTGGCTCCTTGTCCTCCGGATTGATAGAGCCAATTGATCCCAAGTCCGAGGAGGAGGAGTGGAATCGTTACAACAAGAGGATCAAATTCAGCTCCACCTAACAGGTTTTGTTGAATGGCTCCCGTTGCGAGCGCAAACTGGGGCATGGTCCAAACGAGGTTTGCGATGACAGTAGCGATCAGCCATGACCATCCTAAAAGAGGATTGAGATGCCGGTTGATGGCATGAAAGGGACGGTTTCCGGTCGAAAGGGTCACATAGGCAATGGCTGAGAGCATGATAATACCGCAGATCATGGCGAGTGGCTGAACCCACATTGCACCGAATCCAGAGGTCACTCCAAGATAGAGAGCGCCAGCTAGCGAACCGCCTCCTAGGGTGATCGCTCCCTGAAGCCAGCCCGGTCCAGAGAGCCGAGAGTAGGCGAGAAATTTCTTTACTGGCGAGGCGTCAGCGACGGAGTCGATGACATTGAGTTCGTGCTCGTAACGGTTCGACATATGGCGGTGGTGATATTGATAGAGAATAGTGGCCCTTGAGAAGTCATTCTTGAAAATTTAGTGCTTCGCCTTCATTGCCCTTCCTTCTCGGAGCTGTTAATGCTGGGCGAAGAATGTTTGAGGTAAGAGAGAAACCCAATTTGGTAGAACGGGCTCTTCTGGTTGGTTTTTATTTTCATCCCGAGGAAGAAGACGAAGCTCGAGCTCTTTTGTTGGAGTTGGAGGAATTGGTGGCGACCTTGGGAATTGGGATTGTGGGATTGGAGTTAGTAAAAGTGCGTTCACAGCATAAGGCTTTTATTTGTGGCACTGGTAAGTCCGACGAGCTGGCTGGCTTGGTGAAAGAAAAAAACTGCGATTGCTTCATTGTTGATAATGGCCTTTCTCCTTCGCAGCAGCGCAATTGGGAAGGGAAGTGTGGGGTGACGGTGATTGATCGAGAAGAAGTGATTCTCGATATTTTTGCTCAACGAGCTTCGACGAAGGAGGCTCAGCTTCAAGTCGAACTTGCTCGTATGGAGTATGCTTTGCCGAGAATGGCTAAGATGTGGGGGCACCTTGATCGCGAAGGTGGTGGAGGAGGGGGAAGTGGGGCGGCCTCGCGAGGGATGGGAGAGCAGCAGATCGAGATTGATCGTCGTCTCGCCCGTACCCGCATTTCTCGATTAAAGAAAGAACTCGAGGTTGTGCAGCGTCAAAGAGCGACTCGTCGTAAAGAGCGTGATCGGCAGGATCTTCCTTCTGCAGCGATTGTCGGCTATACCAATGCGGGGAAATCTACTTTGCTCAATCATCTCGCCGATGCTGACGTCTATGAAGCGGATCAGCTCTTTGCCACTCTAGATCCTACCACCCGTCGAGTGGAATTGCCTGGAGGACAATCCATTTTGCTTACCGATACTGTGGGGTTTGTGCGCAATCTGCCACACCGATTGGTGGAGGCATTTAAGTCGACTTTGGAAGAAGCTGTCTTTGCGGATTTCCTCTTGCATGTATTGGATGCCAGCGATCCTGGGATTGAAGCGTTTTATCAGACGACTAAAAACGTTCTTGGTGAGCTTGGAGCCGAAGATAAAGATACTATTATCGTCTTAAATAAATGGGATAAGGTTACTGATGAAGAGGTGAAGCTGTCCCTCGAGCAGCGCTTTCCTGATGCGGTGAAAATCTCAGCCCGGCATGGGCAAGGGATGGAGGAGCTGGTTGTGGCTGTGGAGAATGAGTTAGTAGGGCGGGTACAGCGCCTGTCTTATCGGATTCCTCAGAGTCGGGGAGATGTGCTCAATCTTTTGCATCGCGATGGGAAAGTTCTTTCAACAGATTTCGAGGACAATGACGTTATCATTACGGTAGTTCTCTCCACTTCAGTTAGTGCTAAATTGACAATTTTTTTGGAAAAATAGTGAAAGAAAGTGGGTTTCTAGATGTCTAACTAGAGTAACAAGCTTAAAGCCAAATATATTTTAAAATTATTTTGATATTCTTAATATTTTAGATATCTTGTCATCTCGTCACCCTCATGAAACTTGCCCTTGCCTTCCTCCTCCTCCTAAGTGGCCTAACATTCGCCACTGATAAGTCTTTAGGGGCGGAAAGAGATGCTGCTGTCCGATTGCAGATCTTACTCGATAATCGTCTTTTTGGGCCGGGCTTTATTGATGGGAAGCCAGGAACATTTACTAAACGGGCTTTGGTGTCTTACAACCGCTCACAAGGTCGAGATGAGGCTGACACAGCCGCCGCGCAGGCTGAGGCAGATGAGGAAATCACTCATACCTATGTCACCGTCACGGTTCCGAGGGCTTCGAGTAAGTTCGTGAATACGTCGCTTCCTCACAAGCGGGAGGCGCAGGCTAAGGTGAGAGCCCTGCATTATCGCAGTTATTTTGAGTTCATGGCGGAACGTTACCATACATCTGAAAGCGTTCTTTATGAGTTGAATGGGAAAAACACGACTTGGGCTCTTCGTCCTGGTCATACGGTGGTCGTACCGAATGTGGAACCATTCAAGATTGAGGATTTAAAACCAGGTCGTTCTCACAAAGGTGATGCCCCTTATTTGGCTCAACGTCGGATTGTTATTAGCCCTGAGGAAAAGCAGGTGCAAATTTTTGAGCCTGCCCCAAATCTCGTTGCGAGTAACGGTGGGATTTCGAGTAGTGAAGAACACTATCGGCTAGTCGCTAGTTTTCCAACTACTCCTGGCCAGGAGCGATATATTCATCGTGGAACTTGGACCTTGAAGAACTGTATTGAGTGGCCGACTTGGCGCTACGATAAGCAGATGCTCAAGCAGGGGAAGAGGGGGAAAAATGCTCTCCTAATTCCTGGCGGCCCAAATAATCCTGTCGGGGTTGTCTGGGCAGGCCTAAGTAAAAGCGGAATTGGCATTCACGGAACTGACAACCCTCGCACTATTGGACGAGCACGCAGTTCTGGGTGTTACCGCCTTGCCAATTGGGATGTTGCGCGGCTTTTTACAGTGGTACGTCCTGGCGCAACAGTGATTGTTGAGTGATAGCTGCTTTACTGGAAAAGAGCAGCAGCTTCACCTGGTTGAGGGAAATGCCCTGAACGTTCTTTCTTAAAGAGAATTTCGCCTTCTCGTCGGATTTCGAAGATTCCACCGCCTCCTGGGATGAGAGTGATGTCTTCATCAGAAATTGTTTTGATTTCGGCTGACACACGGTCTGCTTCAGGCAGGTAATTTCACTTCGCGCAGTATTCAATCTCGATCATGGGGAGGAAGATGCGGAGATAAAAGTGTGATGCAATGGTAAAATCTGCACTCTCTCGGC
>CAYUHN010000034.1:0-23176 GCA_964444495.1 uncultured Roseibacillus sp. | reverse complement strand
CCCCCTCCCTTGCAGTTGCTACCCCCTGCGCTTCGCCAGCGTGGCAGAAGGCAGGGGGGGGCCTGCCTTCAGTTGAAAGGAGGTTTAGGATTTTCCGAGCGACGGTATTTTGCCAATGGCCTCTCGTAGCACGTCTTCGCCCAAGTGAGTGTAGACTTGGTGGATCTCGCTGCTGGTGTGTCCGGTGAGTTCTTGTCGGATTTCTGGCGCGATATCGCGATTAGCGAGCAATGATGTGAAGGTGTGGCGAAGTGAATGGAAGCTCCTTTTGACCTCGACACCTCCTTGCAGAGTTTTTCGTTTGGGAACCTTGGCCAGGGCCATGATTTTGTTGAAGCGATTGTTCGGGTCGCTACCTTTGAGTTTTGAGAGTTCGTTAAATACGTAAATTTCGTTTTTCCCGACCTGCTGAGAGACCACATTGAAGGCATCTTTTGTCAGTGGGATGGAGCCTACCTTAGGTTTTTTTCCGTCTCGTTGTTTGACTAAGCGGACGTGGAGCTGCTTTTCTGGTAGTGCAACTTCAGTCCATTTGAGGCGAATGATGTTTTCACGTCGAAGGCCGGTGTGCGCTGCTAGAATGATCCCAGCTTTCCATTCTCCTTCTGCGGCATCGATGAGGGCGACGAGTTCTGTTTGGTCGAATTCTCCGATGATTTCGCTGTCAGTTGGTGGGAAGTTCTTGATGGGAGCTGCCACGTTTCGAGAAATTTTCCCTCTATCAAAGGCTTCTCTAAACGCTCCTCTTAGGTGTCCGAGCTTGTGATTTTGCGTCGATTTTTTGACTGTGCGTCCTCCTCTCGCCTTTTGGACTGCTAGCCAAGCTTTAACCTCTTCGAGGTCTTCAGTTGTGATGAGATCGAGACGTTTCTCAGCCTTCTTGCCGAGAGCTTCAAGAACGTGTCGGATACTACGGTTTCGGCTTTCTGTTGCAGCGAAAGACTCGGTGGGACTGTGGGTCTTGCTCCATTCCCACAGCCATTCTTTGATCGTGTGTATTTTGAGTTCTTGCCCACTGTAATGTTGGTAGATGTCCGAGACGGCTTTGCGGGCATGAGCTTCAGTGAGTTCTCCCTCGTTAGCTAATCGTCCGATCTTAGCAACGATTTCAGCCACAACGCGATGTTTTGAGGAATAGGATTTGCGGAGTTTTTCCTCTTCTTTTTCCCATTCAACGGCGATGGCTTGAGCTTCGCGCTTCACTTTGGTGCCGGTAGAGCGGTAAACACGCTTTCCGTCGGCCCCGTTAAAGGCCGCGTAAAACATAGGAGACTGTTTCCGCTTGAAGATCGACGCCATGACAACCCGGAAGGATGAAGCGAGCGAGCTGACGAAGCAATTTCACGACGGTTATGAGCCGTTGAATTCTGTTGATAAGAAATCCTCGGCAAGCAATCCTTCTCAAGACAGTAAGCGAATTATTTTCTGTCGAAGCCTGAGAGGAATGCCGTTCATTTGATTGCCAACAAAAGTTACAACGCAGAGGATGTCTGGCGATGTTTGAGGACGTTTTCTGTTCTTTAAGTTACTTGTTTGCAGTGTTCTATGTCGATGGGCGTGGAGGTTCGACTCCTCTCGTGCGCATTTCTCGCTCAATTGAGTTAGAGCATTTTCGATATTCGAGCGCGACTCTTTTTCCTCTCAGTGGTTGTAGGAAGTATGAAAAGAATCATCCTTTCACTGCTATTTAGTTCAGTTGTGGTTTTTTCACAAGGGCCAACTCCTATGCAGTTGGGGGCTTCTCCACAGCCGGTTGGCGATCCTGGAGTCGTTTGGTATACCACTTGGGAAACCACTTTAGCTGAAGCTAAGCGGTCGAATCGCCCGATCTTTTTCATGGCTGCGGCTGCGACTTGTAACGAAATTCCCGGGGTTTTCTGACCAGGTTACACTCGGACGCAGAACAGTTTGTTCTCACAAGATCAGTTTATTGAGGTTAGTCGCAATTTTGTATGTGTGCGTCTAGAGTCCTATGAGTCAGAAGCGCATCAGACAATCATTCGTGGTTTTTTACGAGGAGCCTTTGCTAATACCGCTTTTTGTATTTTAGCTCCTGATGGTAAAAAACGACTTTCCGGAAGTGGAAGAAGCCCCAGTAGTCTTTTGAGGCGACGCGGAAGGTTTGATGGGGATGATAATGAGCTTATCGTTCGAGAGCTAGAAGAGATTGCGGAAGGCTACAGTCTTAAAGGGTTACCGCAAGATGCTGTGGTGCCTGATTTTTATTCGGTTAGGCAGTCCTTAAACGTTTCTTCTGCGGATCAACGTTTGCTTCTTCTGTCTGTTGCTCCCGAATCCCAAAAAAAGAGCCTGTCGGTAACTTTGAGTTCAGTGTTGTTCGATGATGAAATCATAGGGCGGTTTCATCATGATTTTGTCTCGGGAGAAAAAGACAAAAATTGGGCTGAGCTCATGGAGAAAGAGAGCCAGGAATCGGGGTTCTTCATTGTTCAGCCTGATCCGTTTGGAATGACTGGTGAAGTTGTGAAAGAGCTTCCTGTGAATGCCTTTGCCCAGCAAATTAAAAGTGCTCTCAAAAAACTTAATGAGACTTATTCCGAGTCTGAGGAGCGCAAAAATTATAGCGAGCATGTTAGGGAAGGCCGCCGAAAGAGTATCCGTTTTGAAAATGAAATGCCTTATGGTGAAGACCGCGATGGTGATGGTGTTATAGACAAAGGTCGTAGTCGTAGAAAACGCTAGCTAGGATGAGGGGGAACTAGGGGCTTCCCGGTGGCTTGGGGCCTGGCCACTGCGCCCAGTTGGCGCGAATGTCGCTTAGGAAGGTAGTCGGGAAGTCGTTTTCTAAATTGGAAATAAGGGGGCGGATACGAACTTCATCACGGCGGCGAAGTGCATATTCCCAAGCCGAGAGAGTGAGCCCGGTAGCGACGAGTTGGTGGAGGTCTATGTTAGTATTCGCTTCGGTAATAATCGTTTCTTGGTTTTGAAGCCAAGTTAGCCAGGTTTCGCCGGTTAGATAGATGGGGTCAGAATGATTAGTGAGTCGCTGATGAGCCGCATCGAGTTCGAGCCAGAGGTTGTCGAGGGTGTTTATGGGTGTGTTATTGTTGGGTTGATAGCGCCCAAGGTAGAGCATCGCGATCCCCTGGGGGTGACGCATACTGGGGTCGAAGATCTGATTGTGCGAACGAACTTCTTCACAGCGTCGAGTAATGATTTCCCAATTGAGAGAGGAGTCTTTGAAGCCAACGAGGGCGATTCCAGGTTGATTCGATCCGAAGTTAGAACGGAAGAGGTGAATTTCAGGGAAGGTCTCTGCGAAGGTGTTGGCGATTACTTG
Organism: uncultured Roseibacillus sp.; assembly: GCA_964444495.1. Classification (GTDB taxonomy): domain Bacteria; phylum Verrucomicrobiota; class Verrucomicrobiia; order Verrucomicrobiales; family Akkermansiaceae; genus Roseibacillus. The sequence goes on along the minus strand of CAYUHN010000034.1, from coordinate 19,872 downwards.
AAATTGTTCGGAGGTGAGCTGAAACATCGGAAGCCATTGGCAGAAGATTCCACTGGGACGCAGGGCTCGGTGCACGGATTGGAAATGTTCGTGGGAGTAGAGGCGGCCAACGCCGGCGCTCCAGGGGAGGAAGAGATCGCCTTCAATTACATCAAAATGATCTCGGCAGGAAGCAAAGTAAGTTCGTCCATCTTCTACAATGACTTCGGCTTTGGCAGAGTGGGCAAGGTCGTGGTTCAGGTCTGAAAAATACTCAGTGGCGGCATCTACTACAGATGAGGCGATTTCGACAGAAGTGATGTTCTCCACTGGTCGGTGAAGGAGTGCTGCTCCAGGAGTCATTCCGGTAGCATGACCGATAAATCCGGTGGTGCGAGGTTGGGGGTGAAGAATGAGGGGAAGATGAGCTTGGCGTTCTTGTTTGTATTTCGCAGCTTCGCTTCCTAAGAAATATTGGTTTGATAGAATGATGGCTCGTCCGGAGTTGGGGCTTTCAATGACGGCTAGATGTCCTTCGCGGCCATTCTTTTCAGCGAGAACTTTGAGCCCTGCATGAGTGTTAATGTGTGGAAGCTGAGAATGCTTGAAGAAGATGAGGCTAGTAACTGTGAAAAAGCAGGTTGCAGTAGAGGCGAGAAGGAACTTTTTCTGGGAGGAGGGATGATTGAAGATGAAGAAGAGAGCGAAGAGTGTGTAGGCTAATCCGATGATGCCTAAGGTTTGGTAAACACCGAGAAATGGGAGAAGGAGTCGGTAGGTCACTTCCGCTCCCAAGAGGCCACCAAGCCCATTCGTGGCTAGGAGCCAACCGAGATGTTTTTCTTTGTCGTTTGGAGAATTCTCTTCAAGCCATCGCAACGTTGCAGGAAATAAAAGCCCTGCAAAGAAGAGGGCTGGACCAATCGTGGTGAGAGCCACTCCAGCGAATTTGAGCATAAAGATGAGGACGGTGGCATTGTCTTCATAGGGATGGTTTCGGGTGACGATGCTCATATAGATGATGGGCGCGAGAGCGAGACCGAGTCCGGCAAGAAGAGAAGAAAAGGTGATGGTATGCGTAAGCTTTCGACAAAGTTTAGTGAACGGGTCGAGTAGCCAAGCTGAGAGCGCGAGAACTGAGATGACTGCAATGAGGAGCGCGGTAGGGGTATGAAAGGCGGTGGTGGCAACCAGCGAATACATTTTGAAGGCTGCCACTTCTGCCGCAATGATTCCGACGCCAGAAAAAGTTGCCATCGCTAGTAAGCTAGGAGGGGGTAGTGTTTTTGAAGGGGGAGTGGTTTCGTGGTCGGAGGGAGCTTCAACTTGATGCTCGGGAGTCGTCGAGTGTAGAAGCCAGAAGGCTATGCCGATGAGGGCATTGATTGCCATGGTGACAATTATTGACCAAGAGGCTCCGACTAGAGGGAGAAGGAAGCTGGACAAGAAGATGAGTCCAACTACTCCTCCGATCGTATTAAAAGCGTAAAGGTTGATCCCGTGGCGGGCGAGTTTCATCTCTTTGGTCAAGACCCCGCGAATCACGACGGGAAATCCAAAGCCCATGAGGGTGGCGGGAGGAACAAGAAGTAGCAATGAGATGAAGAGCTTGAGAAAGCCTCCGAGTGGTCCGGTGAGATTCTTCGGGCCAATGGTGGGCCATATCCAGTCCGTGAGGCTGGAGAGGAAAAGAATGGGTAAGGAGAGGAGGACAATACCGATTTCCAGTCGGGCGAGAGTGAGGAAGGGGCGTTGAATCTTATCAATGCGGATGGCAGCAAGAGCTGCACCTAGGCCTAGCCCGCAGAAGAAGCAGCTAAAGACTCTTACGCTCGATTCGGCACTGGCGCCGAGAAGGTCAGTCAGCCGTCTCGTCCAGAGGAGTTGATGTCCCAGTGCGGCGGCGCCGCTCAAGAGGAGAAGAAAAAGGCAAAGGAGGTAAATCCGCTGAGGAGAGAGTTTGGAACTCATGGAGGCCTGTTCTTCCACCATAAAAAAGGCGGGACTCAAAGCCCCGCCTTATAAAAAAACGCAAAAGAGGGGAAATTAGGCGCGACGGCGAATGCCTAAAAGTCCGAGTCCAGAAAGAGCGAGCAAGAGGGCTGAGCTAGGTTCTGGGACAACAACAAAAGTGAATACTCCTTCAGAAGAGAAATCTTCCGAAGTTCCATTTTCAGTGAAGGTGGATTCAGCTCTGAATGTCAAATTATACGTTCCCGGCGCTGTAAAAGCCCAGTTCCGTTCAGAGTGCTCTCCTGCAGGGAAACTGAACTGATCGATTCCTTCTGCGGTAGAGACATCGACGGTAAAGTCATCCGTACCTCCGTTGTTGAAATAAACTGAAAAATCGCCAGGTCCATCCGCATTGAGAAGGGTATAGTTAACATCAGACCACTCGGAAACACCGTCAATTTCCACTAAACCTTCATTTCCGAAGCCAAAGATAGTATCGCCGGTCCCAGAGGCATCTTGACTGATAAGGTAAAGAGTCGACCCAACGGTTGCTCCTGTCGCGTCGAGTAATATTGTTGAAGCACCAGGAGCTATGACGAGGCTTGTATTCACCAAGACCTCGATTTCGTCTGGTTCAAACTCTTCACCATTAGGGTTAGCGGAACCTCCGACATTTCTGATTACACCATTTTCATTAACGAAAGCGCTGTCTCCGCCATCTCCCAAGTGGAAACCAAATTCGAATTCTCCATCCTCAAAGCCAACCGCGAAGTCTCCATGACCCTCGAAAAAGGTGGTCCCCTGAGACACTTGAGCGAAGGCAAGGAGTGCAAAAGCGCCCGCTGCTTTTTGTAAAGTTGTGTGTTTCTTTTTCATAGCCGCAGAAATGAATCCTTAACGCTACTAAGTTGCAATAAAAAAATGGCTTTTGTTTTTCGCAAATGTGCTCCGGCTAGCTAAACTGGGAACTGTTGCTTGAAAAAGAAGCCTGAATCGGCCTTTGTTCTGAGGGTTTACTCTGCGATGAGTTGAAAAAACGCTCTGTCTTGAGGCGCATTTGGATTACTGAGTGAACGTTCCATAAACATGGAGCGGGCATTGCCTGTAACAATGGGAATTTCATGCAGACCAATGGGACCGTCTTCTCCAATTTCATCGAAAGTGAGAGCGAGTCCATCGTTCCCCTGGGTGATGTTTTCCCAAGAGACGAGATCAGAGGAGAAGGCGGGAATGAGGGCAGGGGAGGCATCTGTCAGTTCGTCTTTATGAAGGTCTCGCATAAAGATGAAGCGAGTCACTCCTTCTGAGTCGGTCTCGAAGCTGCTGATTTGGTCTGGAACGACAGGATTCGATCCCATCACGTCGAGGAGGTACTCGTGTTGGTTGGGCACGCCGTCATTATCGAAATTGGCCGTCGGGTCTGCGAGAGAACCGGCGGTGAGATCGTAAGCTCGTTCGAAACTATCGGCCCATTCCGCATAGGAATAGTCGGGAGTAAGATTGGCGCCGCAACGCAGAGTGAGAGGGCGGCTTACTTCCGTTGGGTTACCATCAGCATCTAGGGCAGTGGCAATGAAGGCGAGGTGATGAATTCCTGTGTCGGTGAACAATAATGAGCCTTCCAATCGATTGTCAGAGAGAAGGAAAGAGTCGTCGGCATCGAGGCCGTCGCGGGAATCTAAGATTGGATTGTAACCATTGTTGAATGCAATGACGTCTCCGGGACCAACATGTTCGACGAGTTGCAAAGAGACGCCTCCTGGGGAATTGGGAGAGCTTTCGGCGAAAGCTGCTTCGATTCCTACGGTGTCTAGTGTGGTGGGATTATCGAGGCTGAAGGTAAAAGGAGCGATCCAGCCAGGGGTGTCGAGGTTTGAGGTTGTATTAGTGTACAGATAGCAGTGTTGCTCTGCATAAGTGACGGAAGCCTCAAGGTCTCGACAAACGAGTTCCCACTCGTCATCAGCAAAGGCGAGGCTGGCATTTAAGTTTGAGAGAATACCATCGTGGGGAATTTGAAATGTGATTGTAAACTGATGGGAGGTGGGAGTTCCTACTACAAAGAATCCAGCAGGAAGTGGTCGTTCAGGGTCAGGAACGGTGTTTTGGTTAAGTTGTCCGTATGCTTCTAGATTGACGTGGTAGACGCCTGGTTCCGAAAAAGCCCAGTTGAAGTGGGTGTGGGCGGCAGGATTGAGGGCGCGAATTTCATCATTTAAGTCAATGCCGTCTGCGGTGTGAAATCCGATTGTTCGGGGATTAAATCCATTCGAATCTCGCCATGTTCCCACATAGCCACCTCGTTCTGGTCCTGACCCGTTAACGGAAAGAAGCCTCAAGTTGATGTTTCCGGCCCCTGCGGCGCGGTAGCCCAACTCATCGTTTCCTAAAAGAAAGGTCCCGTTGGGAACTAAGACGCGTAAGCCAACAAAGTTGGTGCCTTGTCTTTGTCCTTGAGGAATCCGCCAAATAGGGATTCCTTCTGGGAGAAAGAAGTCGGTCGCTCCTGCGGACGTTTCGCGTGAGAGCGCGGTGAGGGCAAATTCCATCGAGTCTGGAGAGATCCGGCCGAGCTCATTTTCACCTGGGCTGTCAAAGCTACCATTGATTGTGTAAGAAACTCCAGCCCACCAGCCGTCTTCTTCATCGTAATCCATTTGGATCTCAGTGTGTCCTCTGAGAAGGTCGAAAGAGGGGGGAGTTTGTCCCCAACCGAACTGGAGACCAGCAAAGGAAAAGGCGAGGAGGTAAGAGCTCGAAGTTATAATATTATTGCCACAAAGTTGCATTTGGGAATATAGGACCCAAAGTGTTGGCCCGCTACAAGTTTTTTTTCGTTTCTCTTCTGATGGCTCCGCTATGGGGCCAAGGGGAAGATGGCGGAATCTTGGACCTTTTAGAGGACGACATTGGATTGGTTGAGGTGGGCGAGGATTGGAAGCTTAGTGAGGAGGGAGTCTACCTATTGGAAGAAGTCGAAGTGGTGGGAGAATATGTAGAGGAAGCGGTCGAGAAAGAACCGGAGCCAATTGTTGTGGAGGAAGTGGAGGTCGATGAGGAGGAGCTCCTTTTTGGAACAGCTTCAACCTCGACGTTGGATGGAGCAGAACTGCAGCGGGCTATTCGGGGAACTTTGGGAGATACCTTGGCAGGGCAACCTGGAGTGAGCGCGAGCTCGTATAGCGCGGGAGCTTCTCGTCCTATTATTCGAGGTTTGGATGGCTTTCGAGTAGCGACCTTATTAGACGGGTTGGGCACTTTAGATTTGAGTCAAGATAGCCCAGATCATGGAGTCGCGGTTGATCCAGCTCAGGCGAAAGCGATCGAGATTTATCGTGGACCTTCGGCTTTGCGGTTTGGAAGCGGGGCGATTGGTGGTGCCGTCAATACCGTGACTCGTCTCCGTCCCGAATTAGTTCCGGAGGGGGAAATCGCAACGTTGTTTTCGGCAGGCTACAATAGCCAGGGCAATGGGACGCAATCTGGAATCGGTGCTAAAGTGGCCGACGGGGCGTGGGCGTTTAATATCTACAATGGGGAACGTCGAGCTGGGGATCTTTCTATCCCAGGAAATGCTTGGACTGATGATTATATCCGAATCGTAAGACCTCGCGTCCAAACTAATGATGGAAACGTCATTCTTCTCGATAGCCCGGAAGGGACCTTGGAGAATTCTTTTAGTGAGTCGGAGTCCCGTTCCTTGGGGGTCACTTTTGGATCGCCCGATACGTTTCAGTTGGGAGTGTCGGTGAGTCAGTTTAACTCCGATTATGGCATTCCTTTCTTCTTTGATTTGACGGAGACAGGGCGTCCTTTTGGGCAGAGCTCGATTAGCACTGAGCTGACTCGTCTCGATTCAGAATTGTTAGTCGTTCCAGAGGAACCGTGGGGTCCTTTCTCGAAGTTGTCTTTCCGTTTTGCTTCTGGTCAGTATGATCATGTCGAGAGCTTTGAAGGCCTGAATTTAGGAGACTTGGTTCTAGATGAAGGCACGGACTTTGTGAGCACTATTTTTGATCGCGAATCGACGGAAGTGCGTTTGGAGCTTCACAACGGGGGAGAGGATTCTTTTTTAAAGGGAGTATCGGGGGTGAATTTGGCTCTCAATCGCCTCTTTTCACGCCGATTCGTCCCTTTAATTGAGGGCTCGGATGATGCCTTGCTTCGCCAAGAATCATCCGGGTTTTATACAACTCAAAAGCTTACCTGGGGGGATTGGAGCTTGGAAGCAGGGCTACGTGGGGAATTTGGAACGGTTTCATCTCAAACAACTGGCTTTATCGAAGAAGAGACGAGCACCCTCTCGCAAGCCTTGACCTTAAATTGGGAAACTGACCGTATTCCAGGTCTGGTCAATTTTGGCGCTCATTTTACCGCATCCCTTACTGAAAGAGCCCCCTCTGTAGTAGAACGCTATGCTTTTTGGAATAATGAGGCGCTTGGATTGCTAGTAATTGGCGGTGATTTTGGATCCTTGTTTGTTCGTGATATTGAAGGTCCGCTTGAAATTGAGAAAGCGAGGCATTTGGAGCTCTCGGTGACAGCAGATTGGGGTTGGGGTAACGCGCTTTTTACTGCCTATGAGACTGATTTTGATAACTTTATCTTTTTAGAACAGCAAGCCAATTTGGGTTTTGGGGCAACTGCGATTTATGTCGGGCGAGAAGCTCTTATTCGAGGATTGGAGGGGAAGGCACAGTTTTCGCTTTGGGAATCGAGTGGCTCGGATCGAAAGCTGGAACTCGAGGTTGCGGGAGACTGGGTAACTGGACAAGATCTGACCCTGAATGACGAACTTCCTCGACTACCCGCTCCCAAATTAGGGACCACTCTCACTTATCAATCGTCGAATTGGGACGCCTATATTGAGTTGCGACGGAGCTTCGGAAGTGGGAGCACGAGGCAGCTGCCGGTCCCAGAATTTCCGACTGATCCCTACACTCTTCTTAATGCCGGTATCACATGGCGCCTCGATTGGTTGGGAAGTTCCTTCGAGATGTCTTTACGAGGAACAAATTTGCTCAATGAAGAAATCCGTGAGCACACTTCGTTTCGAAAGGATACTTCGCCTCAGCCTGGGAGAGGGGTGAGTGTGGAGGCGCGATGGCAATTTTGAGAGATTAGATTTTAGTGGCAAGTCTCAAGGATCTGTTGTTAGTGAGGTGGACGTTTTGTCCACCCTGTTCATGGGGACGTCGGGGTCACAGACGCAATCGCCTTCGGTGGGATATCGAGGCGGTTGTTTTCATGATTTAGGAAAGTGACAATCGGGGTGGAGATACTCGCGAGTGAGATCGAGAATCTCCTGAGGATTGAGATCGGGGCCAATAAAGAGTCCAGAACAAGGAATCTTATCAATTTTTCTCACAGTGAGAGGGTAAGGAGAAACTTCCAAACCAACCCGTTCGTGTAAGAACCGGCAATCAAGATCGGTGGTGAGGGTGATGAGTGCCTTTGCGCGGATTACGGATTCAGGAAGGGCTTCGAGCCAGGTGGTGACTCGATCTGGTTCCACCGCTTCAGGAAAAATGATGTTACAGCCAGTGAATTCGTGCGCGAGTTGATGGCGATCGTGAAGATGGACCTTAGGATCTTCCAACGAGAATGTTGTAAAGTCAGCGAGGCTCTTGGATGCTTGTTTCGTGGCAAGAGTATGGCGACGATTTTGGTGGATCGCTTGGCTTAACAAATCGGCAAGAGTGGAAGCGGTGGTGCGACTGGCATGTGGGTTGACTTCCTTGATGCGCTGCTCAAGTTGCAGCTCTTCTTTTTCGTTAAGGTGAGAATTCCAAGAGAGGTAGTAGTGGCTAGCCGTTTCGAGTTGAAGCTTCTTCAACTCACTGAATTGGTTTCGTTTTTCAAAATGACGGGCATCAATCACACATACTTGCCATCGTGGACGGAGGTAGAACGTTGACTCTAAAAGGGTGAATGTTTCCTGAAGGGGGATAGGATCCGCTGTCCCGTTAAGTTCGATTAATAGAACGTGGTGTTTGTTCTTGGAGGATGTGAGGATCAGGTCATAGAAGTCGCTAGTGTCCTCGCAGCAAACGCAAGAGCCAGTTAGCGCAGACACCGAAGCGGCGTGATCTTGTAAGGTTTGCTTATCGATAAGCGCATTTTCTCGATCATTGAGGATGACATCAGCTAAGTATTGTCGAGAGGAGAGTTCGCTGAGAAATGAGCGGAGAAAGGTTGTTTTTCCTGCGCCGAGAAAGCCGGTGAGCATAATCATCGGCCGAACTGCGATCACAGACGGAACCGATGAGATGCTAGGCTGGAGATTGCTGTGCATGAGTCTGAGTAGAGATGTTTCGGGGTCTTATTAGTCGTTCCGGATGTTCTCGATAGCACTGAAACCAGCGTAAGGCTTCGGTAGGTTCAAGCCAGGCCTTGGCTTTCGGAACTTTGTTATATTTCCAGTAGTTACTTTGCCGGTGAGTTCTGCTAAGGTGATTTAAGACGGCATATTCATGGGAGATGAGCCAATCAAGAAAGGGAAGTGATGCTTGGTAAAGATCGGCTTTGGTTGCAGATCGATCGATAAGTTCTCTTTGCCAAGCACCTGGAATGGGAGTGGCCTGTTCAGAGCTCCAGACGAAACAACGCTTCCAAGGCCGGATGAAGGTAAATCCTCCGTTTTTTCCATACCAACCCGCGCACGAACCATAGAGTTCCACATGGCCTTGTTGCCATTTTCGGCGGTAGCAACTCGTCCCTTTTAAGCCAGTTGAAGGGCTTCGTTCGAATCCTTGCTTGAGCAAGAAGTTACCTTCAGGCCGAATGACGTCTTGTCCCCAGAAAAACATCTGTTGCTGTATGCCTTCCGCCAGATCTCGGAGGAAATATGAGGCTATTGTTGGATGTGACGTGGACATTTTGGAGAAATTACTTCCTCAACCCCTTATTGCAACAAAATTGCAATAAGGGGTTATTTTTCAAAAATGCTTTCAAGCGAGTCGTTAAGAGTCGGTCCAATTTAAGAGCAAGTGAAGGCCGAATTTATGCAACTGATCGACTCTGATGAAGATCCGGTTTGGCTTATTTGCCGGGTGAGCGACGAAATCTGTAAAGCGGTGAGTTGTTGTTGCTTACGAATGAGCGCGAAAGATTCTCAGGAAGCCGATGGGCCGTCCGTGGGGGCTATGAGGCTGAGCTAATTCCAAGCAGCAATGGTGTGCCATCCAACCAAGGATAATAGCGACCAACAATTTTTGGCGATGAGGGCCTTCCTGTTAGCTTGATTGCTAAGGAGGCCGCTATGAATTAGTGGCCTTCTGCGAGTCGGCTGGCGAGCATTTCGGGGAGTCCTGCATCGAGTATTTTTTTCTGAGCAGTGGCGATGTCGTATTCCAATCTTCGGAAAGTGATTGTGTTACTAGGAACATCGAAAATGCCATAGCAGGCTCGCCAATCGCCATTACGTGGTTGCCCGACTGAACCAACGTTGATGAAATATTTCATGTTGGGATCGAGGACTGTGTCTTCGGCGGGGAGTTCTGAAATTTGCGAGTCCTTGGCAAAGATGCGTGGCACGTGGGTATGACCGTGGAAGCAAACGCGAGTAAATTGGTATGAGAAGCTCGACATAGCATCGAACTTATTCGTCACGTAGTTCCAAACTTGCGGTTGGTCGAGAGAGGAGTGGACGATGGTGAAGTCCGAAACTTGTCTAACCATCCGTAGGCGCCGAAGCCACTCGCGCTCATCATCTGAGAGCTGTTCGCGGGTCCAAAGAAGGGCCTCGGCCGCGATGGGGTTCATCGTCTCAAGTCCGTGATCGCCACCGCAGTCTTCGTCATGGTTTCCCTTGACGATGGGGCATTCCAATTCGCGGACTCGTTGTAGGCATTCGGCAGGGTTGGCATTGTAGCCCACGACGTCTCCTAGACAAATGTGATCGGTACATCCTTCTTTTTCGGCGTCGGCAAGCACACATTCAAGTGCTTCAAGATTTGCGTGGATGTCGGCGAAAAGGGCAATGCGCATGAGTTAGGTGTAACTTGCTTGATTCGAGAGTAATTTTAAAGGCTTAAGATAGAAATTTAAAAGTTAATGAAGTGGTCATTTTTTCTAAATTTGCAGAAAATTTTTCTCTCATTCCTTCAAAAATAGGATCGTCTGAAAGACTGAAAATAGATTCTTTTTTTGGAAATGAAATCCAAACCTTTAGCATGACTCTTCGCTATTGGGGTATGAGCCCAATATTTTTACTAAAGAGCAATGCTGTTCGAGGTTTTTTAAGGCTTCGAAGACCTTTTTCTCTTCGCAATGACCGGCAAGGTCGATGTAGAAAATATACTCCCAGTCTTTTTGCTTAGAGGGTCGAGATTCTATTTTGGACATGTTAATGTCAAAATTGTCGAAGGAGCTCAAGGCGTTGACGAGTGAGCCGGGCTGATCGCGGATTGCAAAAAGGAGAGAAGTGCGGTCGTTTCCGGTGGGGGGGCATGTCTTTTCGGAAACAACCAAGAAGCGTGTGGTATTGGTGGCCCGATCTTGGATGCTTTTTTCTAGGACTTTGAGATCGTGTAGTTCGGCGGCTAGGCTTCCGCCTAGAGCTGCCGCCCCTTCATTGGCTCGCTCTGCAGCGAGTTGTGCTGCTTTTGTAGTCGAAGAGACTTCAACGAGATCAGCGTTAGGGAAGTTTTTGAGAATCCAGTTTTTACATTGCCCAAAGACTTGAGGATGGGAGTAAAAAGTTTTGATTTCTTCTCTTGGAATTGAGGCTAGAAGATCGTTCTCGATTCGGAGAAAAATTTGAGCGCAGATGCGAAGAGGGGAGTCTACGAAAAGATCGAGAGTATGCGAAACGGCTCCTTCGGTCGAGTTTTCAATAGGAACAACGCCATAAGAAGCCTGTCTTCGGGCTACGAGATCAAAGACTTCTGCAAAATTTTGTTGAGCTAAATAGGCGACTGAGTGGCCGAATTTCTTGATCGCCGCTTGATGAGTCCAAGTCCCTTCAGGCCCAAGGTAGGCGATTTTCATGTCATCTTCGAGCGCAAGAGCAGCGGACATGATTTCCCGATAGATGGCCCGAATCGATTTTTCCGGAAGCCGTCCTTGGTTTATTTCTACAAGTTTCCGTAGGAGAGCGTCTTCGCGTTCTGGGGCGTAGATTTGGAGATTATCGCGTTTCTTAACGACTCCTACTTCATGGACAAGGTCAGCTCGTTGGGAGAGGAGGTCGAGGAGTTGAGTATCGATTTTGTCGATGTTTTTACGAATATCGTCTAGGCTCACGGTTTACTGGGAAATATCGGTTTTGAGAAGCTATGCTTCGATTTCGGAATTATCCTGAACTTCGGTCTCGGGTTCTTCTTCAGTTTCTGACTCCGTTACGACTGCGGGTTCTGTTTCGTCACTCGTAATAGGAGCCTCGGCTAATGAGGGTTGATTTTCTGACTCCGCTTCTCCCTCGGGAGTTTCTTCTCCTTCAGGAAGTTCCATGCCGCGCAATTCGCGGGCATTGGGGAGCTCGTCAGGGGATTTGATGCCGAAGTGTTCGAAGAAATGGTCCGTTGTTTCGTAGAGGAGAGGGCGACCGGGAAGGTCGGCGCGACCCCCAATTTTAATTAACTCAAGATCGAGGAGTTTCTGAACCATTCCGTCGGACGCCACTCCGCGGACCGCTTCGATGGCGGCTTTCGTGACGGGTTGGCGATAGGCGATGACGGCGAGGGTCTCCATTGCAGGACTAGAAAGGCGCTTCGGCTTTTGGCCGGGGAAGAGTAGGCGAACATAGTCGCCGAATTCAGGGAGGGTATAAATTTTCCATCCTTTGGCGCGTTCGAGCACGCGGAAGGAGCGCTTATCTGCTTCATAAGCCTCGTTGAGATGCTTGAGAGCTTCGATGACGTCACTGTCTTGCACTTTAAGGAGTTGCTCGAACCAGGCTTTCTCTTCCTCATCTGCGCCTTGGCTAGGATCGAGACCTGAGTTCTCGTCTTGCTCGCCTTCCCATTCGGCAGCGCGGGCTCTAAGAATTCGGGCAAGTTCGCTAGCGGGGAGCGGGTCATCAGAGGCAACAAGAAGAGCCTCGACGTAAGGGGCAAGTTCCATCACGGCGTGGAGAGCGTGGAGTGAGAAAGGGGTTTACTGCAAGTCGTGATATTAAATTAGGGCAGGAAATTTGGCTGATAGGGTGGTCGGCTTCTTAAATCGGGGATAAGAGAGGGTTTTATAGTGGAGGGCAGAGGTTCGAGGGCGAATTTATTCACCTGTTTTGATAGAGAAAAGAGGGCGATGTAGAGGTGCTAAGAAATTTTTCAGCTTGCGAAGTCGTCCGCCACGGCCTAATTACCCGCCGCTTTTCAAGTTAGATTGCTTCGTTTTAGTGATCTACAGCGATCAATTTTTACGAACATGTCTGCAAAGAAAACCACGAAAAAAACGACGGCTAAAAAAGCGGCGAAGAAAACCGTTGCGGCTAAAAAAAGCGCGGAGGTAAAGGAAGTAGAGGAGACTTCTGAGCCGGAGATTCCTGAGCCAGAGAAAGAAGCTACGCCACAGGTTGCAGCTAAGCCCAAGGGGTCAGTGAAGAAGAGCGCTTTTGCAAAGAAGCAAGAGAAGAAGCTTTTGGAACTACGCGATGATCTCATGGAGGCTTTGCACGGAGTTCAACGAGATGCCATCAGTGCAACAGAGACCGCTGATTCAGGGAATGGTCAGCATCAGGGTGATGCCGGAAGTGATGCTTACGACCGCGATCTTGCCTTGAGCATGCTGGAAAAAGAGAAGGATGCTCTAGCGGAAGTGGAGAAGGCTCTGGAGCGAATTGAGCTTGGGAGCTACGGGATTTGTGAAATGTCTGGAGAGAAAATTCCTCAAGAACGTCTAGAGGTATTGCCCTTTGCGCGTCTCACGATGGTCTGCCAGCAAAAGTGGGAAGCTGAGCAAAGGACTCGGGGTGTTCATCCCGGCGATTATGGTTTTGGTGCTTTTGGTGAAAGTAGTCGGTCGGTTTCTCTTGACGACTCAGATGATTGAGCTAGTCTCCGCCCCCCATTTCAGCAGATTCAAGTTATGCCACGCGACATTATCATTCTCGAATGCACCGAGGCGAAAGCCGAGGGAAAGCCAACCTCTCGTTACAATTCGACTCGAAATAAGAAGAGCCTCCGGACACCCGGCCGCCTCGAGAAGATGAAGTACAATCCCTTTCTCAAGCGCCGTACCCTTCATCGGGAAATGCGCTAATTGTTAATCCTGACCCTATTTTTCGTTTTGAACATGTCCGAACCAAAAACTGTCGAGCGTCGCATCGCTTTTCGTAAAGCGAACCGTTGTATGCCTCGTAAGCGCATCGATTTGCCACTTGAAAACGTAAGCTATCTCAATCCAGAGATTCTTTCGAAATTCACTACTGAGACAGGTAAGATTTTACCACGTCGTGTGACTGGTGTTTCTGCAAAAATGCACCGTCGTATCACACGTGAAATTAAGCGTGCCCGTTGTGTGAATCTACTTCCTTAAGCTTGTTCGAAGCTTTTTAAATTTTTTTGCCGTTTGGGTCTTTGCCCAAATGGCATTTTTTTGTCGGTAAGAATCGAGTTAAAAAGTAATCAGTATCACGAAAGATGAGATTTTCGAGTAAAGTGAGTCGTAGTGGGAAGAGAATGAGAACAGGTTCGATGATAGTTGGTTATTGGCTAGCAGGGTTGGCTATTTTTTCTGCTCATTTGTTAAGAGCAGAGGTTTTGCCTTTGGAGGAAGGATGGTTGTTTCATCTTGCCTCGGATGGGGTGAATGCAAAAGGCGAAGAGCCACCGAAGGATGTCGAATGGCGAACTGTGTCTCTCCCTCATGATTGGGCTTTTGAGGGGCCGTATCGTAAGGATGCAGCGCAGGGTGATCGTGGAGGTTATAAGCCGGGTGGTTTAGGGTGGTATCGTCGTACTTTTGAAGCGCCTGAAGAGTGGGAGAGAAAGACGGCGGTTCTTTCTTTTGATGGCGTTTATATGAACGCGACCGTGTGGGTAAATGGACAGAAAATCGGTTTCAATTCATACGGATACATCCCTTTTGAATTTGACGTAAGTAGATTTTTGCAGGCTGGGGAAAATACCGTTCTTGTGAGGGTGGATAATACAAAAGAACCTTCTGCTCGTTGGTACCATGGTTGTGGTATTTATGCTCCAGCTCGAATTGATTTTAGAGAACGAGTTCATGTTCCGACTGATGGGATTTGGCTACAAACTCCTTCAATAAGCTCTACTCACTCCGAGTTGGTGGTTCGTTATGAAGTGCACAATAGTGGTAGCGAGAAATCGGATGCGACTGCGGAGTTGCTTCTTTTTTCTCCGAAGGGAGTTGCTCTAAGTCGTCATGAAGAAAAAATCCCTGCTTTGGAGGGCGGAGAAACTCGAGTACTTCAGTGGGAGACTTCTATTTCCAATCCTTCTTTGTGGTCCCCGGAAAATCCTGAGCGCTATCGAGTGCAAGTGCGGATTACTTCTTCTTCCGAAAAGGAGGAGGTTGAAGAGTTTTTTGGTATTCGTTCGCTTGAGTGGAGTCGTGATACGGGTTTTTCTCTCAATGGCGAGGTTACTAAATTTAAAGGAGTTGCTGATCACCTAGAGGCTGGTCCTGTAGGGATGGCTTATCCGGAAGAATTGCTGCGTTGGAAGTTGCAGTTGTTGAAAGATATGGGCTGTAATGCGATTCGCACGGCTCACAATCCTCAGATTCCTCAGTTCTATGACCTTTGTGATGAGATGGGCTTGCTAGTTATGGACGAAATCTTTGATGGTTGGGGTCGTAAGGCGAAGCAGGATTATGGTGCGCAAAGTTTTAAGGATTCTTGGAAAGAAGACCTGACAAAATGGATTAGGAGTAATCGGAATCACCCCTCCATTGTGATTTGGAGTGTAGGAAACGAGACTCATGGTGAAGTCGGAAAGGAGTTGGTGGCTCGTTGTCACGAGTTGGACCCGACGCGTTTGGTAACTTCCGGAGGGGCGGATTCTAAGTTTATGGACGTAGTAGGTATCAATGGGCCTTCGGAAAGGCCGAAATTTTTCGATAAACCCAGACCTTCGAAGCCTTTTGTTGCAACCGAGGCCCCTCACACTTGGCAAGTTAGAGGTTATTATCGGACCCAAACTTGGTATCGTGATGGTCAGAATCGAGGGGTATTTACGATTCCGAATCTCACGCCAGAAGAGGTTTTTACCTACGATTGGACTGCGCCTGATAATAAGACGAATCGGAAGCAAATTTTCAATTCATCCTATGATAATGCCACTGTTAGAATTACCGCTCGTCAGAACTGGGAGCTGATGAGGGATCTTCCTTGGTTTAGTGGTCATTTTCGTTGGACTGGTTTCGATTATCTTGGAGAGGCAGGTTATGTTCATGGCGGCTGGCCTTTTCGCGCCTTTATGGGAGGAGCGCTCGATTTAGCCGGATTCGAAAAAGATCTTTACTACTTCTATCAAAGTCAATGGACAGATGAGCCGATGGTTCACCTATTACCTCATTGGACTCATCCAAGGATGAAAGAAGGGACTAAAGTTCCGGTCTGGGCTTATTCCAATGCTGAGGAGGTAGCCTTATATTTTAACGGAAAACTGATTGGTCGTGATCGCCCCGAAACTCACTGGGCTCAGATGCAGTGCGAGTGGCTGGTTCCTTGGCAGTCGGGAGAGCTTCTTGCTATCGCGTACGAGGGCGGGAAAGAAGTGGCACGGACAACACAAAGAACCGCTGGAGCTCCGCAAAAACTCTCTACTTCGGTAGCAGGCGAGAATTATCCCATCGTTACTGTCGATCAAGTCGACAAAGAGGGGACCCTCAACCCTTATGGGGAATGTCGTGTTTACTATCATGTAGAAGGGGAAGCACGAATTCTTTCCCTCGAGAGTGGCAATCCTGTGAATACTGATTCGAATTGGGGTGTTGATTCTCGGACAACTTTCTTTGGTAAAGGACGTTGTTTCTTGGCGAGATCAGGAGAGAAAGCTTCTTTGGCTATTGCCGCAATTCTTGGCGATAAAGCACTCTATACGAGTAGCCAAGTAGCAATCGATGTTCAGTGGCTTGATCTTGCTCAAGGAAATCACGTCGATGTAGATGTAATGGTTGAATACTCTTTGGACGGAGGGGTAAGTCGTATAAAGTATACGGAACCATTTACGGTTTCTCCGGGTACTAACGTGTTAGCTTGGGTGATTAAAGGAGATGAAGTGTTATTTGAAATGAGTGAGCGTTTCGGCCCCGATGAGGGGTTGCACTGGCTGACAGAAGAGGAGTTGGCGACTAAGCAACCACTTGGAGGAGATCAAGCGGAAGACGCGACTTTGTCGAAAGCGCAAGTGAAGAGCGATGGGGAGGGCTTCCGAGGAAAGGGCTATGTTGATTTTGGCAATGCTCAAGGAGCATTTGTGGAATGGTATCAGGAGAATGATGGAGCAGCAGGTCCGGTTACTGCTACGATAAGATATAGTGGTAAGCGCCCAAGCAAGGAGGGTTCGCAAATGTCTCTACAGGTCAACGGTGAAAAGCGGTCGATCACTTTGCCCAACACAAAAGCATGGCGCACAGATTGGAAAACTATTGAGGTGAAGATTTCGCTTCGCTCTGGTGCAAATAGAATTCGTCTCACCACTCTCGAAAAGGGAGGCATGTTGATCGACGAACTGAGTATAAAGTAAAGAGCTCTAAACTCCAATTAGGTTGGATTCGTCGAGGGCAGAGGTAATGATTTCCTCGCATTTACGAATTTGTTCGGTGCGTCGTTGTCGAGCATCGGCGGCCAGTTCTTGTAGTCCGTCAACGTCGTAGAGGTAGACTTCGTCGATGTTGCCCACTGCGGATTCGATATCTCGAGGAACTGCGATATCGACCATGAGTAGTGGACGATATCGGCGTTTGCGTCTCACCTTGGTGATGTGTTCTGGCTTGATGATAGCGTGAGGTGCTCCAGTGGAAGAGATTACGATATCAACTTTTTGGAGAGCCTCTTCCCAAGCGTCAAATTTCACTGCAACACCGTTCATTTCTTCGGCGAGAATCTGTGCTTTATCGAAGGAGCGATTAGTTACAAAAATGCTATGAGCGCCGCGGGAGAGAAGAGATTGGGCTGTCGTGCGGGCCATCTCTCCAGCTCCGATTACCATGACTTGGCAGTCTTTTAGTTGGCCAAATATTTTTTCAGCAAGATCAACCGCAACACTTCCAACCGAGGTTTGACCTTCTTGAATGCCAGTCGAATTTCGAACCTTTTTTCCGATAGAGAAGGCTCGTTGAAATAGCTTGTTGAGAACGCCTCCTGTCACTCCGGCTTCGAGCGCAGCTGCATATCCTTTTTTGACTTGGCCAAAGATTTCGGTTTCTCCAAGGACCA
Source organism: uncultured Roseibacillus sp. (assembly GCA_964444495.1). Lineage (GTDB taxonomy): Bacteria > Verrucomicrobiota > Verrucomicrobiia > Verrucomicrobiales > Akkermansiaceae > Roseibacillus. Next base: position 2,591 of record CAYUHN010000034.1, on the reverse strand, counting down.
TGGAATCGAGACCACTGACCACTCGACAAAGGTGAAAGGCTGCCTCACGAGAATCTTTCTGATAGTAGTGCTCGTTGAGGTTGAGGCCAAAGCGCTCAAGAAGATAATGCTCAAGCGAGCGCCGTCCAGAGGAAGTGTCAGAAGTGGCGAGATAAAATTCGGTTCGGTTGCAGGTAGAGATGACAACGCCTTCAGGAGCTTTAGTCTTTGAGACAAGCGCTTGAGCTTCTTCGCCAAGTTTGGTGCTAGGGATCGCAAGTTTCTCCCGCAACTCAACAGAGGCGGTTTCGTGATTAAGACCCAAGCAGAGAACTTTCATCGCAATCGAGAGAAACAGGCTAGTTTAGATGATGCCAAAGGCTGCAAAAGAGAGGCAAAAGAGGATGACGGATATCCAAGCTAGGAAGTAGGGTGGCATTCCACGAAGGTGGCTCCAAAGAATAAAGACTGTGTAAGCCAGCCAGACAAATCCCGCAATCCAGATGTGTTTATTGAGGTCGAAATTGGGAGCAAGAAATCCTGCAATGATTCCTCCTGTAAGAACAATAACACCAACTAGAGAAAGGCGCTTGATAGATTCTATGAGTAGGCTGATGGAGGGGAGGTTTTTAAAAAGGTCGCTAGAGAATTTTTTGTTCTTCAGCATGTGATCGAGAATTAGATACATACTTCCGGAGACCGCGGAGAGAGCAAGAGCTCCAAAAGCAAGGACGGAGAGAGCGGCATGACTTTCCCCCCAGCCAGTGGTGGTTTCGACCCGCGGGGGATTGAGTGACATGAGTCCTGGAATAAGTGCAAGTAGTTGGAGGATGACCACTAGTGGAGCCGTAAATAGACCGAGAAGAGATACGCGGTAGGTTGGTCCCACGATGAGGTAGCAGAGGACTGCGGACCAAGCGGTATAAACGAGGATTTCGCCGGGTTCGGAAAGGGGGCAGGCTCCTACCATTTCGCCGCGCACTCCGAGGGTCATCAGTTGCAATAAGCAAGTGATGGCAAGAATGGGAAGAGTCGCTTTGCTCCTTTGACCTGAGGTCAAGGAGCGCCAAGCATTGATTGCAGCAATAGCTGCCAATGCTGTGGCAAGAGCGAGAAGCCAACGTTCAATCATGGAAGTAAGGTAAGCGTCGAATCCCGCCGTCGTCCAGCGGGGCGGGACGCTAAGCCAAGATCGAGAAAAAGACCACCCTCAAAATTTCTCAAGGTCGAGTTCAAATAAAACATCGGTGAAAGGTGGTTGGTGAATTTATAATGTATTGGAAATGAACTGATTGCTTGATGTTGGGTAGGTTTTTTACGGCGCTTTTGGAAGTTTTTCCTTTTTGAGCGTCTCTTCAGGGCCTCCAAGTGATTTCCAGGTGGGAACTTCAGTTGTGTCAGGGAGTTTGCGAAGAAGGATATCTTGATGAGAGTTCCGGCGGTTATTGCTTCATCTTCGACTGGCCAGACCTTGGGATTGAAATCCCAACCTCCGAGGGGTATTTCATCAAAAAGAGAGATGCTTTCACTCCATTTTTCTTCGAAAGCCTCGGTTGTGGAGTTAGCGAAGGTTAGTTTCAGCTGTTCTCTAGCTGCGGTCTTGACGAAAGGTTATTTCGGGAGATCATAGTTTGGTGAGAAAGTTCGTACTATTTCAATTCGTTTTTGTTCTTCAGTTGGCCAGTAGTTGGAGTCAGGAAGTTCAGCTAAAGCCCAGCCCGGTTAATTGGGAGAAGGTTGAGGAAGCTTGGTCTGGCGCGGCCGAATTGAATCACTATGAGTTAAAACAAGCTCGTTACGGAGAAATTCGTAAAGGTGATGCCATGTTGATTTTTGTGCGAGAGCCATTCTTGAAAGAACAACACGTTAAAGATGAATCTGGGCGAGGAGAATTTCAGGTTTTAAAGATGAACGCTACTAGAGACTTTCTTACGGGAGTTTATCCTTATCATACGCTTGTTTCTGTTTTTCAACCTCTAGAGAAAGGCTCGACTGGAAAAGCTCTTAAGGTGACAACTTCAGTGCAGGAATGGTGTGGTCATGTTTTTATGCAGACTAACCGGAGAGATGGAACTTTGAAGACTGAGGTGAATTCCTATTTTGAGCGGGAGGAAGGAACAAGCTTTAGTTCACCTGCCTCGGTGTTTCTAGAGGATGAAATTTGGACTGGCCTACGAGTGGCTCCTAGTGCTCTTCCTGTCGGAGACATCAAGATGGTACCAGGTAGTCTGTGGCTACGTTTTTCTCATCAGGAACCCAAGCCTCAAGCGGCGAAAGCGGTTTGGAAGAAGGGGAGCCGAGCGGATACTTTGATTTACGAAATTAGTTATCTTAAAACGCAAAGAGTCTTAGCGATTGAGATCCAACGAGAGGTACCATTCGGGATCGAGAGTTGGAAGGAGTCTTCTTCCAAAGGTCTTTTGAGTGAGGGGAAGCTGACCCATCGTGAAGTCAATGTGGATTATTGGAATTACAGTCAAGAAGCTGAGGGGAAGCGCCTTCGTTCTAAGATTGGTTTATAGTTTTTGTTGGTTATCCGGTATTTGTTCATGAGTTCCCAAAGGAAGGAGGAGGCCAGAAATGAAATCGACACAAAGCGGTTTTGTTTTTCG
>CAYUHN010000033.1:19702-23349 GCA_964444495.1 uncultured Roseibacillus sp. | reverse complement strand
GTAGCGTTGAGTGCCGGCGAAGGCTGAACGAGTGATCACGAAAGGACGCCGATGGGGATAGGCACGGAGAAGTCCGTCACGGGTGGCGCGAGCCATTTGCATGCCGTAGACGTTGTGTCCGCGGCGGTGTGAGCAAGGGTTACCGTCGTAGTCGTGTCGAACGTCGCGAGGAAAGGTTTTGTCTTCGTTGAAGACGGCGGGCTCGTTCATATCGGTCCAGATGCCCGCGACTCCACTTTCATGGAGGAAATCGGGAAAGAGGTCCGCCCACCAATTGCGTACTTTCGGGTTGGTATAGTCTGGGAAGTGGCAGGGGCCTGGCCAGACGCTGCCCTTAAATAGAGGGCCATCCATTCGTTGGCAGAAGACCTCATTGAGAAGGCCCGAATCATAGATGTGATAACCGGGATCTACTTTGATGCCGGGATCGATGATGGCAACGAGTTTGATGCCTTGTTCGGCGAGAGCGTCGGTAAGAGCTTTCGGCTCTGGAAAGGCATCGGGTTGTTTATTCCAAGTGAAGCAGCGAAATTCGTCCATGTAGTCGATATCGGTGTAAATGACGTCACAGGGGATTTCATGTTTCTTGAATTGGTTGGCAATTTCGAGGACTTCTTTTTGGCTTTTGTAGGACCATTTGCATTGATGGAAGCCAAGAGCCCAAAGGGGTGGAAGCTCAGGGAGTCCTGTGAGTTGATGGTAGCGAGCAGTGACGTCGTTGATTTTTGGTCCACTAATGAAATAGTAATTCATTTCACCGCCTTGAGCCCAGAAGCTGCTGACGGCAGGACGCTCTTTTCCGAAGTCAAAGAGGGAACGAAAGGAGTTGTCGAAGAAAATTCCGTAAACATTTCCTTTTGTGAGTCCGTAGAAGAAAGGAATGTTCTTGTAGAGGGGGTCAGTTTCTTTCCCGTATCCATAAACATCACTGCCCCAGAGGCTGCGTCGTTGTCCACGCAGGTTGGTGTGCCCAGGGATGTCGCCGAGTCCGTAGAAGGCTTCGCGTGGCTGTATTCGCCGACTGGTCATCACGATTTCACCGCCAAAGGTGTCGTTGTCGAGCCAATGAAATCCTTTCTCGTCTTGACTGAGAATGGTGCCGTCGGGTTGTGTGATGGTCTTTCTAAGTCCTTGCTTGGAAATAGTTAAATGGAGATGAGGAGTTTTTAGAATAAAATAATCGTTGTTTTCCTCTCGTTTGAAGGGTTGAGTGGCTGGGATGCTGTCGAGGTTAAGAGCGTAGGAGAAGTCCTTCACGAAGTGCCCGGAGGGAGCGAGACGAAAACGCACGATGGTTCCCCCAAGACTGGTCACTGCAAGTCGGCACCCATTTTCACAGACGAAGATTAAGGTATGCCCTTCCTCGAGGACTTCTTTTACAAGGTCGGGCTTCAGCTCGCCAACCTGAGAGGGCATTCCGGTTTCGATGTAGTTGGATTTATCGAAGGTTGCGTTGGCGTCTTGCATGTTGTGAGTCTGGGTGAGCATGTGTTATGCCGGATTAGCCGAGGTGTCAAACAACTGCGACGTGGAAGCTGTGGGCTTGCGAGGCTTTCTTTGCGAAGAAGTGCGTGAGGTTCGCTTCTTTTCGCCCCATTGGGAACACGTGCTTTCCTTCTAAGAGTTTTTTGATTGAGCTGATTTCGATTTTACTGAGTATTTTTTTCAAAACACAAGAGGTCCTGTTCTCGAGAATTTTGTATGCGTCTTTCTTAAGAGTTTAAAATATCATTTTGTAGATTTGCCTCGAAGTATACACTAAAGTTTTTGATGGTTTTTTGTCTAAATCGTCTCTCTAAAGAGAGTCTGCTCTGAGAAAAGCGGCCAATCTTTATTGGCATTGCCGTCGAACTCTTTTCTGCTTTGTCTGAGAAGCGTGGGTTTTCTTGTGAGGGAATGGGGAAAGAGAAAAGCAGGAGGTCTGAGTTTAAAGTAAAATTCGAATTAGTGAACCAAAGCGATTCACGCTCATTCGATGAAAATTATAACGATATTTTCTTGTCTAATCAATTTTGAATAGCTTTCCTAGGGCTTGAATCAAGCCAGCAACAGCTATTTTTATGACGAAAAAGACCTCACTCCTGTTCAAGGTAGCCTTGGCTGCTCTGTCACTTACGCCATCTCTTTCTAGTGGTTTTGTTATATTTTCCGAAGATTTTGCAGGAACTAGCGGAGGAGTGGGTTCTCTTGATAATACACTTGAGGATCAATCTGGTGCACAATGGTCGGCTAATGGATTTGCAACAGATAATGGAGTCCTAAACACTGGCCAGTTTGAGGGATCTGCAGTTCTCGCTTTTACCCCAATGGTCGGCAACATTTATAGCCTATCTCTTGATGTCACTAGCAGTTCGAATCGCTGGGTAGGATTAGGTTTCTCGACGAATGGTCCAGTCGAGAATGGAGCAGGAGATGCTCCGCTTAATGACTCAGCGGATCGTTTCGCACAGAGTGGCGGCCAAAGTTGGTTCTTATACCGTCCAGACGCAAATATTGTCGACGAAGAGGTTCAGATTTTTGGAGGCCCCAATACTGCTAATGGTATTGCAGACACCGACGTCGATTTTGATGCGACTATTACTGCTCCAAGAACTCTCACTGTAATCTTGGACACAACGGCTGATCTCAGTGGCGCCAGTTACCAAGCAGATTATTTTGTTGATGGAGTTTCTTTGCTTTCAGCAGGTCCAGCTACCATCAGCCAGCCTCTCAGTAGCATCGGTGTCGTTGGATTTACTTTTGAAGGCCCTGCTGGCGGAGCAACACCTCCAATTACGGTTGATAATTTCTTATTTGAGTCGATTCCAGAGCCATCGACAACCATTCTTGCTGCCCTTGGGGTCTTGGGCTTGATGCGCCGTCGGCGCTAATGTAATTTATCTTTTAAGATAATAGATTTAAGTTTGGCTTGAGCGTCATTTCGCTCGGCCAAGCTTTTTTTGTGTGAGGGCCACCGGTTCAGCCGCTCGCCTTAAAGGGAGTTTTGCCATTTAAGGCCATTTAAGAGTTGGGGGTTGGTAAGGTGATATTCGCAATCCGCTTAGGTAATCAAATTTTACCTTTTGGGAAGGGTGTCTCGATCTCGTTCATCGATTAACGGTATCCAAGTCTTCGTTTGGTAATCGTTTAAATCGATTTTACTACTAGTTTAATCGATTAGGGTGAATGTTGGTTTGGGGATAATCTGCGTTTGTGCATCACCAAATTTCACCAGAAACGGAGTGTCCTTTTCCTCATTCGACTCCGCCAAACTCAGACAACGAACCGAGAGAGAGTCAATTAACGGCAAGTCTGCCTCCTCGTTTTTATCGGCAGGCAGAGTTGTTAGGAGACCCGTCTGATTTCTTGAATGGTCTCATTGAGGACTATGGAGACTTTGTTCATTATCGAGGGCTTTTTGATTTTTATCTCATCAATGAGGCCTCTTTGGTCTCGCAGGTTTTCAAACAGACTCATCGCCAGTTCAACAAGCAGACCCCCATCTATCGCCGTTTTCGGAGTGCCTTAGGAGATAGCCTCGTTAATGCTGAGGGGGACAATTGGAAAACGCGGCGCAAGACGATGTCTCCGTCGTTCACTCCTACTGCCGCGAATTCTTTCTTTGCTTTGATGCAGGAGCAGACCGCCCAGTCCTTGAAGCGGTGGGG
>CAYUHN010000033.1:0-19602 GCA_964444495.1 uncultured Roseibacillus sp. | reverse complement strand
ATTCTTTCTTTGCTTTGATGCAGGAGCAGACCGCCCAGTCCTTGAAGCGGTGGGGTGGGGAAATCAATCTTGGCGAGTCAATCACTACAGTGCCCAACCGCCTTTCCCTGTCGTTGGCTCCCCTTGGTTTCCTCGTCCTTCTAAATTCAAAATGGAGCGAGCATGGAAGGAGTTCCGCAGTTTTGTGCAGGAATTGATTGTTGGGCGTCGAGAGGGTAAGGAGGAAAAAGGAGACTTGTTTTCCGTCCTCACTGGGATGACCAACCCAGAAACGGGCGAGGGGTTCTCTGATGATGAAGTTGCGGAGGAGATTCTTGGCATGATTATCGGTAGTCATGAATCGACCGCGACGACTCTGACGTGGTTGTTTTACGAATTGGGAAAGAATGCGGCGTTCTATCAGGATTTAATCGCAGAAATTGATGAGGTTTTAGGCCGCAAGGATCTCACACAGGAAGACTTGGCTTCTTTACCGCTTTTGAAGCAGGGGCTGTATGAGACTCTTCGCCTTCATCCTCCTTTCTGGTTCGAGAACCGTTGTACGACCGAGAAGGTGACCTTAGGAGGGGAGGTTTTGGAGAAGGGGGCTTTGGTTGTGCTTAGTCGACAAGCTCTACACCGCAATGAAAAGTATTGGGCTGATCCTGAACAGTTTCGCCCTGAACGCTTCGATGAAAAAACGGTCAAAATCGAAGAACTTGTCCGCTCGGGTTGTTACGTCCCGTTTAGTAGTGGTCCACGAATGTGTATCGGTCGTCATTTTGCAATGTTGCAAATGATGTTGATCGCGGTGGAGGTTTTACGGCGTTTTGAGGTGGACGTTCCTGAGGGGCCGAGCGCGCGGGTTTCGACCAAGTTGACGATGGCGTTGCGGGACGGTCTCAAGGTGCGCCTAAAGGCGCGAGGTTAGGAGGGTGAGTTTTTGAAAATCAAAATGAGGGCTAAAGGACGATGAAGAGATTTCCTTACATGACTGACTACGTGAATCATGAATTCGAACGAGAGAAGCTGCGTTGGGATTACCGTTTTTTAAGGCCGCCGCTTTTGGTGCTCTACTTCTTTGTTCGTGGAGTGATTTTTCCCTTCAAGTTTTTCTTCCATCGCAAGGCTTGGGGCTTTGAGAGCTACATAATTGATGCCGTTTTGGCCTTTGGAATTAAATATGTGGCAACGAAGGACGCGGTGGCACTCTTGATCCGGCATGTCCAGATTGAGCCGGTGCTCTACCGCCATTTGTTGTTCGGTCAAGGTGGGAGTGAGGAGGCACCACGGAATCTCAACGGAATCGATGGCCTTTATGATGTCGATTCATTGAGGCAGATCGTGAAAAATAACATGACGATTGGGCATGATGAGTTGTCGTACGAGCTGGTTGATCGTTTTGACAAAGACACGTTTCTGCAAAATTTGGAACAGATTAGAGGGGAACGTCCCTTTGATATTGCGAGGTTCTCAAAGAAGGCGATCGAGATTAACGAAAAGCATTCTCTGCAACTCATAGGAGCCACGACGGTAGTGATGTTTATCGTCTTCACGATCACGGTTTTCGCCGATTTAAAAACTTCGATGCAGGCGCTTAATTCGTTCGGCTCAGATTCGATCGCTTTGTGGGCTTTGAAGCATCTTTATCAAAATGATCCAAAGGTTCTCACGGATCTCGATTTCTACCTTCAAGTTTACAATAACCGAAGCCACTACAAGAATAGTGCCTTTTTCTCTGACCCTAGCCAATACCTCTATTACCACATCGTATTCGATGAATTTGCCTATGACTGCCTTCGTATGAGGCCGCCAACACTTAAATAATAGAAAACTATGAACTGCTACGTTAACCGAACGGGTCGCTTTCTACCAGGGAAGGCGATCACCAATGAGAATTTACCAAATTATTTAGGAACTTTGCCGGGAGAGGAGGAAGTTCGTGAGAAGATTTTGCGCATGAATGGCATTGAAACTCGCCACTATGCTCAGACTGAAAATCAAGAGGCCACTCATGATCTTTATGAATTAGGACGCTTAGCCGCTTCTCGTTGTTTATTGAACGAGTCTGAGCACTCTTGCCCGATTTCCTATTTGTCGGCGGGGTCGACGAATGCTCCTTTGGTTGGGCCAGGGCTGGCTTCTCTCTTGCATGACCAGTTGAGTAAAGCAGGGGCGCTTGAGGGGCCGGTGGAGATTAATTCAAATAGCGGGATCTGCACCGCTTCCGCACAGGCTTTGGTGAGCGGGATTCGCGCGGTCGCTTCGGGGGAGCATCAGGCGGCCTTGGCCGTGGGGGTCGAGCATCCTTCCGAGATTCTCAAGTCCTCGGTCATTCCCGTTCCCGAGGATCGAGAGCAGTTTGAGGACCTTCGTGAGTCGGAATGGTTTATGTCGGTGTTCTTGCGCTCGATGCTGTCTGATGGAGCGGGGGCAATGTTGTTAGAAGGGGCTCCGCGTAAAGGGGAGCTGTCATTGAAGGTGAATTGGACCTTCTCGCGATCGTTTGCCAATGAGACGCCTCTCTGCATGAAGCTCGATGGACGTTCCTTGCTCTTGACTCAAGATGTTCGCATTTTATCTAAGTTTTTACGCCCCTGTATTAGGCAGGTGATGGCTGAGGGCTTTGCTAGGAATGGAGATGATTTGTCGTCCTATCGTTGGGTGTTGCCGCATATTTCGTCCTTCTTTTTCAAACGTCAATTGCTGGGGACTCTGCGTGAGTTGAGTCCAGAGCGTCCTGTTGAGTCGTGGACAAACTTGGCTACGGCGGGGAACACTGGGGCCGCGAGTGCTTACGTGATGCTCGATGAGTTTTTGGAGAAAAAGAAGTTGGAGCACGGTGAGAAGGTGTTGCTGTTTATTCCAGAGTCGGGGCAGTTCAACTTTGTCTTGGTGAGTCTAACCGCCATTCGAGTCTAATGAAAAAGACACTCGCTATTATAGGGGCCGGAAGCAGTGGGTTGATTATGCTGAAGTCTGCGCTGGAGAAGCTTCCTGACTGGGAGGTGACTTGCTTTGAAGGCGGAGATTCCATCCGAGGATGTTGGGGGAGCTTAGGAGAAGATTTTTTGTCTACTTCTACTAAATACACCACCCAGTTTTCTTGCTTTCGGGAATTCGAGGCAGACTTAGATCCCAGCGGGAAACAGGGAGAGTTTTTTCGAGGGCGAGAATACGGAGACTATCTCGAGCGGTTCGCTGATGCTTTTGATTTGAGAGGTTCGATTCAATTGAATGCCCGGGTGGCACGAGTTGAGCGCGGGGCTGGGGGATGGCAAGTCACCTTTGAGGATGGGGTTGTCCGTCAATTCTCTCATGTGGCGATTTGCACTGGGTTGGTCCAACAGGCTGAGGCCTTGAAAAGTGATCTGCCGATTTTGCAAGCTCGCTGCGAATGGGAGAAGGTGCAGGGGAAGACGGTAGTGGTGATGGGAGGAGGGGAGTCGGCGGCAGAGGTGGCCAATCAATTGGCTCGGCCAGAGAAAAGGAATCAGGTTTATCTTTCCTTACGCAGCGGGATTCGAGTGAGTCCACGTTATCACCCTATCAAGGGAGTTCCCTCTGATTTTTTGCGGAATCGTCTGATGCTCTCGATTCGGCGAAGTTGGCGGAATCGAATCGGGCAAAAATTCGTAGAGTCGCGGATTCGATTTCAGAGTGTATTTGAGCGAGTGTTTCCTTCCTCAAATCGCCCCAGGGCGAAGGGGAATCAGTTGGAAAGAGACTGGGATAGTCGATTGACTGCGGAGGCTAAGGATGGCTTGTTCAACATGTTTCACAATAAGAGTGATGGCTTTCTCCAGGCGGTCGGAGAAGAGAGGGTGAAGATAGTAGGACCGCCTGTGGACGAGAGTGGAAAGAAGTTTCGAGAGTTCGCCAGTGAGAAGGAATGCATAGTCGAGGCTGATTTGATGGTGCCTTCGATTGGCTTTCAATCAGGGTTAAAGCGACTTTTCGGCGGAACGATTGAGGTGAGTCAATTTTACCGAGGTTGCTTGCATCGTGACTATAAAGATTTGTTTTTGATCGGTTTCGCTCGTCCTGTTCTTGGGAATATTCCTTCGATTAGTGAGCAACAGGCTTTATATGTCGTTGCTCATTTGGCAGGGGAGTTGGCCCGAGGTGAATCCTGGCAAGAGCAGTATCAAGAAGAGAGGGAGTTTCTGGCGAGAACTTACCCCTGCGTGAATTTAGAGAAGGTGTATCCGGTGGAGATGTTCTCCTATTGTGACCAGTTAGCGAGCGAGCGAGGGATGTTTCCGAGCATACGGGCGGCGAGCTCTTTGGCCCAGTGGCTTCGTATTCAACTGAGCCCCGCAACAACCCTGCATTATTTAGATTACGAGCAGCGATCGGAACAGGTCTACACCCCTCTTGCTTTGAATGGCTTGTTAGGGGTGATCCGCTTCGCTGATTTTTTGTGTCGACATTTTCCTCGGATCGCTGGGTAAGATTTGGTTTGCAGCTTACAGTTAAACGCTCCTGAATATATGGGCCGTTGCCCTCTGATTCCCTATTTTAATTCAATTCGATAGAGGAGCATGGTGTGGTCGTCGATGTTCTCGATGCTGTAGAGTGGTCCATGGGCCTCGACCCAAGCAGCTCCTTCGGGGGGAGCTCCACGTGAAACCGTTTCTCCTTGGGCATCGCGAACGATATTGTTCGCAGTGCGATGAACGATGATTACTCCAGGAAGGTCGTGATTATGAAGAGGGATTTTCCCTCCCGGAGGGTTGACGATTTTCATAACCCTTACGCGTTCGTTTTCAAAGATAGGTTGATGACCTTCGGGTGGCGTTTGATGCTTATGAAGTGAGCATGAAGTTCCCAATAGGCAGACTCCAAATGTGAGAGACGAAATGAGATTCATTATTCGTGATGGAGGCCTCTTAGATCGGAATACTAACAAACAATTATCGGTAGCTCTATTGGCTGATCGAGAGTGGAATCAGTTTGAGAGTGGGAATGACAAGAAGAGAGCGCCAGAGCGAGGACGACGAGAGAAATGAGTTGGAGGAATGTTTTCATAGTGCTGAAAACAAAATACTCATCTAATGCTAAAATAACAGCATTATTTTCGATCTTATGTTTCGCCTTTTACCCTGGGTAGAGGAAGCATCCGCAGTTTTCGCAGTGGATAATTTCTTTATCGGCATTGACTGCGATACTGGTTGCGGGGGTGGCCTTCATGTGACAGCTTTTGCATTGGCCGGTTTCAGAAAGGATGGCGACCATGTTTTTGCCTCGTGATTTGAAAAGCCGTTTGTAGGTGCTGAGGATGCTTTCGTCTTCAATGGATTTCTCCGCAGCGGCGCGCTTTTCTTGGAATTCTCTTTGTTGTTCGAGGTCGCTTTGTTCGCGTTGATCGAGGTCAGAAAGAAGTTCTTCGACATGAGCCTCGGCTTTAGCGAGGGCATCTTGGGCGCTTTTTAGCTCATCGCGAAGCTCATCGCCTTTTTCCATGAGGTCCAACTCCTTGGTTTCGAGGTTATCGATTTCGGCTTCGTAACGTTCGATTTCGGTTCCTAGGGCTCGGAATTCTTCGTTTTTGCGAGTTTCGAATTGCTGAGTTTTGAGTCGCCCGATGGTATTTCGTCTGGTTTCCGCATCCAGTTCGATTTGTTTGATGGCGACTTCGTTCTCTTGTTGGGCCTCTTTCGCTTTGGCGACGCCAGCCTGTGAAGATTGTAGACGTGCCTTGGCGAGCTCCCTTTCGCGGGGGATGCGTTCGAGGTTCTCTTTGAGTTCAGCAAGCTTTGTATCGCGGTCTTGGAGAATCAAGAGACGTTCAATCTCGGGGAGCATAGGAGGGAAGTAGCTGGCTGGGACGAAACTGACAAGCCTACTCCTTGTTTAAACGCGCTCGCGGGGTGTGATTTTTTTGAGAGAAGAGGTTGAAGCTGCGGCGGTATCTAGAGAGACTACCGCTGTCGCGAATCTTTCCTGAGCGAATTTTTTTATGAGTTTACGAATCGAATGCCCCAGTTGCCGCCAGACCTTCGAGGTCGGAGATGAACTCCGTGGGAAAACTGTGGAATGTGGTAGCTGTGAGCGCCGCTTCAAAGTGACTGACGAGGTGGTTCTTGGGGAAGCACGCGAGTCTCGCGTTTACCCTGATGAGGCAAAGAAGAAAATGGACATGAGTCGTTTTGGGACTGCGCCAATGCAGGGACAGATTCCGGTCCAATTCCGGACGGCTCAGTATGAGAAAGCTCCTCGTGGACAGGTGATGGGACCAGTGCCGATTGGGCGATCTTTTGCGCTAGGAGCAGGTATTTTGATTGCTCTACTGGGTGGAGGGCTTGCTTGGGCTGGTTCGAGGTCGGGTGCGTTTCTTCAGGATGTTTCGCAAGAGGACCGATTGTTGTTGTTCGGCTTTCTTGGGTTGATTTCCTTTTGCTTGGTTTTTTGGGGGCTCATCCGTAGTCGGTTGTTCGGCTTTTTGTTGGGATTACTCCTTGCTGCTGGGCTGGTGTCTTTGGTTTTTCTATTGCCGTACCACACCTCGGTCAGAATGAATGAAGGTGAGGGGATTGTTCAGAATGACGATCTGAAGGTGGATGTTCCCGACTTTTTTCCAGGAATTACTGAGAAGAAGATGTCTCTTCAGGAGGTGCAAGAGCTGACTCGCTGGGAGGGTGTTGTATTGCCCGAGATTGCTGAATTTGGTGAGAGAAAAGTTGGAGTGGTGTGGGTTCGAGGAATGGAGGAATTTCATAAGCTCGAGATCAACGGCTATTTGCGACAAAAGTTTAACCTTTCTGCTGATCCCGAGTGTCGAAAGGTTCGCGAAGGCTATCTTTTTGTCCTAGGAGGCACTGATATCGATCTGGATGAGTTGGAGGTGGCTGCGGGGCAATTTGCTAAGATCGAGCAGAAAATACCGGAACTGCGTTTGGTTCAAACCGTCTTTCGTGGTCAGGCGGAGGAAAACGATTCAGGGAGCGAAGGCAATTTGGCAGATATGGATAGCGAGGCTTTTTATTCTGTCAATTTTGAGGAACTTACTTCCTTGGATCGGGGTCGTGCCATGGCTGCCGCTAAGCGTCTTGCGAGCGCAAAGCCCCGTCGTTTACGTAAAGACATCACGCGGCAATTTGTGAATCTACTCGATGTGGATCAGCCTCTGGGGGAGAATGCGATGATTGTGAAGGCCATGACGAGTTGGTCGGAAGAAGGGGATGGGGCTGATATTTTGGTTTTGAATATGGCTGAAGAGTTGAGAGGAAAGGGAAATGAATTGCCGGATGAGTTCTTCACCTTTCTTGCTAAGCGTCGTCCTCCCAATAGCGAAGGAATCGTTGTGGAAACTTGGGCGAAGCGCCCAGGGCAATATGAGGCTTTTCTGGAAGAGTATGGACCTGGGATTGCTCCATTTTTGATCCCTTATCTTCGCTCTGAGGAGGGAGCAGTGGTTGGATCAGCGTCTCGTCTAATGGGCATCCTTGGTGGAGCTGGGGAAAAAATCGCTCTGCAGGAAGCTCTTTCGGTAACCTCCAATTCCGAGCACAAGTTGTTTATTCAGGAGGCAATTTCGAAAATTGAGCAGAGGTAGAATGAGTTGTGGGGGAGCCCTCAACAAGTGAAGCAGAACATCCAAGCACCTCTCACCATGAATCCGGAGTTACGCTATTGTCCCGACCTCTTTTCGTATCAACGTCGTGAGAGTCGTGAGGTAATGGTGGGGAAGGTCGGGATTGGTGGTGGTAACCCTATTCGGATTCAGTCGATGATCACGAGTGATACTCGTGATGTGAAGGCTAGTGTGGGACAGGTTTTAGATTTGGCTGCTGCAGGTTGCGAGATTGTTAGGATAACTGCACAAACACGAAAATATGCCGAATTTCTCGGGCCAATCGCCGATCAAGTTCGAGCGTCGGGAGTGGAGGTTCCTCTCGTGGCCGATATTCATTTTAAACCCGACGCGGCCCTTGAGGCTGCTAAGTGGGTTGAGAAGATCCGAGTCAATCCCGGGAACTATGCTGATAAGAAAAAATTTGAAATTCGCGAATACACTGACGAGCAATACGGGGAGGAATTAACGCGTATTCGTGAGCAATTCGAACCCTTGGTGAAGTTGTGCCAAGATAAGGGAAGGGCTATGCGTATTGGGACGAACCATGGTTCGCTCTCGGATCGGATTATGAATCGATACGGTGACACTCCTCTCGGAATGGTGGAGAGCGCACTGGAGTTCGCACGTATTGCTCGAGATCTCGATTACCATCAGTTCGTCTTTTCGATGAAAGCATCGAATCCCAAAGTCATGATTGAAGCCTATCGGCTTCTCGTGGCGCGGCTGAAGCAAGAGGGCGGAGATTGGAACTATCCTCTTCATCTGGGGGTCACCGAAGCAGGAGATGGCGAGGACGGTCGTATTAAGTCTGCGATTGGAATTGGGAGTCTTTTGGCCGACGGGATCGGTGATACGATTCGAGTGAGTCTAACAGAAGATGCCGTGCATGAGGTGCCAGTTGCGAAAGCTCTCGTAGCAGCGGTGGGGAAAGAAGATGCGCGTGCGAGCCAGCCTTTTGGCAATGATTCGGAAATTTTAGAGGGATTGAGTTCTACGTGGGATCCTTTTCAATACGAAAGAAGAAGAAGTCAGAAGGTTGAGGTTGCAGGTCATGGGGTAGGAGGGACGGAGTTGATGCGAGTGCTGACTTCACGTGTGAAGTTTGCTGCGGTGGAGCATAAGCTTGTCGGGTTGGGGGATTTTCAACCTGAAATTGTTGTGGAGGATGCTCCAGTTTTGGCGATTGATCCTCGCCTTGAAGAGGAAGTAGCGGAGGCGAATGAAGCGAGTTCACCCGTTTTGATTACTGTTAAGGATGGACTTGATTTGACCGTGATTCAGGCATTTCGACTTCTGGCTTCGCGCCTCGAGAGTCCTCATGCGATTCTCTTGAAAGATACTCTTGAGCCAGTAAGAGATGCTCAGAATGATTTTCAGGAAACGCTTTTGATTGCAGCGAAGAACTTGGGCTCTCTTATTTGCGATGGGATTGGCGATGCTATCTTGGTGCAAGGAGAATCCGCTCCCGGGCAGTCGCTCCGTTTGAGCTACAACGTATTACAGGCGGCAGGAGCACGTATCTTTAAGACTGACTATGTTGCTTGCCCCAGCTGTGGGAGGACTCTTTTCGATTTACAAGAAACCACTCAGAAAATTAGGGTTGCAACAGGTCATCTCAAGGGAGTCCGAATTGCGGTAATGGGCTGTATTGTCAATGGCCCAGGAGAAATGGCCGATGCGGATTTTGGTTATGTTGGAGGAGCTCCGGGAAAGATAAATCTTTATGTTGGAAAAGAGGCTGTGAAGTTTAGTATCCCTGAGGCGGAGGCGGTGGAGCGTCTGGTGAGTTTGATTAAAGAGCATGATCGGTGGGTGGAACCTCCAAAACAGGTAGAAGAAATGGTATGAAGTGCGTAACAGTCGATAAGCCTAAGCAAAAGACTCGTCAGAAAGAGAAGCCTGCCCATGCCAAGCCGTGGCAGGTTGTGGTGCACGACGATCCTGTGAATCTGATGAATTATGTGAGTATGGTTTTTCAGAAAGTTTTTGGTTACTCAAAAGAAAAAGCGGAGAAACTCATGAGGGAGGTTCATGAACTGAAGCGTTCAATTGTTTGGACAGGAGCCCGAGAGAAGGCGGAGCACTACGTTCACCTTCTCCATCAATATCAGTTGCAGGCCGCGCTAGAGCAAGATTCGTGAACGTAACGGTTAAAGAGGATGAGAAAGGAGAGCCCGAGGGGCTGCTCTTCCGAATTGAGACACCAGGCGAGTGGCAGTTGATGCTGAGTATGCCCTATGATGCCAAGGGGGAAGAGCCGGGGTGGCTGACCAAGCGTTTTGGGGTTCTGATGGATGATGAGGATTGGGACGATTTTTTGGCGCCGGAACTGGCTCAGCGATTCACTGATGAGATCGAGAAAGTTAAGAAAGTGATTGAAGAAGCTTTCGCGGCGGCTCGTCCTTTGCTGGATGCTTTTAAATCTGCTGCGGAGAAGGAATATGAGGAGAATGTAGACGAAGAAGAGGAAGTTGATTTGGGTCAAATTTATTTTTCTAAACGGCAGTTGTTGTCTTTCTACAGTGTGTGCAACCAAGCGAGGCTCTTCCTAAATGGACGTTGGAAGCTTACAGGGCGCGAGGAGGATTTTATGGAAGCGCTTTCAGAGGAGCCGGAACTCGCTTGGGCTATTTTTAGAGATCGCCTTTTCTGCAATCTGCAGAGTTCTATTCTGCAGAGTTTTCCTGATGTGCTTTAGCTTATTGAGCCAAATGGGGATTAGGGTCTCAATTTTAGAGTTCTTGCTACCCCCAAAGCTTGTTATTGCTGAGCTAGCAGCGAGACACGGGTTTCGTTGTGGGCGTTGATTATGAATATCATTATTGTAGGAGCGGGGGAGATTGGACGCTATTTGTCGCAGGAGCTTTCTCGCTCTCACTCACTCTCAGTTATCGAGCTGGATGGAGAGCTTGCCGCCTCGCTTGAGCAGGGCATTGATGCCAAGGTGGTGCGAGGCGACGGGAATTCGGTGAATGCGCTTGCGCAGGCCAACGTCGGTGAGTGTGACCTTTTCTTGGCTTTGACTTCGAATAACAACGCCAATTTGATGAGCGCTTCAATGGCAAAGGCTATGGGGGTGCCGCAGGTGGTTGCTCGGGTGCATCCTGGCTTGCAGCGGGAGGAATGGCTTTTTGATTATCGGGGGCACTTTGGAATCGACCATTTGTTTAGTTCCGAGCGACTCACTGCGATTGAGTTGTCCAAGTTCATTCGTAATCCTGACTCTTTGGCGGTGGAAGAATTAGCCGCAGGAAAGATCGAGTTGCAGCAAGTGAAAGTTCACGCAAAGAGTGGGGTCGTGGGAGTTCCTCTGCGAGAAGTGAAGTTGCCGGAGCGGACGCGAATTGCGGCGATTTCTCGTGACGAAGAGTATCTGATTCCGACTGCGGAAACGATGCTTCAGGCGGGGGATATCGCGACAATTTTTGGGGAACCTCGTAGACTCAGAAAGCTGGCTGCCAATTTACAGAAAACCGGGGGAGGACTGGAAGAACTCAATGTCGTGATCTTCGGAGGAGGGGAATATGGTTTCACTTTAGCTCAAATGTTAGAGAGCTGGAAGTGTAAGCTACGTATTTTTGAAAAAGATAAAGTACGTTGCCAAGAGCTTGCCGATCGGCTGGCTAACACAACGGTGATTAACGTTGATGCGACAGTTTTGACTGAGTTGGAGGAAGAGCAGGTGGGGGACGCCGACTTCTTCGTCGCGACGAGCGTAAGCGATGAGGATAACGTGATGACCTGTCTACAAGCGAACAATATAGGAGTTAAGAACTGTCTCACTATTATTCATCGCGCCGACTATGCTCGTGCGATTGGGAGTAGTGGCCGCCATTTTGGTGTTTTGGCTGCGGTCTCACCGCGAGAAGCGACTCGACGAGATATGGAACGTTTTCTCACTTCAGAGAAATATCATATCGTCAAGAAGCTTGGGCCCGGGCAGGTGATTGAGATTCGAGTAGAACAGAAGAGTTCTGTTTCTGGAAAAAATGTCGGTTCGGTGAAGTGGCCTTTGGGAGTGGTTCTCGTTGGGCATCAACGGGGCCTTCAAGCAGAGGTTCCTGGCCCTGATGATGTTATCGAAACGGGGGATATCCTCTACGTGATGGTGAGTAAAAAATCCTTGAAGGGGTTGTTGAAATTATTTTGATGCTGATTTTTGACTGGCTTGAATCGCCTCTGCGATCTTTTTAGCGATCAATGTTGCCCCTTCTTTATTCGGGTGAATTTCATCGGGATTGTAAAACTTTTTCTTGGTTAGGAGAGAATGGAGATCGATGATTTCTAAGCTCATATCTGTTGCTACGGTTTTAATCTTGGGAATGGCCTCTTCGATGTTCGCTTGTGAAATATGTTTAGCGACTTGATTAGGTGGGTATTTGCTCAAATCTCGAAACGAGTGGACTGGTAGGCAAAGCCAAATTGATGGTTTACTTTCGAGGTTTTTAAAACTTTCAACTAAGTTTTTGTAGTCCTCGACGAAAGCTTCAGATCGTTTCCAATTGATCCCTTTACAGTCGTTGGTGCCGAGCTTGATGATAACGATATCCGGTTTGCAGGCTAAGGCTTGTTTGTAGAAATTTTGGCGTATGTATGGTTTGTTTCCTTTCGTAAGTAGGGTTGAGCCACTAACCCCAAAATTCCTTACTTCATAGGGCTTTCCTAGTAGCTTCTGAAGCTGGGCTGGGTAGCAGTTTGTTTCTCGCTCTTTGATTCTAGCTCCCCAAGTGATACTGTCGCCAACACAGGCTACTTTGATGGTTTCTGCGCAAAGTGACGCCAGTGAGAAAAGTAAGGTGGCAGTTAGCGTGAAAAACGGGTTCATAGGGGAAAAGGAAAGCCAGATTAAGGTTTGTTGACGAGCAAAGAATTGTTTCTCAGGAACTGGAAAGGCGAAAAAGTAAGCTTTTTGGGGTGCTAGTCTGCCCAACTCTGGTCTAGACCGTGGGCAAATTAGCGTTACCTTGCGGCTGAGATGAGTCGAGGGGATCGTTGTTTCCGATTTATGGTCACTGGGGCGTTGCTGTGTATTGTGTTGCTAGTCTTTGTGGGGGCTGTGGTGCGTGCGACTGGTGCGGGCTTGGGGTGCCCAGATTGGCCGAAGTGTTGGGGTCAACTGGTTCCACCTTGGAAGGTGGAGCAGGTCGATCTTGATAAGATCGACTATGAACGCTTTGAGAAAAAAGCGAAGAGGCTGGGACGCGATCCTGAGTCGGTGACCCCTGAGAATATTCTCAAGAGTTTTAACCCAGTGCACACATGGACGGAGTTTATTAATCGCCTCTTTGCTTTACCGGTGGCTCTTTTTTCGTTGGGAGCGGTGGTGTCCTCGTTTTTTGTTTCGCGCCGATTCCCTCGAGTTCGCATGCAGATGCTGGCGGGAGCGATCCTCTTTATCGTGCTTCTCAACGCCTTTCTAGGAGCGATGGTGGTGTGGTCGGGCTTGAAACCGGGGATGATTAGTTTGCACCTGGCTCTTGCCTTTCTATTGATTTTCGTAACGACTTATTGCCGAAGAGTGGTGAGTGAAGATGAGCCTTGGGAGGAGGGCAGAACTTTGCGGTCCTGGATTTGGGCTCTTTTGGGGTTGGTTATGTTGGAAGGGATCATGGGTTCGCAAGTGAGGGAGTTGACGGATAGTCTTGCGAAATCACATCTTGGAGAATTGAGAAAGTCTTGGATCGTCGAGTTGGAGCGGAGTGTGATCTATTTGGTTCATCGCAGCTTTTCTTGGCTCATTGTAGTTTTGATGGCAGTGGTGGCTTGGAAGGTTGGGCGTTTAGGGATTTTCGAGAAGCGCGCGATTACCATGACGATTCTGGTGGGAGCGATGATGGTAATGGGATTGATTCTCGCTCAAGTCAGCGTTTTTCCTCTGGTTCAAATTCTTCATGTGGGGGCAGCAGCTTTGATGGTTGTCGTTCTTTGTGACTGGAGCTTGGTTCTGAATCAGGCGAGAAAGTGAACATCTTTTTGGTAAGTCTTGTTTCGTAGCGTTGGCTACTCCATGAGTTTAGGGGTGGCGAGGGTGAATGGTCAGCAAGAGCAGAGGGAGCCTCTTCCGGAAGAGGAATGGAACCGTCGCACCTTCTTGTTGGAACTTGCTCGTTCTCTTCCGGCGGGAGTGATCGAGACGATGGCAACTACTTTTGCGGTTTTTCTGGCCGTTTCGGTGTTTCAAGCTTCTCAGTTGGAAAAGGCCTTTTTGGTGGCTTCTTCGAGTATTGGACTTCTGCTCAGCCTTTTTGTTGTGCAATGGGTGCGCAAGCTCGGTTGCTCGGTGAATCAGGCGATAGGGGCGGTATCGTTGCTGGCAGCAGTGGGGTTCTCGGTGGCAGCAATCTTTCCTCATTCACTGGCTTGTTACTTGGGAGGGATGATGATGGCGAAGATGGGGGTGATGCTGGGCGTGCCTCTTTTTTCACAGATTTACCGCAAGTGTTTTCCCTCAGAAAGCCGAGGACAACTTTTTGCGATTGCCGCCATCCTTCGCAAGGTGGCAGCAATTGTGGCGGCCTTATTTTTTGGGTTTTGGTTGAAGGAACATCCCAATGATTTTCCCAGTCTTCTCGCTCTTTACGCTGTTTCTTGCGTGGCAATGGTGGTGTGTGTGGCAGCGATGAAGCCTGTCAGGTTACGTCGTAATGTAGGTGCGGTGAATCTCTTCAGTGCTTTTGGCCATGTGAAGCGGGATCGGGCTTTTCGTAGAGTTCTCACTTCTTGGATGATTCTAGGGTTGGGTAACCTTATTTGCCTGCATATCTTTGTGGATACAGTTTCTAATCCTCGTTTTGGATTAGCTCTTGATGTGGCTCAAGTGAGTCTTATCACGACCATTGCGCCAGAGATTTGTTACCTTCTGACCGTATTTTTGTGGGGAAGGATTTTTGATCGAGTCAATTTTTTCGCGGTTCGGATTATGATCAATTTATTTTTCATCGTTGGAATTCTTGTTTTCTTTTTGGGAGGGCAGATTTGGACGCTCTACCTCGGGATGGGACTCCATGGGATTGGCAAAGCGGGGGGGAATATCGCTTGGAGCCTGTGGGTAACGAAATTTGCGGAGGAAGATCAGGTGGCCGAATATATGAGCGTGCATACCTTTTTTACGGGTTGCCGGAGTCTGGCCGCTCCATTTATTGGATTTTCGGTAGCTGGGGCGTTTTCTCCTCAGGTGGTGGGCATTCTTGGCGCGACTTTGATAACGGTCTCCACTGTCATGATTTTGCCAATGTTGCTGGAAAATCGAACAAAGCGCTTGGTGAGGGGTTGACGTAAGACGGGTGATGGGTCAGGTAAACGGCTGTGAACGAAGAAATTGATCCCTCCGTGGAAGCTAAGGCTCCTGTCGAAGACCAGGCTCAAGCTCCGGGAAATGAGGCTGAAGAGGCAAAGGTTGAAGTCGTGGAGGAGGCTCCTGTTGACCCAATTGAAGCTTTAGAAGCAGAAGTGGCCAAGTTTCGTGATGAGTCCCTGCGACGTGCGGCTGAAATGGATAATTATCGCAAGCGGATGGCGAAGGAGTTGGAAGATTCACGTAAATTTGCCAATCAGCGTCTTCTCAGTGAGTTATTGCCGGTGTTGGATAATTTTGGAATGGGAATGCAGATGGCCGAGAAGGAACAGGGTTCTATGCTCTACCAAGGGATGGCGATGGTTCAGGGCCAACTGGATGAATTTTTCAGCAGCCAAGGGGTAAAAATCGTTGAGGTTGCTGAGGGGAGCCCCTTTGACCCTAATTTCCATGACGCGGTGAGCCAGGAGGTGTCGACCGAGATACCCGAAGGCCACGTTCTGCGAGTGGTGAGAAAAGGATTTCTGATTAGTGATCGGCTTCTTCGTCCGGCGAATGTAATTGTAGCAAAAGCTGAGGAAGAAGAATCCGTTAAAGAAGAAGCTGGTGAGGCTTCGGCTGAAGGGTAAGAGTGAGAAAGAATTTCGGCTAATCGGCTAAAAGAGGATAAAAAGAGATGGCAGACCGCGACTACTATGAAGTTTTAGGCGTTTCGAAAGGGGCGACTGCTTCTGAGATCAAGAAATCCTATCGTAAGATGGCGATGAAGTATCATCCGGATCAGAATCCGGATGACCCACAAGCCGAGGAGCGTTTTAAAGAGCTTGGTGAAGCCTATGAGATCTTAAGCGATGAGGATAAGCGTGCAGCTTACGATCGCTATGGTCATGCGGCCTTTAAGCAAGGTGGTATGGGCGGCGGCGGTGGCTTTGGGGGCGGAGGTTTTGGGGATCCGATGGATATTTTCTCACAAGTTTTCGGGGGAGCCTTTGGTGGTGGAGGAGGAGGATTCGAAGATCTCTTTGGAGGAGGTGGACGTCGACGTGAAAGGTCGGGCCGTCAACGTGGAAGCGATCTGCGATATGACCTTGAAATCACTTTAGAAGAAGCCGCTACGGGTTCTGAAAAGGAATTGGAACTTGAGCGTAGTATGCCTTGTAACACCTGTAACTCGACAGGTTCAAAGGGTTCGGGCTCAAAGCCTTGTACAACGTGCGGAGGTAGAGGAGTGGTGACTCGGCAGTCTGGGATCTTTGTTCAACAAACAACCTGTCCCGAGTGCCGTGGGGCAGGACAGACAATTATTGATCCGTGTGATGAGTGCCGAGGAGATGGTCGTATCGAAAAGACGGACCGTATCAAAATTAAGATCCCTCCAGGGGTTGATGAGGGCGTGCGCTTGCGTTCGTCTGGTAACGGCGATTCAGGAATGCGCGGTGGTCCGGCAGGAGATCTCTATGTTTTCTTGCATGTTAGTGAGCATGAAGTTTTCCAACGTCAGGATGAAGATCTGTTCTGCGAAGTGCCGGTTCCATTTGCTACTGCTGCGCTAGGAGGAGAAATTGATGTGCCGACCCTAGAAGGGAAGGCTTCCATTAAAGTGCCGTCGGGAACTCAGGGGGGAACGACTTTTAGGCTTCGTGGTCGTGGAGTGCCCGAGGTTGGGGGAGGCCGTAAAGGAGATCTTCATATCGAGGCTCGAGTTGAAGTTCCCACCAATTTAGATTCCGCTCAAAAGGCTAAGCTCCTTGATTTTGCTGAATCGATTGGTCAGAAAAACTCTCCTATGCAGGAAGGTTTTCTGAAACGTGCGAAGAAATTCTTTTCGAAATAATCGGACCGATGGATCGCTTCTTTCTTCCTCGAACAGAGTGGCAAGAAGATCGCTTGGCTCTTGCTGGAGAGGAAGGTCATCACGCTGTCCGGGTGATGAGGAAAAAGATTGGAGATCTTGTCGAGGTCTTTGATGGAGAGGGAAGCTGGGCGCGAGGTCAGATCACTTCTTTAGAGAAATCATCTTTCGAGTTAGAGATATCCGAGCGAGGGATTTCTTCTCCGCTTCGTCCATTGGTTCGGTTGGCGGTAGCGGTGCCGAAAGGGAAGACCTTTGATCTGGTTATCCAGAAGGCCGTTGAATTGGGAGCGAGCGAAATTCTTCCCATTTTGACTACGAATACGGTGGTTCAGATTGGAGGCAAGGAAGCAGGGGCGAAGCAAGCGAAGTGGCAACGGCTGGCGCTGGAGGCTTGTAAGCAATGTGGGCAAAATGTTTTGCCTCAAGTTTATGCTCCCGCAATTTTGAATGATTTTCTGAAAACGAATGAAGAAGGTCTTCGAGTGATCGCATCACTTGCTCCGGGAGCAAGATTGCTCAGAGAGGTGCTGAAAGATGCTGAGGAGCGACCTTCGCAAGTGACTCTCTTAGTAGGGCCAGAAGGCGATTTTACCATTGGAGAGACGGAAGCGGCATTGGCTTCGGGTTTTCATCCCGTGACTCTGGGAGATATTGTTTTGCGAGTGGATACGGCCTGCTTTTTTCTACTCTCAGCTCTTCGCTATCAATATAGTTAAGAGGAGAAGTTATTTTTTCTCAGGTAATAAATCGGGTCGATTTTCACGAGTGCGTTGAAGAGCCTGTTCTTCCTTCCATTCTTGAATCTTCGCATGATGCCCCGAGAGGAGAATATCAGGAACCTTGAGACCTCGAAATTCGATAGGCTTCGTATAAGCTGGCGCTTCGAGTAGATTGGGTTGAGAGAATGATTCGTCTTCGGAAGAGCGAGCATCGCCGAGTGCTCCGGGTAATAATCGAATGATGGCGTCCGAAAGCACTGCAGCGGCAATGGCACCATTGGTGAGCACATAATCTCCGAGAGAGAGTTCTAAATCTACGAGTTCGGTAATGACTCGGTGATCGACTCCTTCATAGTGGCCGCAAACGAGAATGAGATGTTCTTCACTCGAGAGCGCTTGAACTTGGGCTTGTTTGAGGGCCTGGCCTTGGGGAGTGAGCAGAATCACTTTCGAATTCGCAGAGGAAAGTTCCTCAATGGCTGCGAATAGTGGTTCAGGCTTGAGGAGCATTCCTTGGCCTCCACCACAAAGGTAGTCGTCAGTCTTACGATGTTTATCAGTAGTCCAGTCTCTAAGTTGGTGAGCCTGGATCTCAACGATCTGCTGCTCTTGAGCCCGCTTAATGATGCTCTCCGAAAGAGGAGAAAGGGCAATCTCAGGGAAGAGGGTGAGGATATCGATACGCATTAAGGCGTGAGTCTGCCCCTATGAACGATGGGCTGCAATTCCTTCTTCTTCTGTAGAGCTTACCATCGTTCGTAGACGCTGCGAGGGGGATCATAGGCTGCGTCGCTGGTTCCTCCGAGCCCAACGGTGCAAATATAGAGCATTCCGGTCGGTGGAATCAAATCAGGATCGGAACTAGCGAAAGCAAAAAATCTCTCACTCGCTGGATGATCTGGAAGTTCGCCGTCTGGTCGCTGATTTCCGCTGCTATCCAATCCATTGTTTATAAAGCGCTGCGCGCCAAAAATTTGTGTCGGGAGTCCTTCGATGGAGCCTTCAACTTGACCCATAGTATTAGCATAGCCACGCACTGCCTGTTGGGTATTCCGGATCATGATAATGCTATTGCTCCTGTCTGATTGACTCATCCAAGCTCTGACTCCCACGAGAAAGACCCCCATAAACGTAAACAGGATAAGAATAACGACCGTCAATTCGGGGAGGGTCATACCGTGTTTAGTGTTGGTAGGAATTTTTTGAAAACTTCTCATAGAACTTGCGTGATGACCTATTAACGAAATTTATACCCGATTTTTTAGAATATTTAAAATTATTTTTAATTCATGCTTAATAAAAATTCAATTCTTGCTGGTGGAATGTGTGTAACTTGTGAACGAATAGTGAATCTAGCTTTAAATCGTGGAAGAGTTTGAGTTGTTGGGGAGGACTCTCTAACCTCCCTGCTTGCGTTCTTCTCAATTCTGATTCCTCAAATCCTGCTTGGCCTTGGGGAGTAAGGAGGATTATTTTCGAATTCGCAGAGGAAAGTTTCTCGATAGCTGCGAACAGTGGTTCAGGTTTAAGGAGCATTCCTTAGCCCGTTTGATAATACTTTCCGAGGAGGAGAAGCGCAATTTATAAGGGAAGAGGAGGATATCGATTCGCATTAAGGCGTCTGCCCTTGCAAACGATGAGCTGCAATTCTCTCTCAAAGCAAGTTACCAACCTTCGTAGGTGCTGCGTACAGGATTATAGGCTGGGTCGCTAAGCCCTGCAGCTCCTCCAGTGCAAATATAGAGTGTTCCAGTAGGGGGAATTAAATCAGGATCGGAATTTACGAAATCGTAGGATTCTCCATTAACGGGATGTTCTGGGAGTTCGCCGTCAGGCCTTTGAGCTCCGCTGCTATTTAGGCCATTGTCTACATAGCGCTGTGCTCCAAACACTTGTGCAGGGAGCCCTGCGATGGTTCCTTCAGTTTTACCCACGGTATTGGCGTAGCCACGAACTGCTTGCTGACTATTTCTAATTGTGACGATACTATTAGTTCTATCCGAATGGCTGGTCCAAGCTCTGACACTTATAATTAGCGTTCCAATAAATGCTAGTAGAACAAGAAGGACTACAGTTAATTCAAGCAGGGTCATGCCAGGCTTCGATTTATTGAGGGATTTAAGGGAATTTTTCATAGGGGGAGTCACTAAAAATCTTGTTGGCGAAGATTATTATA
>CAYUHN010000032.1:0-23890 GCA_964444495.1 uncultured Roseibacillus sp. | reverse complement strand
TTAAATATTCGTTATTACACACGTTCAGTTGCTAGGTAGATAAAGTGCTCCATACGCTTAGCCCGCTCGTGTTTTGCTGCCGGGTATTCTTCGACCCAGAATCCCGCTTTTTTGAGGCTACGGTACAAGCGTGGGTCTTTCTCCACCGCCCAAAAACTAATACGTCCTCCTGGAGTCAGACATTTCTTGAGAATATCTAGACCATCGGGTTGATAGAGCTGTTCATTCTGTGGTTGCAGAAGAGAAGAGGGACCATCATCAACGTCTAGCAAAAGAGCATCATAACGTTCACTACTGCCGTTCGCCGCTTTGCGAATGCAATCGAAAACATCAGCGACCGTCACAACAGTACGACTATCGTTGAGAATATCGTCGTTCTTGCCTTCAAGAAGTTCGTTATTCCAGCGGACAATTTCGGGAAGAAGCTCCGCGACTTCACAAACCGAATTTTCATCGATGAGTTCAAGGGCTCGCCGGAGAGTGAAACCAAGTCCGAGGCCTCCCACCAAGACTCGCACGCCTTTACGTCGATCGGGAAAATCACATCCAATATCAGACAAGAGCCGTTCGGAATAAGTCATACGAGTACTCATCACCTGCCGATCATTCATATAGAGAAAGGTGTCTCCATCATGTCGAATGAGTCGAAAGTGAGCACCATCAGGAGCATAAGTTTCGGCTAAATTGAGAGTTGGTTTCATAGATAAGGTCGCTGATAACTACCGCATCCTTCCTCACTCGAAAAGCGGCGACGGACCTTTGTAATCTAAGATGATGGGTGACGAAAGCGTCACGAAGGGCATTCTCGCTTTCGTAAGTCATCTAGGCAACTCTCCTCAACTTTTACTCAAGTTGTGAATCTTTTTCTCCTCGACGCAATTGGCCCTTTTTTTCGCGGCTTAAAGCCAGGTTGTATCAATTGGTCGAAGATTCCGTTTGCTCTTCTCCCCTGCCCCACGAAAGCAGAGAGTCGCTTCTGGAGAGAATTGGAAGATGACTTTCGTAAGTTTGCCACTAAGGCGAGAGATCTCGGCTATACCGCGATTACTCTCGATGATCTGGCTCACCTTACCCCTCATCCCTGGCACGATGAGGCTACAAACCATCTCATCGAAGCTTATCTAGTCCATTTCCGAAAACTCTTTGCGATAGCACAAGAACTGGAATTAGAAATCTGGATTACGGCAGATGTTCTTAGCCTTTCAAAGACCGCAGAAGAACGAGTAGGGAAAGATCATGAAACGCGAAGCGCGTTCTTCAACGATCTGGTAAATCATTTTTTGCAAAGTCACCCGGAAATCGCAGGGCTCATCCTCCGCATCGGAGAATCTGACGGACTGGATGTAGTCGATCCCTTACGTTCTCATCTCCACCTTAGAACTCCGGAACAAGTTAATCACTTTCTTCAAAACTTGATTCCCATTTTTGAAAAACACCAGCGACTGCTTATTCTCCGCACCTGGACGGTAGGAGCTCATCGGATTGGAGATCTGATTTGGCATCGTGGTCGTTTGTCGCATGCCCTTGAGGGCATCAACTCCGATTTCTTTATTGTTTCTATGAAGCCGGGGGAATCCGATTTCTTTCGACACATCCCTTTAAATCAAGCATTTTTCCGATACTCAGGAAAGATGCTGCTCGAGCTTCAAGCTCGTCGCGAATACGAAGGGGCAGGAGAATTCCCTTCGTGGTTAGGCCCAGATTGTGAACAGCTTCACCGAGATCTTTCGAACGTCGGATCATTGGTAGGAATATCCGTTTGGTGTCAAACAGGAGGGTGGCACCGCTTTCGTCGCTTAACCTTTCTCGATGAAGATGCTCTTTGGTCTGAGCTAAACACTCGAGTTGTAATCGATATTTTTCGCTACAATAGATCTTCACGCGGATCGTTAGAACTTGCTGTCGGCACTGAGAAAGCTGATGCGGCGCAAGATTTACTCGATAGCACTCGGGACGTGATTCTCAACACCTACTACCTTCCAGCTTTTGCGAATCAGAAACTCTTCTTCCGGCGAGTGCGTATTCCCCCGCTACTCCATATTTACTGGGATTCGCTTTACATCCACGCTCCCATCCGACGTATATTGCGGCACTTCGTCGACGAGCCAAGAGCAGCATTGCAGCAAACAGAAGAGGCTACATCCCAATTTCCACGCCTTATCGAATTAGCTCACGAACTAGATTGGCAACCGAAAGATATTGAGTTCATGCGAGATACATGCGAACTAATTACACTCGCCTACTGTTACTACTTTTCACCCCGTAGCCAGAATTTAGAAGATTCGATCCGAGAAGCGAAGAAGAAATATAAAAAGAGCTATCCGAATTCGTTACGTGCTCGCTATCGCATCAAATTAGATTTTTCTCCTCCTCCACTCACTGCGCGCCATCTCAGCCTAGGAAGTCAACTCCTCTTGCGACGAAAACGAGGTTATCGGCTCTTTGATCATCTGGTAACTCTACGTCTACTCTCTTTTCTCTACCGTCTTTTTAAAAATCACTCTCAGAGAACAATACCCGATTCCATGCGCAATTCAGCGATGGGTATTGACTCGATTTTTGAATAGCTTTTGTGCTTTGCCAGAAGAGAAACAGTTGTCTTTTCCTCACGAGACTGTTTTCTGAAGAGGACAAATGAACGACCTCTCAAAACAATCAATTCTTGTCACCGGAGCTTCTAGCGGAATAGGTGCCGCTCTTTGTGAACGACTTCTCAAGGAGGGTGCTACGGTGCTCGGCTTATGTCGCAAAATTGGGAAAATTCCATCGGGCGTCATTCCTATTTCATGTGACCTCACCCAACCCGAACGAATTCCTCATGCCTTCAATATTGCCCGAGAAGCTACCCCGAGCATTCATGGGGTTATTAATAATGCTGGAATTGCCCTATTGGCACGAGTCAGTGATGGCGATCCTGCCCAATTTGCCGAAATGTGGTCTGTGAACGTTCACGGCCTTGCGATCGTTTGCCAAGAAGCGTTGAAAATCTTCCCCGAAACAGGCGGCCGTATTGTCAATGTCTCGAGTATGAGCGGACATCGGGTTCCACCAACTGGAGGTTTTTATGCTCCTACTAAATTTGCAGTGAAAGCGCTCACGGAATCACTGCGTTGCGAACTAGCTGCAGACAATTCTCCTCATCAGGTTGCTACAGTGAGCCCCGGTTTTGTAGACACTCCTCTTCTAGACCACTATTTTAAAGGACGAGAGGATAGCTTGGCAGAGCTTCGCGCAGGAAGCACGATGCTAAAACCTGAGGATATTGCCGAGGCAATCCTCTCTATCCTAAAAGCACCGACTGGGGTGAATATCGGCGACATCCAACTCCGGCCAGCAGGACAGAAGGCGTAATCCTCAAATGTTACATATCGCGAGGTGGTCCTTGAGGCCTTCTTACGCCGCCCTTACCTTCTGGCCTACCTTCCCGGATCCCCTCGCCCTTTGGGTGGACCTACGGGAAGAAGTTCATCTGATTCCAAAGTTCCAGACTGATTTCCATCTAAACCAGCAAGTGAAGTCGCGGCGGAAGAAATCTCTTCAACTGAAAGCTCACCGAGTCTCTGCTTCCATCGCTATCCATGCCTAAAAGAGCTTGTGCTACGTTTGCCAGCTCAGGACCATCAGGCCTTTGCGAGGCTGTTAACTTTTGATGTAAAACGTGCCTTTTTTACGTAAAATTTTGAGGAAGAGATGATGTGAACCCCGTCGCATTTGCATCCACCATCTCTTCCTCCACAGAAAGAAGTAGAACACCTACACGCTTTTTTCTTTTTTCTATGTGTCGATTCCCGCTATGCCTCTGGCGTCATGGCTCGTATCAACGAAAATTTTCTTAAGCTTAAAGCTGGCTACCTCTTTCCTGAAATCGCACGACGCGTTAACGCCTACGTCTCCAGTGATCCAGTTGGAGCCGAAAAACTAATTCGCTGCGGTATCGGTGATGTCACCGAACCTCTCCCCGAAGCTGCTCGCTCAGCAATGAAGGCTGCTGTCGATGAACTAGGCGAACGCGCTACTTTCCGCGGTTATGGACCGGAACAAGGATACGATTTTTTACGAGAATCAATCGTTACCAATTGCTACTCGGAACTTGGAATCGAGGCAGACGAAATCTTTGTTTCGGACGGCTCAAAGTGCGATTCTGGCAATATTCTTGATATCTTTGGACCAGGAAACACGATCGCCATCACCGATCCTGTTTACCCAGTCTACGTTGATACCAATGTGATGATTGGGAATACCGGCGATGCGGATGAAGAAGGCCGTTATGCTGGCTTGGTTTATCTCCCCTGTTCCGCCGAGAACAACTTTGTCCCAGCCATCCCTGAAAAGCCAGTTGACCTCATTTATCTTTGCTATCCCAATAACCCAACTGGAGCCGCCGCCACTCGCGATCAACTAGCGGCTTGGGTTGCCTATGCCAAGAAGCACAATGCTCTGATTCTTTTTGATGCCGCCTATGAGGCCTTCATTCAAGATCCCGACGTCCCTCGCTCTATCTATGAAATCGAAGGAGCAAAAGACTGTGCACTCGAATTCCGCTCTTTCTCTAAAAATGGAGGCTTCACTGGAGTACGTTGCGGTTGGGTTGTCGTTCCTCGCTCCCTAACTGGTAAGACTGAAGGAGGAGAAGAAATCTCTATTCGCGATCTTTGGTCCCGCCGCACCTCCACCAAATTCAACGGAGCTAGTTACCCGGTCCAACGAGGCGCCGAAGCTCTCTTCAGCTCAGAAGGTAAAGCTCAGGTTAAAGAATTAATTACCTTCTACATGGAAAACGCTCGCCTTCTCCGCGAAGCCTGCGAAAGCAAGGGCCTTACCGTATACGGAGGTGAGAACGCTCCCTATGTATGGGTCGCTTGCCCCGAAGGAACCAATAGTTGGGGTATGTTCGACAAAATGCTCAATGAGCTTCAAACTGTTATCACCCCTGGTTCCGGCTTCGGAGCCGCTGGCGAAGGATTCTTCCGAATCTCGGCTTTCAATTCCCGCGAAAACGCCCTTGAAGTCTGCCGACGCATTCAAGAAGACCTCTAGCTTCAAAGCACAAAATGAGCTGGGATCTCGTTAACACAGGACCAGCTCAATTCCAAAGTTCCCAATCTTCTTGAAAAAGAAGCATCATAAAAGTTTTTGGAAAAACTTCCCCCCTATGAAACTCTTTCCGTTGAAAAATTATACGAAGTGGCCTATCCTTCCGCGCGGCATGGCCTTTTTCTCTCGAAATTTTAAAAATAAACTGAAGCTTAGCATTTTACTAGGTTCGGTTTCTGCCATCTCAAGCTGCCTTCAAGACCCGGATCCACTAGCTATCGATGCTTTAGAGAGAGCGGAGCAATCCCCTCTTGCGATCTATTCTGCTCTCGAATCAAACAACGAAGCTCTTGCTCTGGCCATCCTTGACTCCAAGGTCAGGCAGGACAAAACCGATGAAGAAGGCCGCACTCCCCTCATGCTTGCGGCACAAAACAGGCAGCCCCGCGCGGCTTGGTCATTTCTCCATCGAGATGCCAATTTACATCGAAGTGACCATCAAGGTCGAACCGCCATCATCTATGCCGCAGAAGCGAATGAAAATTGGCTAGTAAGAGAGCTGCTAAAACGAGGCGAAAATGCCGACGCTAAGGTGTCTTCGGAGACTCCTCTCATCAGCAAATGCCTTGGTGAAGAAAAGCTAGCCATTGTTCAAACCCTTTTAGAGTTTGGCGCTGATCTTAATTCTACTAACCAAGAAGGAGAAACTCTCATTCAAATTGCCTCCAAAAATGGGCATGTATGGCTCGTAGAAGACCTTATTGAAAAAGGCGCTGAGGTCAATAATCGCGGAATCGGAGAACCTCTGGTCCACATTGCAGCTCAGACAAAAGAACCTCGACTACTCGATGTCCTCGCCGAGAGAGACATTGACTTCCAAATTCTCAATCATAATGGAGAAAGCGCTCTTCATACCGCTGTGGGTTCTGGGTCTGCCAATACCATTCCAGCTCTTGTCAAATATGGAGTTTCCCTTAATAGGCAGGACCCTCATGGTTGCAGCCCTCTCCATTACGCAGTCATGCGACGAGACAAGGAATCGCTCACCACTCTTCTTCGACTTGGAGCAGAGGTGAATACTGCCAATAAACAAGGCCGCACTCCTCTTGCCCTTTCTTTAGAGCAAAGCGACTACGAATTTGCTCAGATTCTTCGCCATTACGATGCATCCTTCGAAACAGCAGATCTCCTGAATGCGGTTACTTCTGGAGACCGCGAACTGATTGATTTCCTTCTCAACAATGAGGCTGACCCCAACGCTCATTCCAAGCTACAGACCGATACCCCTCTTGGGGCTGCAGTTCGAAAGGGTGATAGCTGGAGCGTTCACCGTCTCCTCAAAGCTGGTGCTTTACCTTCTGCACATGCAGCCGAAGGCCAGAGTGCGTTTCATCTAGCAGTGGCTCGCCTCGATCTGCCTCTTGTCAGAGCAATGCTCGAAAATGGAGCAAACCCAAATATTCCCTTCAACGACTATCCTAGCGAGGAATTCCTTGAACAGGTTGCGAGTCCCAACATCGCAAAATCGGCAATGCGTAGCAGCCGGAGCTTCGCCCCGATTGCCCTCGCTTCGGATGCTGGAAACGTGGAAATAGCCAAACTTCTATTAGATTATGGAGCTAAAACTGACACCTACACCCGCGGAGGTCGTTACAACTATTGGGCTCCCATCAGCTGGGCCGCTCGCCGAGCTGACATTCCTATGATGCAAACTCTCCTCGGTCGCAACCCTGATAATATTTCACGTCGAGCAAAAATCGACCTCTCACAGCAGCGTGCGTGGGTTTACGAGGGAGATGAACAAATCTATTCAACCCGAGTCTCGACTGGGAAAGCGGGCCACCGAACTAAAACCGGAAAATTTGTAATTACCAACCGTTATCGCCACTGGAATTCCACCATTTATGGCTCCTCAATGCCGTACTTTCAGCGTTTTAGCTGTGGCGATTTTGGATTCCATCAAGGCAACGTTCCTGGCTATCCCGCCTCACACGGCTGCGTTAGAGTTCCATACGGCAATGTCCGAAAACTCTGGAGCCTACTCTCCCTCGGAGACCCAGTCACAATCGTTCCCTAATCTTTTTTTGTGGCAGAAACTGAAGTGCCTCAAGCTCAATGGTTACAAGTGATGGAATGTTCTGTCGCGGAACAAATCGAACGAAGCAACTCTCTGACCTTATCGACGTTTGGCCAATAGCTAGTAGCTAGCATTCCTCCAACTCAGGGAGCATTCACTTCAAACCCAGCGGAGCCCGCTTTTTGACATTTAATCGACTTCCCAGCGCGATTATAAGACAGAGCAGTCGCTTTAAGGCCCACGTTTGTGAGTTCAGGGATTAGTCAGCGTTACCAATTTCCGATGTCATCAGCGATATCATCTTCACTCGTTCCCCCTACACCGCGACCCACTCCATTATGGCCGACACTCCAAAGGTCAAAATCAACGTTGAAGGCATCTTGAACCACCTCACCGCTCTCATCTTCACCCCGAAGATAAAAATAAGGATTTTTTCTGAAAGGATCCAAAATATCCCGATTCACGATTTGGCCACTAAACTGTTGGCTCGAATTAGGATCGAGATCAGCATAAACCGTCGTTCCGTCCTGCAATGGAGTTGCGTAAAGAGCCTGATAAAGCTGATTGGAGCTTTGTTTATCTCCATTTCCAGGAGGGAAAAATCCTTGGTCTGCTTCATAGTCCTGAAGAACTAAGCCCAACAACTTCACCTGAGCTCTCGCTTTGTTCTCCTTCGCTCGAATGAGGGCGATGCGTCCCCCAAAGAAACTTAAAGAAAGAAGAACGACAATAATCGAAATTACGGTCAACAACTCAATCATGGTGAAACCACCACGGAAACTTCCTCGACGATTGGCTCGAAAGCCCGAAAAATTCATCCTCATTCTTAACCTTACTACAGTTTTTCTTTGAGCTAAAGTTCTTTACTGCTGAAGCTCGGAGATGACCTTCATTAATGGCATGAAGAGCGCAAAAACGATTCCTCCCACAACAAACGCCAGAAGAACAATCATAAGAGGCTCTAGAACTGAAGTGAGCGCACCAACCGCATTA
The DNA here is from genome assembly GCA_964444495.1 of uncultured Roseibacillus sp. Classification (GTDB taxonomy): domain Bacteria; phylum Verrucomicrobiota; class Verrucomicrobiia; order Verrucomicrobiales; family Akkermansiaceae; genus Roseibacillus. The sequence continues at coordinate 15,786 of CAYUHN010000032.1, read as the reverse complement.
TCCACTTCATCGTCATAAACATCGGCTACCTTAAGAAGCATGTCCGGTAACTGCCCTGTTTCCTCTCCCACATCCACCATACTCACGACCATGGAAGGGAAGATTTTTTCAGAGGACTGCATCGGAGTGACAATGGATTCACCTTCTTTAACTGAATCGTAGACTTTCGTCACCGCCTCCGCGACATGAACATTGCCTGCCGTTTCCTTTGTAATATTAAGCGCCTGAAGAATAGGCACCCCTGAGGTAACGAGCGTTCCCAAGGTTCGTGCGAAACGAGCAATAGCACTTTTTCGCTGAATATCGCCAAAAAGCGGAGCTCTCAGCTTAAACGCATCAACCGCAGAACGCCCTTTCTTGGTTCCTGACCATGATTTGAAAGAGATGTAACCTACCACGAAAAGAACCAACAACCAAACTGCATTGGGAATTAAAGGCACAGAACGGGCCAACATAAAATTGGAAGCGTTGAAAACAATCTTCGAAATCAACGGAAGCTCGACCTCCATGTCGGTGAACATCTTCTTAAACTTCGGCACGATCACGATCATGAGGAAGGTTAAGATCAAAACGGCAATACAAAGAACAATCACTGGGTAAACCATCGCCGAAACAATCTTGTTCTTCAGCTTCTCCGCTTTCTCTTGATATTCGGCCAGTCGGTTGAGCACGAGTTCCAGAACTCCGCCCAGCTCACCAGCCTTCACCATATTGACATAGAGCTTGTTAAAAATCTGCGGGTGCTGTGAGAGGCTTTCCGAAAAAGTGGCACCTCCTTGAACGGAGTCCGAAAGAGAATCGACAGTCGCCTTCAAAACAGGATTGGGCTCCTGCTTGCCCAAGACATTAAGACTCCGCAACAAAGGCAAACCAGAATCAATAAGAGTAGCCAGCTGACGGGTAAAAATCATCCGCGCTTTTGGCTTAAGCTTACCTCCTAAGCCCTTCTTACCTCCCTTCTTTTTCTTGGCAGGAGCCTTTCCTCCTTTTTTCGCGCCTTTTACCTTCTTGCCGGCTTCTCCGACTTGAGTGGGATAAAGCCCCTGTCCTTGCAATTGCTGAATGGCCTCCTCGCGGGTTCCGGCATCAATCGAGCCTTCATGCTTTTGGCTAGAGCCATCGAGGGCGATATACTGAAAAGTCGACATAGTAAGTGTGTGGTTATAAAACTAGAGCGGAAATTCGGTGTGGGGCAAGCCGTCAATCGAAGTATTTTTGAAAACATACGATCTCAAGCTCCCCGCAGATTCATTAATTAGGTGTATTTGAGAACCTCTTCAATGGTAGTGGTCCCATCATAGATGTTGCTAAGCCCATCTTCCCGTAAGGTATTCATCCCCAATTCGATGGCTTTGTGCTTAATCACGACTGAAGGGGCCCGATCAGTAACAAGCTCTTTGATAGGATCGGAAAGATTCAGAAGCTCAAAAAGGCCTCGACGACCCCGATACCCCGTCCCGTTGCAAACGTCGCAACCAACTCCGGTATAAAAACGTTTATCTCCCAACTCATTGGCAGAGAGCCCAAGCTGATCAATAGTGGCTTCATTCGGCTCATAGTCAGCGCGACAATCATCGCAAATTCGACGAACAAGACGCTGAGCAAGGACCCCCTCAAGCGAGGCTGCAACCAGAAATGGCTCCGTTCCCATATCAATAAGACGAGTGACCGCACCAGCGGCATCATTCGTGTGCAAAGTGGAGAGAACCAGGTGACCCGTCAGAGAAGCCTGAATCGCGATTTGCGCAGTCTCTAGGTCACGAATCTCACCCACGAGAATCTTATCCGGATCCTGTCGTAAAAACGCACGAAGGACGCGAGCAAAGGTCAGGTCAATCCCCTCATTCACCGGAATTTGAATAATCCCATCGACGTCATATTCCACCGGATCTTCGGCAGTAAGCAACTTGGTATCAACTCGATTAATTTCGCGTAACGCTGCATAAAGAGTCGTTGTCTTACCTGCGCCTGTCGGACCCGTAACAACAAAGATCCCGTTTGGCTTCTCAACCGTTTCCCTAATGTAGCTATCTACATTCTCCGGAAGATTAAGAGCCTCTAGCGAGAGATTGACCGAAGAACTATCGAGAACTCGCAAAACAACACTCTCTCCATGAGTGGTTGGCAGGGAAGAAACCCGCATATCAACATTGTGATCGCCCACCTTCTTAACAATCCGTCCATCTTGCGGAATCCGTTTCTCGGCGATATTAAGGTTCGCCATGACCTTAACTCGAGAAATAATCGAGAGGGCCAAATGAGCGGGCGGAGGGTCCATCGCATAGAGCGCTCCATCTACTCGGTAACGAATCTGAAAATCTCCTTCGAAAGGCTCAAAGTGAATATCCGAAGCCTTCTCGTTAATCGCTTGCTGCAAGACGAGATCAACGTAACGAATAATGGGAGCAGCATTAGATTCATCTTCCAATTCAGAAGAGTTTTTACCAGCGAACTCGGAAGCCAGTTGCCCGATTACTTCCTGCATCGCCTCTCCTTGTGATCCGCCATAAAGATTATTAATTTTGTCTTCAACAAGATCAGTTGGAACAACGACTTGATGCACGCTCTGCCCCAATGCAAAGCGAAGGTCTTCCAATGTCTGCGGATTAAAAGGATCTGACAGGGCTACAGTGAGCCCATTGGCATCAACCTTAAGAGGAAGCGCCCCATGTAAACGAGCTAACCCTCCTGGCACCATGGCCAAAACCTGCTGAGGTGGAGAATAATTCTCGATATCAAAAATTTCGGTACCGAGTTCTTGCGCGATAATTGGCCACAAATCGTCCCTACTACCAATGACTTGGTAATCTACTAAAATTTCCCCGATATCTTTTCCACTGGTCTCAAGCTGGCTTTGCAATTCAGCTTCCAAACCTGGCTCTAACATGCCTCGATTTTGAAAAAGTTCGATGACTTGGTGATTATCCATAATGATGTCTCTATCTGCGTGTAAAAATGTTTCGTTATAGTCGCTTAATCGACCTTTAGTGTTCGTCCGACATGGTAACACGGATAACCTCTTCTGCTGAGGTCATCCCTCCAAGAATCTTGCGGATCCCATCCTCACGAAGAGTTCGCATTCCCAATTCCCGTGCTCGCTTGCGCAACTCGGGGCTACTCAAGTCATCGTTAATCATATTACGAACTTCATCATCCACTTTGAAAATTTCAAAGATACCACGACGTCCCTTATATCCTCCTCCACGACAAGTTTCACAACCAATCGGTCCGAGAACATCAGCAGATGAAGCTCGATCGGCGTCTAGCCCAAGAATTCGCATCTCCCGCTCAGTAAGCGGCACAGGTGCCTTACAATCAGGACAAAGGAAGCGCACCAACCGTTGAGCAAGAACTGCACGAACCGCTGAAGCGATCAAAAAGCGTTTAATCCCCATATCTGCAAGACGAGCTACTGAACCGGTAGAATCATTCGTATGTAAAGTTGAGAATACGAGGTGGCCCGTAAGCGAAGCATTCATCGCAATCGTAGCGGTCTCTTTGTCTCGAATCTCCCCGACCATGATAATGTTGGGTGCTTGTCGAAGCATGGAACGCAAGGCTGCTGCGAAAGTCATTCCCACATCCGACTTCACCATAACCTGGTTAATTCCTGGCAACTGGTATTCCACCGGATCTTCAACAGTAATGATTTTACGGTCCGGCTTGTTAATCTCATTGAGACAAGCGTAGAGAGTTGTCGTTTTACCCGAACCAGTCGGCCCGGTAACAAGAAGAATTCCATCCGGAAGTCCAATCATCTCTTTAAAGGTATTCTCATCATCAGAAAGAAATCCGAGCTGAGGTAGACCAAGGGTCAGAGCAGATTTATCCAAAATACGCATAACGACACTCTCACCATGATTGGAAGGAACAGTCGAAACACGAAGGTCGACCGACTTGCCGGCGATTCTCATCTGAATTCGGCCATCCTGCGGAAGACGCTTCTCCGCAATACTCATGCTACCGCTCATCACCTTGAGACGAGCGACAATGGGTGGAACCAACTTTTTAGGGTGATTCTCGACTTCAATTAATTTGCCATCAACGCGAAAACGAACGCGTAAAGAAGACTCCAAAGGCTCGATATGAATATCACTAGCCTTCATCTTGAAGGCATTGATTAAAGTAGTGGTCACGATGCGCACGATGGGAGCATCTTCTTCACTGACTTCCTCGACTCCTTCCATGGTCAAAACTTCGAACTCAGGGATATCGTCCTCATCCGCTCCTCCAACCCGATACACATCGACGAGGAGGCGCTTAATGTCGGAGCCATTAGCCACTACAGGGTTCACTTCGCGGTCTAAAGCGTGGTGCAAGCAGTCCAAAACCTCGAAATTGAGTCCATCCGCAATCGCAACCATCAATTGACTCCCATCATCGTGAACCGGAATAGCCTGAAAACGCTTGGCCACATCAGAAGTCATTTGCGCAGCCACATCCTCAGGGATCTCAAAAGAAGAAAGGTCGACCACTTCCAAAGAGGAACTTTGGCCGATCACCGCCGTCACATGGTCCTCCTCGACTTGACCGCTCATAATGAGTCGGTCAACCACGTCGGAGACGCCTTCTTGCTTGGCTGCTTCCATTACTTCAGGAGCAACGACTCCCGCTTCCACTAATAATTGACTAAGATAATCCTGATTCGAATACACGAGCTTAAGGTGTGTTTTATGCGTATGGCCGCACGCGACCACGAAGTTTTTACAAAACGTAGAAACTTACCGCTAGCAAACTGCTCAAATTTGCCAGCCTTTGTCAATCCGCCGACTCACTCAATGGCGGAAACCTCTCCAACAAAGCCAAGAAACAGTAAATTTCTGCATTTTTGCCTTTTCAGAGAGTCCGTTTCCCCCTTCATAACTTCCCTTATATGGCAGTAGTCGCAACCAATCTCAAAAAAGGCCAGTGTATCAAATATGAAGGAGACCGTGGAATCGTTCTCGGTCTCGAACACCGGACACCAGGAAAAGGGAACGCCCTCATCGCTGCCACCATCCGTTCTTTCAACAATGGCAACAAGAAGACGATCCGTTTCGCTTCCTCCGACAAAGTCGAAATCGTAGAAACTGACCGCCAAAAGCTCGAATTTTCTTATTCCGACCCCTCTGGCTACCACTTCATGGATTTGGTAAGCTATGAAACCGTTACCTTTCCTGAAGCTCTTATCGCTGATGCCAAGAGTTACATGAAAGAAGGCCAAGAAGTCGAAATTCTCTTTCTCGAAGGAGAAGCAGTCTCCATCGACCTCCCAGCCAGCGTTGAGCTCACTGTCACCGAATCCTCGGAAGGGATCAAGGGCGATACCGCGAACAACCCTACCAAACCAGCCACTCTTGAGACTGGCGTTACCGTGCAAGTTCCTCTCTTCGTAAAAGAAGGAGACGTCCTCAAAATCAATACCACGGACGGCTCCTACGTTGGCCGCGCATGAAGCACTTCCCAGAATTGCAACTCTCGGCAGCCGGAGCCCGTGTGCTCGGCTGCCTTCTTGAAAAAGAAGTCACCACGCCTGACCTCTACCCCCTCACTCTCAACAGCTTGGTGACAGCCTGCAATCAGGCCTCCTCGCGACACCCCATCACGAATTACTCAGCTGATGAGGTGCAAGCTGCTGTTACAGAACTTTCCGAAGACTACCTCGTGACCAAGGTTCTCGGGGGTCGCGCTCCCAAATATGAGCACGAACTCGGCGACGTTCTTCATCTTGACGACCGCGAACGGGCCATCCTCACTGTGCTTTTGCTCCGCGGCACCCAAACCGCTGGCGAATTGAAACAAAGAAGCGAACGTCTCTTTGCCTTTGATACCCTTCCTGAAGTCGAAGAAGTCCTCTCCGGCTTCATCGAATACAGCCACGGCCCACTTGTCGCCCGTATTTCTGCAGGCGGAGGCCGCCGCGTAGAAACCTTCCGCCACCTCCTTGCTGAAGAAAGCGCTAGTCTAGAAGTGGAAAACTCACAAAGCGAAGCCACACCTCCTCAAGATCTTGTCCGACGAGTGGAGGAACTCGAAGCCGAAGTGGCCTCTCTTCGCTCACAGCTAGACAGCCTTCTTGCCAGAGATTCCGCGAGTTCCTAAATTTCGGCCCTTCTCATGGCCTCAAATCCTCTGCAAAAATTTCTCGCCAGCGGTGATTGGGCCCCACGCTTTGACGAACACATTCTCCAGCTTGGCCGCAAGCTAGGAAAAAAACCTCTCCTCCCCGACCTCACCCTCACCACTGAGAGCGATCAATCGTGCAGCTTAACCGCCTCCTGCGAAGGCGCGGAAGTCGAGGTGCAACTTTGGCCCGAAGGCGCTGAACACTGGGACTTCGACACCTCCTGCACGTGCGACCACGCTCACAACTGTCCTCATGCTGCCGCGGTTCTCTTCCTTGCGAGCAAGCCCAATACCTTTGCTCGCCTTCTCCGCCAGGAAGCAGAGCCTGCTCCATCTCCAGAGAAAGACGAAATAGAAATCGCGCCCTCTCCAATTGATTCGCAAAAATACCAGCCTACTCTCCGCCTCCATCTCACTCCCGAACCAGCCACCGGGAAAGTCACCCGCCTTCTCCTCCAAGCCCTCCGGCAACCCGATCGCGAGCTATGGCTCGTCGCTCGTCCTACTATTTCTTACGGACCTCATACCATTCCTCTCTCGTCCCTTCCCCAAGAAGATACAACTTTCCCCCGTGACCTCGCCTTCGAGCGCCGTGCTCTAGAACAGCTCACGAGTTATGGACTCACTTCAATCGCTGCTCAACCCTCTTTCCGCTTCCTTCTCGGCCTCGCCCAAAAACAAGGAAGCAACAACGGTCTCTCCTCCGAAGGAACAGCCTTTTTCCCCGAACCCTATCACACCACTCCCGATCTCTTCTGGCCCTGGTTTCGAGCCACCGCCATCCCCAAGCTCGTCGATACCAACTGGGAAGTGGAAGTCGAGTCTGACTTTGGGCACGAACTTTACGAAATATCCAGTAGCAACCTCAATGCTAGCCTCACTGAAATTCCCGGCGGGTGGTTCACCCTCAGTGTAGGGTTTGACGTCGAAGGACAATCTCTCGACCTCCTTCCCATTCTTCTCAAGCTTCTCGAAGGCGATACTCTTGATCAACTCGCCACCAAATCCCCGAATGATCGCCACCTTGTCAATCTCCCCAATGGCACCGCGCTTCATGTTCCAGTCGTTCGTCTAAAACAAATCCTCGATCATCTCTCGGTGGTCCTTGATCCAGACTTCCCCCTCCACCCTCTCGACGCCGCTGCCCTAGCAGAGGACTTTGACATCAAAACCTCCAGCCCCTCACTCAATCGCTTACGTAAAAACCTCGCTGCGCATCGCGAAAAAAATTCTCAACCAGCCAAACAAGAAACTCCCGAAGGCCTCCAAGCCACTCTCCGCCCTTATCAGGAAATTGGCTACCAATGGATGGCCACACTCGCGGAAAATGATCTCCACGGCATTCTCGCCGACGATATGGGATTGGGGAAAACCATCCAGACCATCACCCTCCTTCTCGCGACCAAAGCGAAACACTCCCAACCACTCCCCACTTTAGTAGTAGCTCCTACCTCAGTCGTTCCTAACTGGGCGGCTGAAGTTGCGAAGTTCGCACCCTCCCTCACCGTCCTCACCCTCACCGGCCCCAAGCGAGCTCGTCACTACGCACACATTCAGCATGCTGATATCGTACTCACTTCCTTTGCTCTCCTCCAACGTGATGGCGAAAAACTAAAGAATCACCAATTCCGCTATGCCATCCTCGATGAAGCCCAACTTATCAAAAACCCCCAAGCCAAAGTCAGTATCGCGGCGCGCAAACTTCGCGCTCATCACCGCCTCTGCCTAAGTGGCACCCCAGTTGAGAATAATCTCACTGAACTTTGGTCCCTCTTCCACTTCCTCATTCCTGGACTTCTCGGCGACCTCAGCGCCTTTCGCACTCGCTACCAAAACCCCATCGAAAAAGAAGAAAACGAAGACCGCCGCGAAGCGCTCCGCAATCGCCTTGCTCCTCTCATTCTCCGCCGCACCAAAGACGAAGTCGCTAAAGACCTCCCCCCAAAAACACTCCTTGTTCACCCTATTGAGTTAACAACTGAACAAAAGGATCTCTACGAATCCGTGCGAGTCACAATGGACAAGCGAGTGCGTGACGCCATTGCCGAACGAGGCCTCGCGCAGTCCCAAATCACTATCCTCGACGCCCTTCTCAAACTCCGCCAAATCTGCTGCCATCCCGAACTTGTCCGAGGCCCCGACAATATCGCCAATGAGGAGGACCAAAATGACCAAACTCAAAAACCCCCACCCTCAGCAAAACTCGCCTACCTCTTCGAACTTCTTGAAATCCTTTTCCTAGAAAAACGCCGCATCCTACTCTTCTCACAGTTCACCTCCATGCTCGCCCTCATTGAGAACGAACTGAAACAACGGAAAATCTCGTATCTCAAGCTCACCGGCGCTTCACAAGACCGAGGTGGACTCGTCAAACAATTCCAAGAAACCGAAATCCCCATCTTTCTGATCAGCCTAAAAGCCGGCGGCACTGGCCTTAATCTCACCGCTGCCGATACAGTCATCCACTACGACCCTTGGTGGAATCCCGCAGCGGAAGCCCAAGCCACTGATCGCGCCTACCGCATCGGACAAACCAAACCCGTCTTTGTCCACAAGCTCCTTTGCTCAAATACAGTGGAAGACCGCATCCACCGCCTCCAGCAACAAAAAGCAGAACTCGCCAACTCCATCCTAGGAGCCGCCTCCTCCGGAGTCCCCGACGCCGAAACCCTCGCCCAACTTCTTTCTCCGACGGAAGCCTAAACCCAAAACCATGCTCGACCAGACTCTTCTCGATCTCCAACAACCCTATCTCGTTGCTTGCTCAGGGGGACAGGACTCGGTTGCGCTCGTGCATCTTCTCTATACGGAAGGCTTCCAGAAGCTAGAACTCATCCACATCGACCACCAACTCCGAGGAGAAGAAAGCAACGCCGATGCCGCTTTTGTTGGTGAGCTTGCGGCTAGCTTTAGCCTCCCCTTTCATTTGGCACAAGTTGATGTCACCGCTTTGGCTAAAAACGAACAGCTTTCGATTGAAACTGCAGCCCGTCAGGCGCGACATCATTTCTTTGCCGAAACCGCACAAAAGACGGGCATCGACACAATCCTTCTCGCTCATCATTCAGACGACCAAGCAGAGACTTGCCTCTTCAACCTCTTGAGGGGTTCAGCTTCTCTTCGCGGAATGCGAAAATCAAACACCATTACTGTTTCCGAAACCACCTTTACTCTCTTACGCCCGCTGCTCTCTACTCGTCGTAAAGAACTAACAAACTACCTTACAGCCCACGGATATCCTCATCGCGAAGACTCGAGCAATGCGACTCTTGATTACACTCGTAATCGCATCCGTAATCAGGCCTTACCTCTCCTCAACGAAATCCTTGATCGCGATGTCACTCCATCGCTTCTTCGAGCTCTCGCTGCTGCTCAAACACAAACAAAGATTGTAGACGACTATCTAGAAAACCTCCAACTTCTCGACCCTCAGGGGCGGATTCACCTTCCGACTCTTCGTGAACTCAGCCAAGAAACACAAGGAGCGGCTATTGCCAAATACCTGAAAGCCCAAAAGGTCGGAAATATCTCACAGGAGATGATCTCTCAAGTTCTTGCCCTACTCAATACAGAAGGCCCCTCTGTTCTCAACCTCCCGGGAAATCGCTTCATTCGCCGTCGCCAAGGACGACTTTTCATCGACGAAAATTGATTTCATCCAGAAGAAGTCAGCATGAGCGCTCCAATAAAAAGATCCACGCTTCAAGCTACCATCTACAAAAAATTAGAAATGAGATTGCCGGAAGTCCTCGTAAAGCTTTTTGTAAGCATATGCGTTTTCTCATTATCACTTTACTACTCCTTTCTCCTCTCCTTGAGGCAGATGAATTTACTCACCTCTCTGGAATAGGGCATGATCCCCAAGTTGATAAATTAAGCTTCACAAGCACACAGCGCTGGGGAAGTGATTTTGCCAAATTCACGCAACTCCACCCCAAGTACCTCAATCGTGATTGGGTCAAAGAAATTGCCTTACCCAAACCTCCTGCAAATTCATCCCCGCGAACCACTGCAGAAATCGCCTACCTCAAAAAACTCGCTGCAAAACGGCCCAGCAAAAAATCCGCGATTGAAGCCGAAGTCCTCGTGACCAATTTCCACTACGGCACTCACACCTATAGCTCCCTAACTACTGACCCCAAATACTCTGCCACAGCCAAAGTTATTCTTGCCGCTTATCATGACCTTGCCATTGCCACTTTTGTTATGAAACAAAAATTTAACCGAGTTCGTCCTTCCATCTTAGACCAAGACCTCGGACATGCTATCCAGATCCCCACCCATCCAGCTTACCCTAGCGGGCATGCCACAGGTGCTTACGTCTTCGCCTACCTCCTTCAAGAGCTTGATCCGAAATCTGCGCAAACTTACCTCACTTCTGCTCAACAAATCACCGAAAACCGAGAGATTGCCGGACTCCATTATCCCAGTGATTCAGAGGCCGGCCGTCTCCTAGCACGACAACTAACAGACCTCCTTCTTAATGGCTCCAGTTTCAAACGCCTCATGGCAGAAGCCCAGAAAGAATGGCCCTAAAACTCAACTCTACAAAAAAGCGAAATTCATTCTGATCATATAAACGCCTCTTCCTTGACGGAAATTGATTTCACCCAAACGAAGCGAGCACTAGAGCACCGAGAATAAGTAAAGCTCCCCACGCAGTCTGAGGACTCACCACTCCCCGTAAGCGTCGTTGCAGAATCATCACAAAAGGAATCGCCAGTAGACCTCGAACCGAGTAAACAATATTTGAAAGCGTCGGCTCCTTGTAATTGCTAAATGCCAGGTTGATCAAAATAGCTTGAGTCCCCATCACCGCAGCAATCCCTCCCAGCACCAGCCAAGTCGGTCGCCTCCAAGAGACTTCTTTCAATTTCTTTCGCCTCGTGGCCAAAAGGATCAGCGTGGAGACTCCACTCATAACGAGCATCAAACACAACCAACGCCCCACTCCTACCTCTTGAGCATACCGCGAGGTCAGAACATCACTAATTGCGAAAGACGTCGTTCCCACAAGAGTCCAACCGACCGTTGCACGATGTTTCCGCCACCCTTCCAAATTACCGCCTGCTAGTAAAAAGATCGCAAAGGCAGCCAATAGCACGCCCCCGACAAGAGCGGCAGATCCTATCTCCAACCCAATCATGAGAGAAAGCCCTGCTACGACAAAAAGCTTAATTCCTAGTGCTGAGGTATGAACCACCAAGTCCCCAGCCTTGACTGCTTTTACTGAAAACCATTGTCCTCCAAAAAAGAAAAAACCGTTGAGCAAAGCTAACAGGTCCAAAGGCTGCCAACTCCCGAATAAATTTGGTCGAAACCAGAAGAGGAAGAGAATCGCGACTCCAAAATTACTCGCCGCCACCGTTAAAGCCATCGGTAGGCCTCGCTTTTCTCCCCGTTGAAAAAGCCATGCCAGCGGTGGATGCAAGACCGCAGCAAGAAATGGCAGATAGATCGCGCCTGAGAACACGCAAAAGAGTTACTACAACTCTACAAAAAAGCAAAAATCATCCTGATCATCCTGCAAATGGCACGCTGGGGAAGCCCTTCACTCCAAGGCCAGTAATGCGCAAAAGACGACCGGCATACTCCTCCACCTCAGATTTGTGAACTCCCGTGGTCACATAGAGTTCATCTAAATTCGCTCCTCCGAAAGCACACGAAGTCGTCTCTAGGCAAGGCAGATCAATTTTTTGAAGCAAGCTTCCACCCACAACGTCAAACTGAGCTACACAAGCACCGTGGCAAAAGGCCACCCAAACATGACCATCAGCATCAATCGTCATGCCGTCCGGAGAGGCGTCGATTTCATCAGTTTTCGCCACTACGGTTCGATTGCTCCATTCCTGGGTTTCCTTATTATAGTCAAAACCCCAAATCTCGCGACGTGGAGTATCGATATAGAAGACTCGAGTTCCATCTTCGCTCCATACGAGACCGTTCGAGTTCGTAACTTCTCCAAAAACCTTCTTAACCTCACCCCTCGCACTAAGGTGATAGAGGGAAGCATCCCCTTCTTTCTTCACTAGGGAAATACTTCCTCCAAATAGCTCACCTTCCGGCGAAACCTTTCCATCATTGAGTCGATTGTCAGGCTTATCTGTCTCCAAATCTGCGATGGATTCAATCGTTCCATCTTCGTTCAGAAATCGAAATCCCGAATCGCCTCCAATCACAAAGCCACCACCTGCTCGCGGAACAGCAAAACCAACCCGCTCACCCACGTCCCACTTCTTCTCTTCTCCTGAAGTAGGGTCAAAGGAAACAACGCAATGTTCCTCAATATCGACGTAGAAAAGTTTCCCCTGCCACCAAACTGGTCCTTCACCCCATGTCGCCCGATATTTTCCAACCACTTCAATATTCATAGGGAAGTGGTATGAGCCCATCCTTTCAAACTCAAGAACGAAACCAACTTCAGAAGCAAGATCTTGAAATCATGTCGCCCTGCAATCCAAATGATACCTGATCCTCTTTATCGGTAAAAACATTGCTTTGATTCCCTATTGAAGAGCCATTTTTTCCTCTTATTTACAACTGCGCGGGAATCTATAACATACTCAGAAGTTCCAACGGCATTGAACGACAAACGTTCGTTGCCGAGGAAGGTCTAAAAAGGGATTGAGCGGAGAGAGTTCATAATCTTGATTAAAGAGATTCAAAGCTGATAGACTTACCTGAGCGTTATTGTCGTTAAAACGATATCCTAGGCTCAAATTTGTCTGTATAAAGGGATCGCTCTCTAAAATTGCCCCCGAAGCATCCGTCACTCCTTCCAAATCTTGTTTATACCAATTCCCTTCCAAGCGCCCAAAGAGTCCAGTAGACGAATTCCAGTCTAACGATAAAGTCAGCTCCTGTAAAAGAGCGATTCCTTGCTCACCATTTATCAAGGAAATTCGCCCCAACTCATTGCTCATCTCCACCTCTCCATCTACCATAGAGACCGTGGTCTCACCGTTATCTCCGACCTCCACCACGAACTCTGTCCCCCGAATGCTCAAGCTCGCAGTCGGGGTCTCGATATCTGCCTCCTCCTCGGTTCGACTAAAAAAATAAGCCACCCCACTAGCAAAATTAATCGAAGATTTTCCGCTAGGAACATCACTCGGCGGAGGCCTCAACTCAAAACTTGTAAGCTCACTAATCCGCAAAACACCGCCAGTCGAAATCTCAATCGCCGCTCGGCTTAACTCTCCAGTTCGAATTCGCTCCTTCCATACAACCCGATCCCCCCGAGTCGCTCGGACCCATTGAGAGCCCTTCGGAGCGCGATCGACCACACGCTCCACCGTAACGACCTCCCCCGCACCCGAATCGTCACCGCCCTCTTGGCTCCAAACCGACAATTCTAAGCCAAAGAACAGATAACAAAGGAGCCAACTACTCTGGACCTTGCGCTGCATTCGCTTCTTCGACCAAGTACTCCATCGCTACCTCATTCTGGGCTAACAACGGGATCAGCGCCTTTCTTCCCTCCTCGTTCAGATCGCCTGCAGCCAATTTACGAAGAGCTTTCTTCTCTTCCTCACTTAAATCTTCTCGACCATGCGCCTGAACCTCATCTCCAAACAATGCGAGAAAGGCCGCCAGAGACTCAAATTCTTCTTTATTACTCATGATCACCGTTCTTTGCCCTTTTGACGCCAAATAGACAGACTCTTGCGAAAAAAGAACAATTATTTCGCATAACTAAAGAGATCGACCGAATCTCCACACAGCGCAAGGAAATCTCCCCACTCTAATTTCAACCAAGGGTCACGTTTTGCGACCTTTTCCAAAATACACCCTCGCAGCTGAGAGATCAAAGAAGCCGATTGACGACTCATCATCGATTCACTCCAAGTCCACATCCTCCCCACTCTCTTCTGCGTCAAGCCATAGGATTGCACCAAACGCAGCATCACCAATGTGTCCTGATCAACCTCCGAAAACGCCTCTTTAATCGCCTCCTTAAGCAGCTCGATCACCTCATCTTCAGCCTCCAAAGCCCCCTGCGCGGAAATTTGACGCACAGGACCTCCTTCGATCTCCTCCTCATCCAAAGAAACAACATCCAAGCGCTTACGACGCTTGAGCGAAATCAAACGATTTAGGGCAACCCGCCCCAAATAAGCTTCCAAAGGAGCCTTTCCCGAATACTTCGATAAAAGACCATAAAGCTGTCCCTTCTCAGGAACCTGCGAAAAACACCCCTTTGCCAACTCCGCTTGCACCTCCTCAGCCTCCTCACGCGTCGCACCCCGATTCACCAACATCGACCGCACCTTTGAAGATAGCAAACAGTCTCCTACCACCCGGCCAGCCTCCGAATCCCCTTCCAAGGCCGCTTCAGCTAAATCTAAATCTGTCGAAAAATCAGAAGACATTGTTGCGCAGTTATCAACCTACAACATCAAATTTGCCCCATCCTAGCAATCGATTTTAATCGCTCTTTTCTCACAGCGGGATAAGAAAATCAGCAAGGTGAAACCAAACTTAGAGCAAATGCACCACGAGCTTCGGGCCTGTGAGGAACAACTCCAGGCCGATAACCTCATCCTATGGGTTTACAGCGAAGCCCTCAATGCCCTCACCGTCCTCCTCAGTACCTCCCTCAAACTCGAGGAAAATTTCACGCAAACCCTTGAACAAGGAGTCACCAGTCAGTGCTTTCTTGTCTGTCTCCCAATTCTCGAAAAAGACCTCGCCTCACACCCCTCGCACGACCCCTCTTTTGACCAACTCTCTGGCCGACCCGTGCAATCTCTCATGGCCGCCCCAATCTACCAAGAAGACGAACCCTATGGAGTTCTGACTGCCGCTCGCTTCCGCGAAAGTCGTTTCGAACAGGAATTCTCACCCAACAGCCTCCAACAGCTGCAGACTATCGCTCTCAATCTCAAATTCTAGATTCGTTCATGATTGAGCTACTCGACACAAAAGATGCCCTTACCCAAGGAACAGGAAAAGGCGTCATCATTGCCGTTCTCGATACTGGAATTGATGCCACCCACCCCTTCTTCGCCAAAGCTCATATCCTTCCTCAAATCGAATTCGATGAGACGCTTGTAGCTCGTGAAGTTGAAGCCCACGACTCGGTTGGTCACGGCACCGCTATTGCCGGAATTATCCATCGTCTTGCCCCCAAAGCCACCCTCCTCCCTATTCGGGTCCTAACCTCAGGCCCTCGCCAAAGCCGCCATCAACTGATTCATCAAGGCGCTCTCGAAGCAATCAAACGAAAGGCTCAAATTCTAAACTGCTCCTTTGGCGCACCCGCCACCGCTCACACCTGCTTACTCTACAAACAATGGGTCGACCTCGCATTCGACAACGACAGCACCATCGTTACCGCCTCGTCTAATCTCGATTCTTCCATCGACGAATGGCCCTCCGCCTTTCGCACCACTCTCGCCACCACCTATGCCGAACTCGAAGCCGCACAATGGCTCGTACGTAAAGGCAGCATTCCCTTTGCCGCCGCTGGGCACGACATCGAAGTCCCCATCCCCGGAGGAGGAACTTCCCTCCGCTCAGGAAGTAGTTTCGCCGCAGCTCACCTCACCAGCATGATCGCGAGGCTCCTTTCCTCCAACCCCAATCTTTCCCCTTCAGCTCTTCGCGAAATCCTAACTCACCACGCTAAACAAAAGCCCTCAAACCAAGTTGGCTAGTGAAGCCGATAACCGAATTTCT
>CAYUHN010000031.1:0-24023 GCA_964444495.1 uncultured Roseibacillus sp. | reverse complement strand
GTGACTTAATCGCCTGTTCACTGTGTGATCGTTTGCATGAGCGGATCGTCCTTCAGGACGATGAAGAAAGTCATTGCCAGAATTGTGGTCATCCTCTGCAGATCAACCGTAGGTTTGGGTTACAAGCATGCGCGGCCTATAGCTTGTCGGCTCTACTCTTCATCGTAGTGATCATGACCTTTTCGTTCATGACTCTCGAAGTTAAAGGCCTTAAGAATTCACACTCCATTGTCAGCGCTTTGGGGGTTCTTTGGCAGCAAGGGGCTGATATCGTCACGATTGCGACCTTCTTATTTGTATTTATTTTACCTTCGATACTACTTTTAGCCCTCTTTTGGGCGTCGCTTGGGCTGTATTTTCGTAAATTGTTGCCAGGCCTTGGTCTTTCAATGCGAGTTGTGGGAGTGGTGGAACAGTGGGCGATGATGGATGTGTTTCTCATTGCCGCGCTGGTGAGTTTGCTGAAATTGACTTCATTAGCGGACGTCTCTTTGGATTTAGGTTTTTGGGCACTTGTGTTTGCTGTTGTCTCCTATGCAGTGGCGATGGGAAATTTCGATCCTCGCGATTTTTGGGAACGGTATCGCAATCTGCTTAGAGAAACCCGCGCCTCAGAAGAGAAGGAGGTAGCGATTGTTTTTCAGGGAAGGAGAGGAATGCCTCTTGGCCTTGCCAGTTGCATGGTCTGTGGCGAAGTCAGTTCGTCGGTTGGAGCTCCCTGTCGGACTTGTGGCTCCAAGAAGACGAAGTTTCGTAAAGAGAGAAGTATTCAGCACAGTCTGGCTTTTCTCATCTGCGCGTTGATTACCTATATCCCTGCAAATTTGATGCCGATCATGAATATTGAGGCCTTGGGGGTGAATGAACCGCGGACAATTTTAAGTGGGGTGGCTCTTTTTTGGAGAGATGGTTCTTACCTTGTGTCAGGGGTCATTTTTACGGCGAGCGTTCTTATCCCCATGTTGAAGATGCTTGCTCTTATCTTTCTTTGTATGGGAGCGCGAGGATGGGTCGCAATTCCTGGTCATCAAGTAAATCACATCTACCACGCGGTGGAGGTAATCGGGAAATGGTCGATGGTGGATGTCTTTGTCGTCGCAGTTTTGGTGAGCTATGTTCAGTTGGGTAAGCTAAGTTCCATTCAACCAGGGCCAGCGGTGATTGCTTTTGGCATTATGGTGATTTTTAATATCCTTGCTGGGAAGGTTTACGAACCTCGGTTGAATTGGGATCGTTTGCAGGGGTATAATGATGGGAAAGATTTTTCGAACTCCTTAGTAGAAAAAGCGCAAGCTTATGAAGTCAGTTGATAGTGGCGATAACGAGGAAGCTACTAGCGACTTCGGAAAACCAAAGGTGAAGCGTCGGCGCCGTTTGAGTGGAGTGTGGGTCTTGCCAGTGGTGGCGCTTGTTCTTGGGTTATGGTTAGTAAAGAACCACTTCGATAATCTTGGGGAGAAAGTGAAAGTCATTTTTCCAAGTGCAGAAGGTTTAGCGGTAGGGAAAACTGAGGTTAGATGTCGTGCGGTTACGGTTGGCAAAGTAGAAGATATTCAACTTACCTCTGATCTGAAGGTGAAGGTGATTATGCGAATTAATCAAAAGCATCGTCATCTCCTTCGGAAAGATTCTCAATTTTGGGTTGTGAAGGCTCGTATTAGCGGCGGGAGTATCTCTGGTCTTGGAACGGTTCTTAGCGGTGCCTATATTGAGTTGGATCCAGGGGTAGGCAAAAAGGGCGGAGGTACTTACGAAGGTCTCGAGGAATTGCCTCCAACGCCGCCTTCTGTTCCTGGGTTAAGGCTGACCTTAATCAGTGAAGTGCCGGGGACGACTGATGTAGGAAGTGGAGTTTACTTTCGGGGGAATCGAGTTGGAAAAGTGGAGACTCGGAAGTTCGATGCTAAGCAAAAGGTCGTAATTTTTGAGGTTTTTATCGAGGAGGAGTATCGCGAACTTGTTCATTTAGATACAGTTTTTTGGGAGGCGAGTGGCTTGCAACTCAATGTTGGCGCTGAAGGAATAGATTTAGATTTGCCTTCGGTAGAAGCTTTGCTGAAGGGGCAAATTGCTTTCGATCTTCTAGAGGAAGAAGGAGAGCACCTTTCTGTCGAGGATCACTTTGCGTTTGCCCTTTTTAAAGATCAAAAGACCGCTGATGCGAGTCGCTTTGAAGCGTGGGGAGAGTACCTTGTTTTCTTCGAAGATAGTGTGAGGGGGTTAACCAACGATGCTGCTGTCGAATATCGGGGAACGAAGATTGGAAGAGTGAGGGAGATTTCCTATCGTATCGCCGATGAATCCCACGAGCTTGATACTGCTGTTATGATTCAATTTGATCGACGCCTCTTGAATGCGAATGATCTGGACTCCCTGTTCGATCCTCGGGGAACGGAATTGCAAGAAGCGTTGAGAGATAAGCTGCGAGCCAGTCTTAAAACGAATAACCTCATTACTGGGCAACGCTACGTTGACCTAGACTATCACCCTGATGCTCCGAGTGTAAACTTGGAAACCATTGATCAAAAGCTAGTCATTCCCACAGTAGAGGTTGGATTAGCAAAGCTTGAGAAACGGGCAACAGCTCTTTTAGACAAAGTAGAAGCTCTTCCGCTGGATAGTCTCGTTAGGCAGCTGGAGGCTACAACCTTGGGTGCTCAGAATACTTTGCATTCTTTATCGACAAGAGTGGACAGTACGGGGCCGGTTATTCGAGAATCAGAAGCTGCGGTGAAGGAGCTTCAAGAGACTCTCGTTAGTCTACGAGAAGTTCTGTCGAAAGAAGCGACGCAGCAGTTGACTGCAGAATTGCAGAAGACTTTGGAGAATGTGAATGAGACTTTGCGGCCACTCTCTGCGGACGGCGCAATCTATGGAGATATGAGAAGGACCTTGGATGAGCTTCGTTCTGCTACTAGGTCTATCGAGCGTTTAAGCGAGACTCTTGGAGATAAGCCTGATTCGGTATTATTCGGAAAGCCGCGAACAGGTGATGAAATTCCGCGAGCAAAACGACGAGTAAAGTAATGATGCGATTTAAAAGTGGGAAATGTTTTATGCGGATTAGTCTGGCTGCATTCTTGGTGTTGTTTGTAGGTGGATGTAGTCGTCTTGGGATTGGGGGAGGTGGAGCACCTGAGCGTCAGTATTATTTGCTTTCTGCTGCGGGGCCAGCTCCGGCACGTAGTGGTTTAGGGGTAGGAGTGGGGCCTGTTACGCTCGCGCCCTTTTTGACCGAGAGGCAAAATTTACAGTTTCAGACTAGCGCCAATCGATTGACCTTTTCTCAGCAACATCTTTGGGCGGGGGACTTGGAAGATGAATTTAAGCGTGTTCTGGCCACGGATTTAGGTCGTCGGCTTGGGACGGGGAATTTGAAGCAATATCCTTGGCAGAACGAAAGTGAGCTTGATTTTCAGGTGACAGTTGAGGTCACTCGTTTTCAAGGAGCTCCTGATGGCGAAAGTGTTCTTGAGGCCACATGGAGGGCCTATGAGCTGCCTTCGGGTCGATTAGTAGCGAATCGTAATACCACTCTTACGGATGATCTGAGAAGCGACGGCTTTGAAGAGTTGGCTGCTTCACAAAGTCGTCTAGTCGATCGGCTTGCAGGAGTGATTGCGAGTGCGCTGGATTAGGTGGCGATTAGTGCCGGAGGCTCGTGGGCACTCAGGTCTTTAATCTTTAGACGTGAGAGTTCTTTAATTTGAGCTTAAGAAGAGAGCTATGAGTGAGCTGCCTACTTGGGCAAAAGATGTCGTCCGTGATTTTGAAAGTGAAACCGCAGGTTGTTTTGTGCTTCATGGCAATGTCGGTGATCCGCTATTAATTCCTACTCAAGCTGGGGAGGCAGCTCGTTTGGGAAGCATGCGAGAATACTTGGAAGAGGTGCTCTTGCCTCGTTTTGAAGTGCTGGTGAGCTATGATTTGGGAGAAGGCTTACGGGTTTGGAGGGGGGAAAAAATTTTTGACGATTGGGCTAAAAATAAGGAGCAACCTTCACTTCCGCTTCCAGCCCTTCGTTTTGTGGGAGAATTTCTGCGTTATCTCCGAAACACGCGCAATTTGGGGGGGAAGGAATCGAGAGTCGCGGTGGTGGTGCAGGAAGCCCAGCTTGTGTGTCCGGCGGCAGCGAATGGGGGAAATTATGAAGAGAACGCGCTCGCTAGCCTCTTGCGCTCCTGGGCGAGTGATGGGCTTTTGCAAACTCATCATCAGGCGGTTTTTCTATTGGCTGATCGGGTGGCGAATCTTCATTCGTTGCTAGTGAGGGAACCGCGTATCCCAAATCTCGAACTCACTTTGCCTGATGAGATGATCTTAAAAGAGGCGTTTCACGTCTTAGAACCTCAGATTGGCGATGTTTTAAGTGCTTTCAAAGGCCGCTATGAGGAATTGGCAATGGCTTTTCGGGGGGCTTCTCTCAGTTCGGTCGAGACTCTCTTGCGCCGTCTTCATTATGAGAAAAAGGTGCTCAAAGACGAAGATGCAGCCCGCTTGAAGCGAGAACTTGTCGAAAAAGAATGTGAGGGATTGATTGAATTTGTTGAGCCTGATCGCTCGCTAGCCAAAGTGATTGGGCTCGAGTCGGTGAAACAATGGTTGCAAGACGATTTGGCGCTCTGGCGCCAAGGCGAATTGGAAGCGATGCCGATGGGGTATTTGTTCTGCGGCCCTGTTGGGACCGGAAAGACATATCTTGCGGAATGCCTTGCTGGTGAAGCGGGAGTTCCCATGGTGACGATTCGAAACTTTCGTGATAAATGGGTGGGTTCGACAGAGGCAAATTTAGAGAAAATATTTGCTCTCTTGCATGCTTTGGGTCGCTGTTTGGTGATGATCGACGAGGCGGATCAAGCCTTAGGCAAGCGTCAGGGAGGATCTGGTGATGGGGGAGTCTCCAGCCGAGTCTATTCAATGATGGCCGCAGAGATGTCGGATACCCGCAATCGTGGAAAAATTCTTTGGGTATTGGCTTCTAGTCGTCCTGATCTCATTGAGGTTGATCTCAAGCGGCCGGGCCGCATTGATGTAAAGATTCCTCTTTTCCCGAGCGTGGAACCGGAAGAAAGCTTTACTCTCTTACGAGCGCTTTGCCGCGCTCGTGGTTGTGAGATAGAGAAAGCCGCCTATGGAGAACTGCAGGAATTGATTCCGGATATGCTTACGCCGGGAGCAGCGGAGGCAATTGCGGTGAAGGCTTATCGGCAGGTGAAGGCTCGAGGAGAGACCCCTTTGGAGGCTTTGAAAGGGGTTTTGACCGGCTATTTACCTCCAATCGACCCAGAAATATTGCGTCATCAGATGAAATTGGCGGCGGATGAAAATACCGAGCCAGCCTTCCTTTCGGGCCGATTTAAAACTATCCTGGGCAATGACTTATAGAGTCCGAGTCAAATTTTTAGATTAGAGGTATAGGTTCAATCGTCACAAAATTTACAAAAAAAGGGTTGTTTCGTTGAAAGGAATACGCAATTTGCTCTGCATCTCGGCGCTGAAGGATTTTCCGAAGGCGTCGAATTCCAGAGATTATGAGACTTTTCCAAACTCTTTCCGCACTCGCTGCGGGATTCCTAGCGATTTCGCTTTCGAGTTGTTCAAATTTTTCTAACGGTTCCCTTCTTGGAGGAACAGAGTCTTTTTCCTCTTCGGAGGCCACCCAGACCGAGGGTAAAAATCTTCCCGCTGAGGCCAATGTGGCTCTCTTGAGTCGAGTCTCAAGTCTTCCTAAGGATAAGCATGGCTTTCCTTCATACCCCGACAATATCACTCACCGTGTTGTAAGAGCGACTGCTTATTCACACATGCAGAACGAGCCTGGAGCTCCTGGACGCTACAATGCAGCTGGTGGAATTCTCAAATATGATGAGGTTCGCAGTGTTGCTGCAGATTGGTCGAAGTATCCGCTCGGGACTAAGTTCCGAATCAAAGGCCTGCCTTATCTTTACGTCGTAGATGATTATGGTTCAGCGCTGACAGGAACCAATACCATCGATATTTTTCACCCAACTCTCCAGGGAATCGAAGATTGGGGTCTTCGCACCGTGGAAATCAATATCATCGAATGGGGAGATGTTGAACGCACCTTGAGCCTCTTGGAAGGACGTCAAGGCTACTGGCACACTCGCGAGATGTATGCCAATTGCTTGCGCAAGTCTCGTGGCCGCAGCCGCAATAACATTTTTGCTCGTAGCAACGCTTCTCGTTCTTCTCAGCCTCAGAGCTAGATTTTTTAAAGTTCGCTGATAGCAAAAGAGCGATGCTCAAGCAGGAGCGAGCAGATTTTATACTCAGGCGTCTCGAGGAATTGTATCCTGAGACGCCTGTTCCTTTGGATCACAAGGATCCCTACACTCTTTTGGTGGCGGTGCTTCTTTCTGCTCAGTGCACCGATGCCCGAGTGAATATCGTGACTCCGGGGCTTTTTTCTCTCGCCGACCAACCAGAGGCGATGAGTCTCTTGCCAGTCGAAACGATTCAAGAAGCGATCAAAAGCTGCGGTCTTGCCCCTCGAAAAGCGAAAGCTATTTCAGAACTCTCCCAGATTCTTTGCAGTCGCTATGATGGGGAGGTGCCCCAGTCGCTGGAGGAAATGGAAACTTTGCCTGGGGTAGGTCACAAAACAGCTTCCGTGGTGATAGCGCAGGCATTTGGAGTGCCTGCCTTTCCTGTGGACACTCATATTCATCGTTTGGCGCAGCGTTGGAAGCTGACCAATGGGAAGAACGTGGTGCAGACCGAAGGGGATCTTAAGAAGCTTTTTCCACGTGAGAGCTGGAATAAGCTTCACCTTCAAATTATTTTCTATGGGCGTGAATACTGCCCTGCTCGTAGTTGTTTTGGGTTAGAATGTGAAATTTGTCGCGCTCTTTTTCCTAATCGCAAGACGCCGGTTGTAGCGAGCAAAGGGTAGCTCTAATTGGCCTTTGACCTTTCGCTGGAGAAAAATGGAGCTACTGCTATAGCTCCTGCGTGTTTGATCTGACTACGGCGGAATGGGTGATGGCTATTCTTGCAGCCCTTTTTGTTGGAATCTCGAAGGCGGGCTTTGGTGGGGTTGGAATCGTGCAAGTCTACCTCATGGCTGAGCTTTTTGGGAAGAGTTCGGTCGGCGTTCTTTTGCCAATGTTAGTCGCGGCAGATTTAATGGTGTTCCCAGCTTATCGAAAGCACGGGAGTTGGCCGCCAGTTTTTAAGTTGCTTTGGCCTGCTCTGATTGGAATGGCAGGCGGTTTTTTTCTATTGCGGGTGATGCCCGATTCTTGGGCAAAACCGATCATAGGAGCTTTGATTCTCTTTCTGTCGGGGCTTCAGTTCTTTCGCAAATTTAAGCCAAAGTTGTTTGAGGTGTTTGCGAAATCGAAAAGCTATGGTGCTGGGGCGGGAGTCTTTGCCGGTTTTGCCACCATGATTGCAAATGCAGCAGGTCCGATTTTCCAATTGTTTCTTCTTTCGCGGAAGATCCCTAAGCTTGAGTTAGTGGGGCTAGGAGTGCGCTTTTTTCTGGTCGTTAATTTGATTAAGCTTCCTTTTACGGGGGGGCTTGGAATGACAACAGCCAGTTCTCTGCTATTCAATTTGAAGCTACTTCCTGTGATTGTGCTGGGTGTTGTAGGAGGAAAGTGGTTGCTCCTGCGAGTCTCTCAGAAGTGGTTCGAGCGTCTCGTGGTGGCGTTTGCGATCATAGCAGGTCTTAAGCTGCTGCTATTTTCGTGAAATAATCCGGATAAAAAAAGCGGAGGCTGCTAGGCGAGGCAGCCAGGGCAATTTTGGACAAAGTGTCGAGGGGCCACTTCGGTGAGTTCTGGAGTTTGATCGGTGAGACAGAGCTTGGGATCGCCCACGGTGTTGCGTG
Organism: uncultured Roseibacillus sp.; assembly: GCA_964444495.1. GTDB lineage: Bacteria > Verrucomicrobiota > Verrucomicrobiia > Verrucomicrobiales > Akkermansiaceae > Roseibacillus. The sequence continues at coordinate 16,168 of CAYUHN010000031.1, read as the reverse complement.
GGCGGAAAGCACAGGAAGAGGGCGGGTCAATGAGGCCGGGTGGGAGGCCTTGAATGGTGTAGAGGCTTTCTCCTTTGCGTTGGTTGGCTGGAATGCTTCGTAGGAGTGAGCGAGTATAGGCGTGACGGGGATTTCGGAAGAGTTCTTCCTTGGGGGCGCTTTCGACAATACGGCCCGCATACATGACATTCACGTAGTCGCATGTCTCAGCCACAACAGCGAGGTCATGGGTAATTAAGATGACTGCCGAGCCGAGCTTTTGTTGGCGCTCTCGGATTAAGTCGAGGACTTGCTTTTGAACGGTTACATCAAGAGCGGTAGTAGGCTCATCCGCAATCAGAAGTTCAGGGCGAGTGATGAGGGCCATGGCAATCATTACTCTTTGCCGCATTCCGCCCGAAAACTGGTGAGGATAGCTGTTAATGCGGGTTTCGGGGTCGGGGATGCCGACTTCCGCCATCGCTTCGATTGCTCGCTTGCGTGCTTCTGGCCCGCGAATCCCTTCGTGGAGGGTCAAGGGTTCCACGAGTTGGTCGACTACTTTGAGATAAGGATTCAAGGACGTCATTGGGTCCTGAAAAATCATGGAAATTCGTTTGCCGCGTAGAGCTCGGAGTTCTTTTTCGGAGGAAGATAAAAGGTCGATTCCATCGAAGAGCGCCTTTCCATTGTGAATACGACCAGGAGGGCGAGGGATGAGACCAAGCAGAGAGTAGCAAGTGACCGATTTGCCCGAGCCTGATTCTCCTACAATACCTAGGGTTTTACCTTTCTCCACCGAGAAGGAAACATTTTCTACTGCGTGAACCACGCCGTCGCGGGTGTGAAAACGAGTGGTGAGATTTGAAACTTCCAGTAGGGCCACGACGGAGACTGTGCGCTTTAAATCGCGAAGAATGAAGAGCTAAGGCGAGAAAATTGCGTCTTTAGGGCTCTTCTGCCGAAGAAACACGTGCTTGCAGGAGATTTTCCGCCAGAGCAAGGTCACCGGGGTAGGTGATTTTTGGATTTGGCTTGTGATTGTGAACTAAGTGAATGGAAGCGCCAAGTGATTGCACCGCGCTGACCTCGTCGGTAGCGATGCCAGAGTCTTCGCGTAGGGCATTGTATGCCTGTAGAATGAGGGGCAGTTGAAAGCATTGTGGGGTTTCCATCGCCCACAGATGGTCCCGCGAGACGGATTCACAGACGAGGCCTTTTTCATTCGCTCGTTTGAGAGTTTCGGTTACTGGATGAGCCAGGCTGGCGGCCCCCTTCTTTTTTGCGATCGCAAGGCACTTGCTAATCGTTTCTGCGCAAACGAGAGGCCTCGCTCCATCGTGAATTGCAACGAGCTCGGATTCAGGCGAGACGGCTTGTAAGCCGGACCACACCGAGTCCTGGCGCTCCGTTCCACCAGGTACGCTGCGTATGGGCTTTGATGAGTTCGCTACTAAGCTTTCGACGACTTCAAAGCGTTCGGGTTCGGTGACGCAGATGAGTTCGCCGACTTCAGGGACGGCAAGGAGAGCTTCGATAGAGAGAGCGAGGACGTTTTTGCTTCCTAAAGGCGCAAGAAGTTTGTCGAAACCCATCCGGCGAGAAGACCCAGAAGCGACCAAAATTGCCGAAATCATAATTCTTAGTTATCCTACTTAGCGGTCTGTTGAAATTCTCCAGAATGTCTTGTTAGGGGAGCTTTAAGCTCGACTATTGTCTCCGGTTCCGGCGGCGCTACTGGGTCGCCGGTTTGCAACCGGTCCCAGAGCATGAATCCAATAAGCTGAAACGAAGGCTCTGAAAAAAATCAATATGCAAAGTGCGGGATGAAAAAACTTTTTGGTTTTGCCTGATGATTGGGTTGTCGACTATTATGATGGAGGTTTTAGGGTGGCATATGACGGTCCTTTTGATGTCTATCCTCTGGGATTCGAAGCATTAGAAATCTCTTTTCTTTCAGATTTGAGCACTACTGAAATTGGATCTAGTGAAGATAGTATCACCGGTATCGTTTTTGGGCCGGTGGTTTTAGAGAATGGATTTTCTCAAAGTGTCAGGTTGGACGATGGTAGCGTCGCAACTGCCCCCGCGGGGTTCCTGCCATTTTATTTTGATATGCCTGCTTTCGATGGACCACAGTTGACAGCTCAAAACTTGATAGACCTTTTTGGATTAACTCTTGATGATATCAGGCCGATCGCGTCCGAGATTGAATTTGAAGACGACGAAGTTCGAATCACTTTAGGCAATGTAGTAGAGGGGCCAACTTATATGCTGCAATTTAGAGAAGATTTGAGCAATCCAACTTGGGTGAATTTAAGGACTTTTTCATTCAGAGATTTGGACGAAACCAATTCTATTATTCATGACGGGGAGGGGCTCTCAGGATTTTTTAGAGTTACAATGCTGTAATTAGTAGGTCAAAGCTGGGTCGCTATCGATGGTAGACCCAATTAGAAGATATACTGGCACGCATTACCCTTTGTGGAAGTCGATAGAACGAGGGGTGGAGTCCACCCCGACGGGGTAGCGTCTCTCAGCTGAGGGTTGCCAGAGTGAGGCGCAGCTACCTTAGGTGTGTAATCTCGTGGATTCCTAACCCTGAAGATTGTTATTGTCGTTCTCTGAGCAGGGAGGCAAGACGCTTTGGCGTTGGTGCACACGAACACTAAAGTTAGACGCTTCCTCAGAAAATTTGCAAAAGCTGATACGTGCCAGGATACTTACTCTAGGGGGCGACTGAAGGCTGATTTTCATTGCTAAGAGGCTATTGAAATCGTTAGGTATTTTGCAGGAATAATGATGGAAAGAGATCAGGAAGGATTGCATGCCATTTGTAATGTTGAGCATGCGGATCGCATGGCTGATCTGGTCTTTGTTCATGGGTTAGGGGGAGCTGCGCATTCGACTTGGCTATATCAGTCTCAGGATGGGACGAAAGACTACTTAGCAGAATGATTGGCCTAGTGGGAAATTAGTGAAGATTTGTTCGTCTATTGGAATTTTTTGTGATTGTGGTTCTTCCTTCTTTTGGGAATTCGGTCCCAGATTCTGGACGGATTTTGTTGATGGCTACGTTATTCGTTGGTTATTGGTCTTCTCCTTCGTCAAGGCTTCGAAGGACAGGTTAACCAATTCCCTGTTTTAGTCGGAGGTCGTTCTTTCTCGTGGGGTTCTAAATTATCAAGAACCCACTCGGAGAGTAGAAATCTCTTTCGTGATTTTTGTGATTCTGTTTTCTGGCCATCCAGAATCGATGGCTCTTTGAAAATTTTTCATAATTTTCTAAAATTAACCTGAATTTAATCGTCTTAAAGCTCGATTAATAGATGGGTCAGTGGTGACGTGAATTTCTTTAGAAGGGATTCCTCTTCACTTTCTGAAAATTTTTGAACAAACACGCAGGGAGTCATCGCTTTGGAGGAGAATAATACAGAACAAGTGATAGCAGCGACTAAACCTATTGAGCCCCAAGTAACTTCCGTCTTGGATTGGAAGGAATGGATTGAGGTCTATGGTTCTCGTCTTCATCTTTTTGCGCGCCAGCAAACTCGTAACGAGCAGGATGCCGAAGATGCTCTCCAAGACGCTTTGGTGAAATTGGCCAAAAAAGTGGCAGAGGGCGTTTTTGTTGGAGGTCAGGAGGCCTGGATGCCCTTTCTTTACACGCAAATTCGCCGTGAGGCGATTGATCGGGGACGGAAAGATAATCGCCGTCGGAAGCGCGAGGAAACTCTTGTGGCGGATGCGCAGGCGCTCCGACCAGTAGACGAGAGTAATTGGTTTCAATCTGGTGATGGGGATCCTGAAAAGGTGCGCCTTTTGGAAAATGCGATTCGCGATCTTCCGCAAAAATTCGCTGAAGTAGTGAATCTAAAAATTTGGGGTGAGAGAACTTTCGATCAAATTGGTGAAGCTCTAGGCATTTCCATGTATACTGCGGCTTCTCGTTATCGGTATGGCTTAGAAGCGCTCAGAAAGAAACTTGCGAGTGCTCGTATTCGGGGTGATATTTAATTCTACACAGAAATGGATCCCGACCTTAAGAAGCTAGAAGAGGAATTGCAGCAGCTTTCTCCTCGGAGTATGGAAGAGGATGTTGTCGCTCGTATGGTGGCAGCTATGGAGAATTGGGAGGACGAGCAATCTCTTCAGATTGTTGAACCGATTGAGGTTTCTTCTCAAGAAACCCCTCTTTCAAGCGATGGCAAGGTGATTTCGTTTCCTTCCGAGGACTCAAGGAAGGGGCATCGTTTTTGGCGACCGGTATGGGCAGCGGCTGCAGCTTTCGCCTTAGGTGGCGCGTTTCTTAGTGTGGAGGTTCCTAGAGGTTCCTCTGAAATTCAAATGGTAGAGGCCGGATTTGGTTCGATTCCTGTGCTTAACCAAGCTCTCCTCACCCCTGTTGCGGTAGAGAAGAAGGTCGATCAAGTGTATAGTGGCTTTTACTCGGCTGAAGATGGCCGTGAGTATCAAGTCACCCTCGTGGAAGAGCAAAATGAGGTTGCTTTTAGCGGTCCTGGTGAGAGTCAATTGAAGGTCTCAAAGCCAAAGATGATCATTTATCTAGCTCCCATTTCTTATTAATTGAATCTAAGGACTTGAGAGAAAAATCGGTCATTTTGAGGCCATTTTCCTCGTCTTGGTAGACAAAATTTGAAAAGTTATTCGCTTATCAGTTGAAATGAAGATTCAACAAAATATCAAAATATTTCCCTCTGGGGGATTGATTCGAGCTTCGCTTGGATATCGTTCTTTTAAGAAAGCAAGCCTCACCTCAAGTGTGGTTTCGTCTGTCGCGCTGAGTTCTTTAGTTTCTGCGATTGAGCGTCCTGCCGATTTAGATGAGAAACCACTTCCTGCAATTGAAGCAGCGGAAAATGAGCCGAAACAAGCCTTGATTCGTCCTTTAGAAGAAGAAGAAGTGCTTAAATTGGAGGAAGAATTGGCTCTTGGAAAGCAAGAGAAAGCTTTCGAGGTGCCGGTTGGAGATAAGCCTAAAGGCGTCATTGAAATCGATCCGAATGAAAAAAAGCAGCCACTCCAACTGCGTCCTTATTTCGGTGTTGGGGGGGTGCCTATTGGAGAAGCTTTGGCGGAGCATCTTGATCTCGATAGTGGGCTCGTTGTGAAGCAAATCTACCCTGGTAGTGGTGCTGATAAGGCAGGGTTGCAGGTAAATGATATTTTGCTTACCTTTGATGAGCTTGCCCTTAGAACCAATGTGGACCTTCGGAATGCTGTTGCTCGACATGAAGTCGGGGGGGAAGCCAAGTTCACCTTTCTTCGCAAAGGTGAAGTGCGTCAGGGCTCAGTAACTTTGGAGGCGCGTCCACAAGAGCTTTCTCAACGGCCAAAAGCAGGAAATCAGAATTTGGGGATTCATGAACCTCTTGTTCCTGGGTGGCCAAATTTGGCTGATGGAAATATGCCAGAAGTGGCTAAAAAGCATCTTGAGGAAATGCAGCGCCACATCGATGAGCAATTCAATGATCTTGGGCTGGGCTTGAAATTGAACCAACTCTTTGATGGTCAAATGCCTGACGGAGGAGGTAAATTGGATCTTCAGTTGAATGCCAGTACTTCAGTAACAATGTCTGATGAGGCTGGGACAATCACAATGGAGAGTCAGGGAGAGCAAGTTGAAGTTGTGGTTACTGATAGGGCCGGAAATATTTTGTATGACGGTCCTTGGAGCAGTCCTCAAGATAAGGCTGCTGTTGAGCCTGAGATTCGTGAGCGTATCGAGCGTCTTGGAATGATGGAGCCAGGGAAGAAACAGCTCCGCCTCTGGATGGATCCTGGGCAATAAGATAAAAACCCCAGATTTTTCGAAAACTGCTTGGAGGTGCTAACTTCTAAGCAGTTTTTTTATTTTAAATTCGAGGGTGTTCGAAGTTGATTTTAGGGCTGTTATTCACTCATGATAGTCATGAACCATTTTAATGGATTCGAGTTGCGATTCTCGTGCTAACCTACCGAGTCCCAATTCTCCGTTTGATTTAAGTAGCAAATGCTTGAGACTCCATTATGAAAAGTAGTCCACTCCAGAGCAGCTCCGATACAGGAGAGAGCTCAGTGAGCGTGCTTCTTCGTGACGCGCAAAGGAGATTGCGTACGCTTGAGTCGGCAGCAAGTCATGCGCAGTTTGCGATTGTGGTAACGAATATCGAAGGGTCAATTGAATGGGTCAATCGTGCCTTTACCAAACTCGCTGGTTATAGCCTACAAGAAGTAGAAGGAAACTCGCCTTGGCAGTTTCTGAGGGGCCCTGTGACCGAGGTCGAGACGGTGGAGCTTATTCAGGCGAGAATGGCTCAGCAGGAATCGGTCGACGTCGAGGTTCTCTACTATGATCGAGATGATAATCCTTATTGGGCTCATCTCCAAATTGAGCCTGTTTTTGAGGGAAATGAGCTTATCAACTTCACTTGGACTTTGTCCGATATTACTGAACAGATTAATCAAGCTTCTCTTTTAGATGGTTCGGAGCAGATTTATCGGAATTTATTTAGCACGACTCGAGATGCTATTATTTCCCTGAACGAGAACGGTTTTTTTGATTGTAATGAGGCAGCCTTGGAAATTTTTGGCTACGATTCTAAGGAAGAATTTTGTCGCTGCCATCCAGCTGACGTTTCACCAGAATATCAGCCTGATGGTAGTGTTTCAGGAGAGGCGATACAGCGACAGGTTCAAGAAGCGTTAGAAAAAGGCGATGTTTCTTTCGACTGGGTCTATCGGAAAAAAGACGGAACTGAGTTTGATGCAGAGGTTGTATTGAGTCGGTATCAGATTGAGGGAGGCGCGGTGCTACAGGCCTCAGTACGAGATATTTCGGAGCGAAAGGCTGCGGAGGCTACTCTTGTTGATGAAAAGAACGCTGCGGAAAATGCGAATCAGGCTAAAAGTGAATTTTTGGCCAATATGAGTCACGAAATTCGCACTCCATTGAATGCGATTCTAGGGTTTACTAAAGTGCTACGACTTAATGAATATGAGGCTGAAGAGAGAGAGGATTTTCTACAACATATTCACGATAGTGGAACTCACCTTCTAGGCTTGATTAACGATATTCTTGATCTCTCTAAGATCGAAGCTGGTAAGATGGACTTTTTACAAGAGGAGTTCGATATCTGGAGTGTTGTGCAAGACGTCATGTCGATTTTTCGCGTGCTAGCCCGCAAAAAGGAAATCTACATGCGGGCATTTGCTAAAACAAGCATTCCTAAAATTGTCAAAGGCGATGCCATTCGAGTGAAGCAGCTCCTTACCAATCTGACAGGAAATGCTTTAAAGTTTACTGAGCGAGGTCGAGTCAATGTGTCGCTTGCTTATCATTTGAGCAATAGCGGCGCTGAAGGAGGTCGCCAGTCAGCACGTTTAGTTCTAGAGGTGCAGGATACTGGGATTGGAATTTCAAGGGATTCGGTGGGAGAGCTCTTCACTCCGTTTAACCAATTGGATAATTCGATTACTCGGCGTTTCGGAGGTACTGGGCTGGGATTAGCGATTTCGCAAAGAATCGTAGAGGGCTTGAATGGTCAAATCGAAGTCGAGAGTAAAAAAGGAATCGGAAGCCTCTTTCGAGTGACTCTTCCACTTGAGCATATTGAGGGGGTTGAGATGACGAACCCTTTTGCGATTACTGGAAAAGTAACCGCCAAGAAGACGGAAGAAGAACCTCTACACGTTTTCACTTCTCCTAATGTAGAGGAGGCTAAGTCTGAGCTACCACTTGAAGGGGTTCATATTCTTCTCTGCGAAGACGGACAGGCTAATCGTGCTTTGGTGAAGCATATTCTTTCTCGAGTTGGGGTTGAGGTGACCGAAGTGGAAAACGGGCTTGATGGGGTGCGGGCGATTCAAAAAAGTCCCGAAGAATTTGATCTCATTCTTATGGATGTCCAGATGCCGGTGATGGATGGTTATACTGCAATTTCGCGGATGCGGGCGCTAGGCTATAAAAAGCCGATCATCGCTCTAACTGCTCATGCGATGCGTGGGGATAGAGAGCGTTGTCTCGAGGCAGGCTGTTCTTCCTACCTTTCGAAGCCGATCGATTTCAATGGACTATTAGAGACGATTGCTGGTGTCACAGGACGTTAGGCTTGTATGCTGGCTTTCAAGAGGTTGTCGAGGGCTTCGATGATTTGTTCTCTTAGTTTGCTAGCACGAGTAGCAAGTTTCTGTTGTTGTTCCTGGTATTCTTGGCGGCCAGATGAGGTTTCAATCGTAATGGGTTCGTAACCGTAATCTGTGAGGTCGTAGGGAGAGGCTTTCATGTCAAGTTCTCGAAATTCTAAGGCGAGAAGAAAGTTCTCCCGTAGTAGTTCAGAACCGAGCCAAGGCATTGCTTTGAAGGTCCATTTGTAGAGATCCATATTGGCATGAATACAGCCGGGCTGTTCGAAGTTAATCCGATCTTCGAGAGACAATGAGAAGCGATTGCGGGGAGTGGCCAGGGGAGTGAAAAAACGGAAAGCATCAAAGTGCGTGCAGATCAGGTTTTGCGAGTCGACGAATTCCGTGATCTCGCTCTGACTCAACCGTAAAGGAGCCCGTTCTTGATGACGTGTCTCATTGCTGCGATAAACCATTGCCCATTCGTGGAGGCCGTAGCAACCGAATTGAGGAGGACGGGAGGCGGTTGCCATCAAAAGGTCGCGAGAAAAGTAAAGACGCTCACGGTCTTTATCTCTTAGTAAGAACGGATCCAGTTTGGCTGTTTTCGAGGATGTTTGATAGAATTTTTGCTGGACTGTTTTTGGCGTCGGTTCATTTGGGTTTAGTTCAAGCGTTTCGTTGAAGAGTGGGTGCCATTGCAATAGTTTTCCACTTGGATATCGATAGTAACTGAAAAGAAAATCGTGAACGGGGTGAAGAGTTCCTTGTGCGCGTCGTTGCCGATACCCTTCCACAAGAGGGGCGAGAGTGTCGTAGTGGCCACGAGCTCTCTCTTGCCAAGTCTCCCAGTCTAAGATGGAGTGTTTGTCGGTCGAAGGAGTCATCGTGTTAGGGTAAGCAGGTTATTAAGCGTGAGTCCGAACGCAAGAGACCAAAGGGCCGTTCGCAACCAGTTGAGACGAACAAGATAATGGATAGTGGCGAGATTAAACCTCGCAGAGAGTTTATGATGTAAGGGAATGAAAAAGATGGCGGTTAGAATCCAGTTACCCCCTGCGCAAGCGAGAAGGGAGATAGAGAGGGGAGAAGGAGAGAGGAAAACCAAAGCGGCAGCAAAAACAAGTTCGCTTACCATTAGAGGGAATACGATTTTGGTGATGCCTCTCGTGTGTTCTTGGTGAGCTTGATGCCATTGGGAAGGTTCAATTCGGGCAAAGAGAGGATAGTGGACAAGTTGAATTGTCCAGATGAGCCCGAAAAGCCCACAGGCACTCACTGCGTGGAGGCAATTCATCGCGTTCACCAACTCTATCATGAGCTTTCCTCAAGGAGTTTTTCGAATGCTTCTTCGTTGAGGACGGTGACTCCTAGAGTTTCGGCTTTCGTTAGCTTGGAGCCTGCTTTTTCGCCTGCTAGGAGGTAGTCCGTTTTTTTGGAAATTGACCCGCTGGCCTTTCCTCCACTTTTTTCAATGAGTTCTTTGAAGTGATCTCGAGATTGACTCAGGGTGCCAGTAATAACAAAGGTCTTACCCACGAAAGGGCCCGAATCTCCATCGTTAGTTTTTTTGGGAGGGATGGGTAAGTAGTTTTCGGAGAGGGGTTTAATTCCAAGTTCAAGGAGTTTTGCTCGGACGGTTTCTCCTGCAGGTGAGTTGAAGTACTTAACAAGTTCTTGTGCTGCTACAGGGCCGAGAGAATCATCGATTTCATAGGGTGCGAGTTCTGGATGATTCTCTTTCTTGCGTTTCGAGACAGAGAGTTGTTCGTAGTTAGGAAGATCGGCTAGAGCTGGAATTAGAGGGCTAGTGATCAAGGCTTCGAGATTTTCATGCAAGCGTGAGAGCTCTTTAGCGGTGCTTTCTCCGATGTGGGGGATGCCCATCGCAAAGATCCAGCGATGAAGAGGAGATTCTTTTTGTGCTCGTTCGAGGGAGGAGAGAAGGGTGTGAGCTCGCTTTTCGCCGAAGCGCCTTTCTTTGGAAACCGCTTTACCTTGTGCTGATTTCGCCGGATCGAGCATCAGGTTTGCAAGGGTGTCTTCCTCAAGTTTGAATAAGTCGAGTGGTGTGTTAACTAGACTGTGAGCAACGAGTTTCTGAGCTACCGCTTCACCAAGACCATCGAGATCGAGGGCTTTGCGACTTCCAAAGTGTGTGATGGCAGTGACCGCTTGGGCTGGGCAAGCGAAATTGGCACATCGCCAAGCTACGAAGCCTTCGGGCTTTTCTATTGGTCCCCCGCAAGAAGGGCACTGAAAGTTTACGGCTTCAGGTAGCGAGTATGGTTTAGCATCGGATGGACGTTTTTCAAAAATTACCCGTTCAATCGCGGGAATAATCTCGCCTGCTTTTTCAACGACTACCGTATCGCCGATACGAATATCCTTTCGCTGAATCTCTTCTTCGTTGTGGAGAGTGGCGCGGGAGACGGTAGTGCGGGAAACAAAGACTGGTTCGAGTTCGGCTACCGGTGTCAGAACTCCGGTGCGCCCGACTTGAATAGTAATAGCCTTGAGTAGGGTTTCTTTTTGTTCTGGGATGAATTTGAAAGCGCAGGCCCAACGCGGAAAACGAGAAGTGCTTCCAAGTTGTTCGTGAAGAGAAATTTCATCTACTTTGACTACGGCTCCATCCGTAGCGTAGGGGAAATTGTGTCGTTCGTCGTTGAGGATGCGAACCGCTTCAAGGAGTTCGTCTTCCTTATGTGCTTGTTTGAGCCAGGAACTTGCTTTGAATCCCCAGCGAGTAATGGTTTCGTGGAATTCGCTGACGAGGGTAAAAGGGCGAGGTTCGATTTCTCCAAAGGAATGAAAAATACAATCGAGAGGCCGTTTTGCGACCAGACGGCTGTCGAGTTGTTTGAGTGTGCCGGCAGTGGCGTTACGGGAATTTACGAAAACGGCTTCGCCAGCTTCTTCGCGTTGTTCGTTGAGACGGGCAAATTCTGCGTCGTTCATGAAGACTTCTCCGCGGATTTCGAGGAGAGCAGGAGCCGTCTCGGGAAGGGTGAGCGGAATAGACTTGATGGTTCGGATGTTCGCTGTGATCTCATCGCCAGTAGTCCCATCTCCCCGAGTGGCTGCGTAGACCAGTTGGCGATCTTGGTAGAGAATGGAGACCGCTACTCCGTCGATCTTGGGCTCAATGGTAAGAGCTGTTCCGGGGGCGAGAGCTTTTTCAAGTTTTTGAAACCACTCTGCGAGGGGGGCTGCTGAGGGATAGCCACTTTTTTCGGCGAGATCAAAAAGATCCTCGCTAGAGCTTTCGGGGACTTCTTTGAGCTCGTGAATATCCTCAATCGATAGCATTGGAACTCGATGGGCAATTTGTGAGAAGTGCTCAAGAGGGGGGGCGCCAACTCGTTGGCTAGGAGAATTGGGATCAGCGAGTTCGGGATGTTTTGCTTCCAGAGCCTTGAGTTCGGAAAAGAGAGTATCGTAGCCGGCATCTGAAATCTCGGGGCGAGCTTCGTTGTAGTAGAGTTGGTTGTGGCGATGGAGTTCGACACACAGCTCTTTCATACGTTCGGCGTTCGGCATACCCTAGGATCTCTCACAATCCAGCAAGAGAGAAAAGGGTGAGTCTTAGAAAAATTTCCCTTCTCGTAGTTGTTTTCGAGTCAAAGTTATTTTTTGACGGGGTAATCTCAATTCTTGTAAATATCTTCATCAGTGTGAGCTATGTAGAGAAAGAAAATGAGAATCTCCAATAGTTCCGAGAGCTTACCTGGAGAGAGAAGATGTTGGGAAGTGTTGTTGGTAGCTAGATTGAAAAAACCACAAAAAAGAGGGCTCCCGTTACGAGGGCCCTCTTTTCTGTGTGTGATATGGTGTGTTAGAAATTCATTAATAAATAAATTTCTAACTATAATCAATAGCGGTATGTGTCGGTTTTAAAGGGGCCTTCCGGCTTCACTCCAATGTAGTCCGCTTGTTCATCAGACAGAGTGGTCAGCTTACAACCAATTTTCTCAAGGTGGAGGCGAGCAACTTCTTCGTCGAGATGCTTAGGAAGAACTTCCACTCCAATTTCACGGCTTTCGCGAGTTTTCCAGAGCTCGATTTGAGCTAAAGTCTGGTTGGTGAAGCTGTTTGACATAACGAAAGATGGGTGGCCTGTAGCGCATCCCAAATTCACGAGACGTCCTTCTGCTAGCATGTAGATGCTGTTACCAGTAGGGAAGGTGTATTTATCAACCTGAGGCTTGATGTTTGTTTTAACTACGCCGTCAGCGGAATCGAGTTTCTCCATTTGAATCTCGTTATCGAAGTGACCAATGTTACAAACGATTGCCTGGTCTTTCATCTTCTCCATGTGCTCGAAGCGAATGATGTCGAAGTTTCCAGTAGTAGTGACATAGATGTCGCCCCATCCAAGGGTGTCTTCAATTGTCAAAACGCGGAATCCTTCCATCGCTGCTTGCAAGGCGCAAATCGGGTCAACCTCAGTGACGACAACCTGTGCTCCTTGAGCGCGAAGAGCTTGAGCGCAGCCTTTGCCGACATCACCGTAGCCGCAAACAACTCCGACTTTGCCGGAAATCATCACATCGGTGGCACGCTTGATGCCGTCCACAAGAGACTCACGGCAACCATAGAGGTTGTCGAATTTGGATTTAGTAACTGAGTCGTTTACGTTGATGGTAGGGATGAGAAGCTTTCCTTCCTCGTGCATCTTGTAGAGACGGTGAACCCCGGTAGTGGTTTCCTCAGAAACTCCTTTGAGCTCAGCGATAAATTCATGGAAGACACCTGGGCGATCTTTGTGGATTTGCTTGAGGAGATCTTTGATGACTTGCTCTTCCTGTGAGGAAGCAGGCTCGTTTACCCAGTCGGAACCATTTTCAAGCTCATATCCTTTATGGAGCAAGAGAGTGGCGTCTCCACCATCATCGACAATGAGCTGAGGTCCTTTGCCACCAGGGAATTGTAAGGCCTGCCAAGTGCACCACCAGTATTCTTCGAGGGTCTCACCTTTCCAGGCGAAGACAGGAGTTCCCGTTGCTGCGATAGCTGCTGCAGCGTGATCCTGAGTTGAGAAGATGTTACAAGAACACCAGCGCACGTCGGCTCCGACTTTTTTGAGGGCCTCAATGAGGACCGCAGTTTGAATAGTCATGTGCAAAGAGCCCATGACCCGAACTCCGGCGAGAGGCTTTTCGGCACCGTATTTCTCGGCAACTTGCATCAAACCGGGCATTTCATGTTCGGCGATGTCGATTTCCTTACGGCCAAAGTCTGCTAAGCCGATGTCTTTTACTTTATAGTCTTCACTCATTTTATTGAATTTTGATGGGAACGAGAGTCTTAAGCCTGCAAGGCCTAGAGATTCAGGTTCTTGTTTATGATAAATCGAATGTTCTAGAACTTTGGTTCCTTATCCAATAGCGCTTTTTAGTTCAGCAACCTTGTTTGTTTCTTCCCAAGGCAATCCTGCATCTTCACGACCAAAGTGGCCGTAGTTCGTGGACTTGCCATAGATGGGGCGGAGGAGGTCGAGCTGAGAGACAATGTCTGCAGGTTTGAAAGAGAAGACCTCATTGACGGCTGCTTCGATTTTACTTTCTTCGACTGTCGCGGTCCCAAAAGCATTCACGTTGAGGCTTACGGGTTGAGGGTGTCCGATTGCGTAAGCTGTCTGAAGTTCTGCTTCGGTGGCGAGGCCTGCGGCGACGATATTCTTTGCCACCCAGCGGCACATGTAAGCTGCTGAACGGTCTACCTTCGAAGGGTCTTTTCCTGAGAAGGCGCCGCCACCGTGACGTCCCATTCCTCCATAGGTGTCGACAATGATTTTACGACCAGTGAGGCCAGCATCTCCTTCGGGTCCACCAATGATGAACAGGCCAGTAGGATTGATGAGGAGCTCGGTTTCGTCAGTGAGAAGCTCTTGTGGGAGAACCTTTTCGATAAGGTCTTTTTTCAGTAATTCACGAATTTCAGGAGTCGTGATTTCTGCGGCGTGCATGGTGGAGACCACAACTGCGGTGATGCGATTAGGCTTTCCATCAACATACTCGATTGAAACCTGAGTTTTGGAGTCGGGGCGCAACCAAGTGTGTACCCGGTCTTTTCTGAGCTTAGTGAGCGCTTCTCCTAATTTATGAGAATAGAGGACAGGTGCTGGCATGAGCTCAGCGGTATCATTGGACGCATAGCCAAACATGATTCCTTGATCGCCCGCTCCTTGTTCCTCGGTATCTTTGTTGTCTGCTGCTGCGGCATCGACACCTTGTGCGATGTCAGGGGACTGACGGCCAAGCAGGTTCATGAAGAGCGCTCCTTTTTCGAACTTACAAGTATAAGAGTAGGGAGTGTCGTTTGCGTAGTCCTCGTCGTAGCCGATCTCTTTGATAGTGTTTTTAACAACCGCACCGTAGTCGAACTCAGCATTGGTTGTGATCTCTCCTGCGAGACCGACAACGTTGTCTTTTACGAAAGTTTCACAAGCCACTCGGCTGGTAGCATCCTGTTCCAAGCAAGCATCGAGAACCGCATCAGAAACGGTATCACATACTTTGTCTGGGTGCCCCTCGGTGACTGACTCGGATGAAAAAATAAAGGTCTTGGCCATAGCTTGAATTTTGTTATCAACGAATCGCGATTCGTTGATGCGTATTTACTAAGATTAGCCATGAGGTCAACCCTGAACGTCCTAAAACTTCTCGCAGATCCAACGAGGTTGCGTATTCTGGCTCTTTTGATGGCTGAGCAGCTCTCCGTCGCCGAGCTACAAGAGATTCTCGCCATGGGGCAGTCTCGGATTTCCACTCAATTGGCTCAATTGAAGAAGGCCGGATTATTAGAAGACACTCGTTCAGGGAAGAGCATTCTTTATCGCGCGACTTTGCCGAAGAATTTTGAAGAAATTGCAGCGCAGGCGGTAGCTGAGTTCCCCGAAGCGAACTCTGATAATCAGGTCTTGAAGCATATTCTTCGCAAACGTCAGGATAAGACCAGAGCCTATTTCGATCAATTAGCTGGAAAATTCGGGAAGGAGTATGTGCCTGGTCGTTCGTGGAAAGCCGTCGCTGAAGCTCTTATCAAGATTCATCATTTCGAAGTTGTTGCCGATCTCGGGGCAGGGGAGGGAACCCTCGCTCAACTCTTTGCCCAACAAGCAAAGAAGGTGATCGCTGTCGATAGTTCGCAAAAGATGGTCGAGTTCGGAGAAGGCATCGCGAAAAAGCATGATCTCACCAACTTGGAGTATCGTCTGGGAGATATCGAGCAGCTTCCAATTGATAATGAAAGTATCGATTTAGCCGTCTTTTCCCAAGCTTTACATCATGCTCAGCAACCAGAGGAAGCTCTTGGGGAAGCATTTCGTATTTTGAAAAAGGGGGGCTACCTTGTTGTGCTTGATCTACTGCATCATCAGTTTGAAAAGGCGCGCTCACTCTATCATGATGTTCATCTGGGCTTTTCCGAGATTTTTCTAGCCGAAGCTTTGGAGAAATGTGGATTTAATAAAATAACGACGACAATCGTAGATAAAGAAGAGCATCCTCCGCATTTTCAGGTTGTTCTTGCTACTGCCCGGAAGGAGTAGTGCATGAGGCAAAGGGAGTGAGCCCTTGTTGTCGTGGCCGGAACGAATTCGTTGAGTACAGGATTATTTGTAGGACCGAGCACCAGTGCCGTTTGCTCGAGAATCCCGCAACTCCGGTGCCTGTGGGGGCGGTGATCAATACTCCAGCAAGTCCTTCCCAGCCACTTTTGGTAAAGCTTCAAGTGAGTTCGGATATGGATGAGAGGGTTGATGTTGCCACTTATAACGCGGGGACTTCAGAGCAGAAGCAGTTCTTCAGAATCTTTGCGCATAGGGAGTGAGTAGCCCTTGGCTACCTTTTCTGACAAGGCTTGACTTTGGGCCCTTTGAAAAACTCTTTTTTGCAGGAGGCCCTAGGTAATTACTGGTGTTCTTCTTATTTTCGAAGGTGAGCCATTGATGCTGTGCCAGCTTTCTCTCCTTCTGTTCCTAGGAGAGAAGCAACTCCAAAGTCTGCTAGTGCTGCGACCGAATTAAAGTGAAGGATAGAGGTGCCTGAGCTTTACCCGT
>CAYUHN010000030.1:0-24051 GCA_964444495.1 uncultured Roseibacillus sp. | reverse complement strand
GAAGACATAAGCCAAACTGGTTGGAGAAATAATAGAAAAACCCCTAATAACCTAGGCCAATTGAGCCAAAATTCCAGAATTTACGGGCTCAAAGATGGAATCGAAATCGCAGAAAACATCCATTTTTGTTCGGGCTCGATCAAACTCAGAAATTCTGGCCCTACTACCATCTCTCTAATAGTAGAATCGAAAAGAAAACCTTCTTCCAGAATCGGATTGTCCACCTCAATATTGACCACTCCTTCATAGACCTCCCCACCCACTTCTCTCTGGAGCACTTCAAAAGCGGCCGCCTGCTGATGAGAAGAAACCCAAGCCCTCAAGTAGTTATGCTTCCAAACGTTTATTTGAGCAGATATGCCAGAAAAAAGCTCTTCAGCCTCCGAGTGAGAAAAATTAAAAGAGGGCTCGAACTCTTCCTCTTCAGTCAAAAAGTAATGATGGCCTTCAGACTCAATCCGCCTCACTCGTTCGGCCAAAAAATCTCCATAAAAGGGAACAAACTCAACAAGAGCCTCCTCACTAATTTCACCAGATATAGCCGGGAGTAGTTGCGTGATCGTCACGGTCCCTTCGCCTCGGAGAACATTCGCTAGTCGCGTTGGCGAAAAATCAGCAGGCTTAGCAAGAGACGACCAATCCTCAAATTCATGAGCACTTAACAGGGGTACGATCTCCTTGCGAAGATTGCGGCTTGCTGATAAGTGCGACAATATTCGAACGCTCTCACTTAACAGCGTCGACGACTCTGTTCCTGATAATTTTTCTTCCCATAAGCGAGATACCTCGAACGACCTACGAGCCTCCTCGCTCTCCCCGTGAAGCAAGAGAACCTTCGTTTTTAATAGAGACAGATCTTGCAAAACTAAAGATGGATTAACATCTATAAAACCCGTTTCTACCGAATCCCAAGTCGCCCCTGTTCTTCTTACCAACTCTTCAAACGATTCCAGCAAACCCTGAGATTCTAACAACAAAGATTCGGCCTTCACCAAATCAAATTCACCCTCTTCAAGCTCCTTGAACTTCGCCCTAACACTCTCCCATTCATCTTCCATCATCGAGCGACACAACGCATCATATCCAGCAAAAGCATCCTCCTCCGGTCTCAACGTCTCTTTCTCCAAACGAAGGTGAGGATGCTTCTCGAGCACCTCCTTCCAGAGGGAATCAATCAACTCGCGCTTCTTCGTATTCCTACCAATTTGCTGAGCTGGCTTGGATTTGGTCTCTGTGACCACGTTCCGAGCCTTTTCGGAAGAAGCACCGGCCACAATTCGTTGAATCAAATTACTTTGCAACGAGCAGAATAGTCCCAAAAGGGCGACTCCAATCCAAATGAAGCGCGACTGCCACCAATTTCTCATGAGATAAAATTAGTCTAAGTCGGAAATTAAAGAAAGTTAGAAAAATCAACTTTAAACTCTTCCTCTCCTTTCCAAAGCGATCCGCCATCGTATCTGCTACTTTTCCGATGGAGTCATCATCGACAGCCAAGACTTCGTAGAGACCTTCTTCAAAGGTTCACGCAAACGCTTCGGCCCCAAGGTTTATCTATTTTAAATGTTAGAGAAAGATGAGTGCAGTTATTTGCGTAGTATAGCACGACTAATATTTCTCAGTAAAATCACAACTCTCATTTTAATCCCTATGAATTTTTTCACCTCTCTTACTTTAGGGATTTTGATATCCGGTTTAGGAATAGCAGTCGCCCCTGCGAGTGAAAAATCCGAGGCGAGAACCGACCGTCCCAACATTATTCTCTAAAAATAATTGGGCACTCAACTACTATCGAAAACTTAACAAAAAACAAGACTCGAAGAAAGAGCGGTGGCCTAGGCGGCACTTAAATTTCCCAATCGAGAGACATGAATGAATCGAGACAGAAGCTAAAATCTGATTGATTCATTCGAAAGCAAATGATAACGACCATGCTTATGGGCTTTAAAGTAAAACTGGCAGAGCTGAGATTTGTCTCATTTCTCGGCGTGTTATTCGCGTCTTCTCATTTCGCCTTCGCTACTTTTATCTTTGACGGTGGCCCAGATGGTAGCGGTGTTGATTTCTTCAATGAAGTCAACTGGATTGACACCAACACAGATGCAGATCCAGTTGCGGATACTATTGACCCTGTTACTACTGCTGGATTCGTCGGCATTGCAAGTGACTTGACCATCGACGGAACGTTCGCGGTCGACGGTCAAACAGAAAACATTCGACTAACCGATGGTTTTACTCTGGCTCTTGAAAGTGAGGCCACCTTGTCCTCTAACGTTTTTTCCGCTCCCAATGATGAAACTGCAAATATCGCCCTCTCCGACAACACCATCCTAACGATCGCTCAAAACATTGCACGAACTGCGTTTGACGTTTCGGGAGATGCGGACGTCGTATTCACGGGCAATAGCCCAGAGTTTACGACCGACAGTCTCAACCTCGCCTCTAATTGGACTGGAACCATCACGTTGACTCAGCTGACGAATCGTAGTTTAATTGGCGCTAATGGCGTAGGCCTATTCAACACAGTCACAATTGACGGAATGCCGGCAACGGAAGCAGACATCATACGTGAAAATTTTACTACCGATTTGGGCGCAGTTGTTGGAACGATTTTTAGACTCGTTGCAGGTCCTCCTCCTCCGGTGGAGCCTCCGGTCGCTGGCACTTATGTTTTCGATGGAGGCCCAGACGGCAGCGGGGTCGATTTCTTCGATGAAGCCAACTGGCTCGATAACGACTCCAATGCGGATCCTCCTGCGAATAGCATCACCCCCTTTAGTAATACCTTTGCCGCTATTACAAGCAACTTAACCATTAGCGGGACGTTCAGAGTAGAAGGCGCATTAGAGACTGGGAATATTCGTTTGACCAATGGTGTCACCTTGACCCTTGAAGATGAGGCAACCCTTTTCTCTCAGGTGTTTTCTGCTCCTAACAATGAAACTTTCAATGTTGTTTTGTCAGACAATGCAGTCCTCACGGTCACTCAAAACATCGCGCGAGCCGTGTTCGATACTTCTGGAAATGCAGGCATCGTATTTTCTGGACCTGCTCCGCAATTTACGACGGATACGCTCAATCTGGCTTCAAACTGGACTGGAACCATCATGTTAACCGATGCGGAAGCGGCCGCTCTAAACCTAATTGGTGGCAATGACGTCGGTTTATTCGACACGGTCACAATAGGCGGGACACCCGCAACCGAAACAGATTTTATACGCGAAAATATTACCGGCGCACTGGGTGAGATTACAGGAACAGTCTTCAGGCTCTCTTCTGAACTTGAGCTTTATATCACTCAAGAAAATACCTCTCTGGAATTCCAATGGAATAGTACCTCAAACATGCAGTATGATATCCGAAGCTCCACCACTCTACAAGGCGATCCTTCCACTTGGGATATTTATGATGATGGCACAACAGTCTTCGAAAATATCGCAGCTGATGCAAGCGGCACCAATATACTCACCGGAGTAAATTTGGTCGGCTCTACCCGCTTCTTCGTCGTCACCGAACAGTGATTAACTTCGCCGATTCTGAATTAGTCTTCTAAACTAGAAAAAGTAACAACCAAGAAGTAATTCGTGTCCAATAGTAAGAACGTTCCTCGTTTCCAGTAGATTGAATCACCAGAGCAGTCTTTGGGACCTATTTCTACTGTATAATTTTGGGTTTAAGATTGCTCCTAGCCTTTTTATCCTTGAGTGTTCTTTAAACGAACCCTCACAATCTATTGTCTAGATTTCAAATACTATCCCTGATTGGCGGGGGCATCCGTGGCTCATTTATCACCAGCTATCTAAAAGAGCTGGAACAACAACTTGGAAGACCCATTGCTGAGAGCTTCGACCTCATTGCCGGAACCTCTACTGGCGGCATTATTGCTGCTGGACTCGCTCACGGATACTCTACAGAGGAAATGCACGACTTCTACGTACGCTATGGAGCCTCCATCTTTCATACTCGCCCACCCTATAAGCCTAGTGGCAGATACCGTTTGTTATTTTCAATTGCTAACAGCATCACCAAACTAAAAAATCAAAATCGCCTCGATACGGTATTCCGCTCCCGCTACTGCCCTGGAGGTCTTGCAGAATCCTTCGACAAAGGCTTTGGAGAACTTACTCTCGGAGATATAAAGTGCTCTCGACTGATTTTACCTACGTTTAACCTCACCAAGGGTGAACCTCATATCTTTCGCAGCTCACATCTTCCTCTCGCAGTTCGAGATAAAGATGTGCGCATTGCAGATGCACTCCTTGCGACAACTGCAGCTCCCACCTATTTTCCTCACCACAAAATTGAAGATAGCTCTTACATTGATGGTGGAGTGTGGGCGGCTGATCCTAGCATGCTCGCTGTCGCAGAAGCAATCCGCATTCAGCAGTTCCAAAATCAACTCGACCCAGATGCTGATATCACAACCAACAACATCCATCTCCTCTCAATTGGCACGGGACATTCTCAATTTTCTCTCACCCCTCCAGAAGATGATCCCGGAATTCTCTATTGGGCGAACAAGATTGCCGAGGTTATGAGTACCGCTCAGTCACAAGGCGTCCATCTTCCATTGAAATTTTTTCTTGGAGATCGTTACGAACATGTAAATTTCAAAATGGAAGAATATTGGCCACTTGACGAGGTCTCGAACATGGAAGAACTTTTCACGGTTGGCGAACAACGTGCCAAAGAAACCTTCCAGAGCATTAAAGATAAATTTCTTGATCATGAGCGCCCATGCTTTGTGCCATTCCTAAGCAATAAGAACGAAATCGTTGTCCAAGACCTCGGCATTTAAAAAATACTGAAACTGAACTTTAACAATCATAATTATAACCTTTTACGTTAAATAATTTTCCTTCTTAAACGATTCATCATCCTTTAAAAATCCTCTGTATTTTTCGCATTTTCTTCTACAGGTCGTAACTGCCGAATTCTTTCTTGGTAAGCCATTTGGAAACGACCGTCACCTGGAAGGTATTGAGCTTTTTCTTTCGCGGCAACAAGCAAAGACTCTTCAGCTGATGGAGTCAAAATTTCGGCGCGACCGACGAGAACACGTGTTAGCTCATCTGGCTGAGGCGAAACATTAAGTGGTAACACTTCCTCAACTTGCGCATTCGGCATCACCCAGAAAACGCGTGGACAGCTTCCAAAACAAGGCGTCGCAAAGTAACTTCGCCACCAAGTTTGGATCATTGCTTCAGCTTCCGCCGAATAGAGCCCTGAGTCAATTAGACCAGCTCTCATCTCTTGATAGGCCTTCTTCTGCCAATCTTGTGTTGATGTAACCATTTCATCTACAGGAACCTGAAGAGTTTCACCAGGGGCAATCCCTTGTGAAATCGACAAACTCGATACTCCTTGGCTACCATTCTTAAAGACCATCACAAACGGAATTGGCTCTCGGAAATTATTGGTCATCTTCAAAGTCTCACTCTCGTCGACTGAAAAAGACACCTGGCTATCGAGTCGACCTAAACCTCGATAGAAGAGATAGCTTTCTGACTCGCCTTCCGATGTTGTGAGCAAACTCGTATCTGGAATGCGAGGATGAAGCCAAGAAACCGTCTCGCTTCCCTTGAAAAGATCAGCTTGATCATATCTTCCTTTCTCACTCACTGAGACGTCCCATTTAATACTTCCCTCGTATCCTTCAAAGAAATTAATCCCTCCATCTTTTGTGAACCGAGAAGTTTCTTGATTTATCGCTGCATCTACAGAAAGCGCCTTCAAGGAAGGAACTTCCCCGATCGAGGGAGGAATTTCACCCCCACTTCGTTGAGGGTACCATTGACTAATCGTTCCTCCTTTCCACTCGACTTCGACCTGAGCTTGCATCGGCTCGTCGGCATAGAAGTAAATAACTGGAGTTTCCATCTTGGCATTTACCCCCATCACAGGGCGTCGCATTCCTTTCCTCCATAAAAGATGTGAAAGCCCTCCTCCTTGTGGATTAGTAAGCCCGCCGTTTTCCAAACCTGCATGCCCATAGACAAAAGGTGGTAAACGCTCTTCCTCCCGCTCCAAGCCGTTGAGGACCGTTCCATCAGATCCGAAGACTTGCGTAAAAGTCCCCCATTCGTGTACAACTAAATCGGCAGCAAGAGAAGTGGAGAAAATGCCAAGACAGCCCAGTGAAAAAAATCGTTTCGAAATCATAATGTAAATGTGGTTTCACAAGAAACACATCAGATTTCGAAAACCCATTGGTCAGAATTTTGTCAGGATTTGGTCAAATTTCCCTGCCTGAAATTCTTTTTGCCTTCTTCTTAGAATCGCATCAATGGAACAAACCGAGAATAAAGCGGAATAAAAATAATAGCTAAGACACAGCTGATCGGCAAAAGATATGATCTGAATCCTAGGAAAAATAGCAGCCCATTGACTACGATAAGATGAAAAATTACTACCATAGTAGCCCTCTTCATCGATACCGTGACAAGCCCCCGACATCTTCGACATTTTTTAGCTTTAAATGGCCCGATGCAAAGCCTCTTCCAGAGAGAAAACCCTTTCTCCTTACAGTGTGGGCACCTCAAGAAACGACCACCAGCCCTTTCTTGAGAGACATCCGCACCCGGAGAATTATAGGGGTCCGCCGCCACTGCTAGGAATAGCTATCAAGCTTACCTACCAAGGCCTCCCACCGTTCGCCTGGAAGAGACGCACCTAAGATTTGTACCACCTCGGCACCCATGATAGAACCATAATGGCCGCAAGTTGCGAGGGGCTTCCCTTGTAACCAGCCATGCAGAAAACCTCCTGCCCAATAATCTCCTGCTCCGGTAGTATCAATGGCTTGCTCGATCACAATCGGTTCAACGAACTCCACCTTTCCATCTTGAGCAACGAGAGAACCATCTTTGCCTAACTTCACTGCTGCAATATCACAAATTTCAGAAAAGGCGGCAGCCATTCCTTTGTGATCATCACCCTTATCGGGGAAGTAGGCAGCAGCTTCGTCTTCATTGGCAAAAACGATATCAACATAATCCTTTAACCAACTTGGTAGAACTTCCTCGGAAGCCTTTACAACTTCAAACGAAGCCATATCTAAGCTGGTCGAACAGCCCGCCTCCTTGGCCGACTCAAGCACCTTTTTCATCAAGTCACGGTTGAATAATAGATATCCTTCCATGTGAACATGCTTCGCACCTGAGAAATCTGCCACGGTAACCTCATCGGGAGAAAGCGTCATCGCCGCACCCAAATCCGTTCGCATCGTTCGCTCGGAATCCGGAGTTACCAGCGATAAGCATTTTGCGTTCGGCACATCTCCTCTTTTGAAACGTGACAAATCAGATCCAATTTCTGCAAAACGATCCTGATAGAACTGAGCAGTATCGCAATTCCCCAGTTTTCCAAGGAAACCGACCTTACTTCCCAACTTACCCGCAGCAAAAGCAGTATTTCCTGCGCTTCCCCCTGCCGCTTGTTTCGGATCTCCCGCAAGCTTGCCAGTCAACTCAGCCAAAGCCGCGGCATCAACAAGCTCCATTCCTCCTTTTCCTCCCTCAATACCTGCTACAAAATCTTCCTCTACATGAGCCAATAAATCCACCACCGGGGAACCAACTCCAATCAAATCAATTTCACTTGCCATAGTCCCAGACTGATTCGCCGTAATCGCCCCTTCCTGCAAGCTAAATACCCGGCAAAATCACAATCTTCTTTACTTGGTGTAAAAAAGACACCAAAAAACACCATGAGCACGAATTCACCCCTTCTCACGGACCTCTACCAGCTCACCATGGGGCAGGCTTACTGGCATCATAAACGCCATGAACAAGAAGCGGTCTTTCACCTATTCTTCCGAAAAGCTCCTTTCCAAGAAGACGCCGCCATCGCCGCAGGTATCGAACCGGCCATGGACTACCTCACTCAGCTCAAATTCGACGACTGCGAGATCCGCTACCTCAGCGCATTGAAAGCAGCCGATGGGAGCGCCCTCTTCGCCAAAGGCTACCTCGAAACTCTTCGGCACTTGGATTGGAATTTGCAAATCAAGGCCATTCCAGAAGGTAGTCTTGTCTTACCCAATGCTCCACTCCTGCAAGTTCGCGGACCCATCCTCCAATGCCAACTCGTCGAAACTGCTCTTCTTAATATCGTCAATTTTCAGACCCTCATTGCAACCCAAGCCGCTCTAATTTGTGAAGCCGCGCAAGGCGATTCTGTTCTCGAATTCGGCTTACGCCGAGCACAAGGTCCCGACGGTGGGCTCAGCGCCAGTCGCGCTGCCTATGTGGGAGGATGTGATGCTACCTCAAACGTTCTTGCCGGCCACCAATTCGGAATTCCTGTAAAAGGCACTCACGCACACAGCTGGGTCATGAGCTTTCATAACGAACTCACCGCCTTCCAACATTATGCCAACGCCATACCTAATAATACCACTCTTCTCGTCGATACTTTTGATAGCATCGAAGGAACAAAGAAGGCGATTCAAGTGGGAGAAGAGTTACGTAAAAAAGGCTATCACTTCGGAGGAATTCGTCTCGACTCTGGTGACCTCACCGCTCTCAGCATCACCGCACGCACGCTTCTTGATGAAGCAGGATTTCAAGACGCTCATATCGTGGCAAGCAATGATTTAGATGCTTCAACAATCCGCCGCCTGAAGGCAGAAGGTGCCAAAATTGATACTTGGGGAGTTGGTACCAAACTTGCCACCGCATACGAACAAGCCGCCTTGGGCGGCGTCTACAAATTGGGAGCAATTCGCGAACAAGAAGACTGGCACTACCGCATCAAACTCAGTGACGACCCCATCAAAATTTCCAATCCCGGTTGCCTCAATGTTATTCGCCACTCCAACCATGATTTACTCTATAATGAGCTTGAAGAATTACCTAGCACACAAACTCTCTTGGAAACAAAAATTGTCGACAGTAAACGAGAGATGCCCAGCGACAGCTTGGAAAAAATTCGCGAACGTGCTCTAGTAGGGTGGAGCGAACATCGTCACCATCCTCGGCAACTTCGGCTTTCTCCTAATTTAGAAATTACAAAGAAAAAACTCCTCAGACAACATCAACAACAATGAGAACTCTTACCGTCGCTGCAGCTTCACTCAACCAGACACCTCTCGATTGGACTGGTAACTTACGTCGTATTTGCGAAGCCATCGAATTTGCACGTGATCAACAAGCTCAATTACTCTGCCTACCTGAACTTGCTCTCTCCGGTTACGGCTGTGAAGATCAGTTTCTAGCTAAAGCAACTACCACCGAGTCCCTTGAGAGCCTCCTTCAGCTAGTTCCCGAAACGAAGAATCTCATTGTTGCTGTGGGCCTTCCTCTTCGTCATCAAAATCGTGTTTTTAATTCGGTAGCCCTTATCGCAAACGGTGAACTCATAGGATTTTATGCCAAACAGAACCTCGCCGGAAATGGTATCCACTACGAACCTCGCTGGTTCACTTCATGGCCCGAAGGGGAACAGAGCACCATTTCGATTAATGACCAAGACATTCCCATCGGCGATCTTCTCTTTCAAGTAGGCGACCTCCGCATCGCCTTCGAAGTTTGCGAAGATGCTTGGGTCGCCAACCGGCCAGGAAGAAAATCCCCTCTCTTAGGGGCTGACATCATTCTCAATCCCAGCGCCAGCCACTTCGCCTTCGGTAAACAGAAAATTCGTCGCCAATTCGTAACAGAAGGCTCTCGCGCCTTCGCCACCGCCTATGTGTACGCTAATCTACTTGGAAATGAGGCAGGTCGAGTGATCTACGATGGCGGCAATCTGATTGCAAACAATGGAGCTCTTGTTGTGGAGGGATCTCGTTTCTCTTTTAAAGAAGTCATTGTCACCGCTTGCACCATTGATCTCGAACTCAATCGACTAGCCCAATGCACCCCCAACAAAGGTGAACCCCTTTTTCATGATATCCCTCTAGCCTGCAGCTCCTTCCAAACAGCTCCCAACAAGCTCCCCCTCAGTGCCCATGAGAAAGTCGATGATCTCAGCAAAGAGGAAGCCTTTACACGTGCGGTCACTCTCGGCCTATTTGACTATATGCGTAAAAGTAGAAGCCGGGGCTTCATCATCTCGCTCAGTGGTGGTGCTGATTCCGCAGCTTGCGCCTGCCTTGTCGCACTCATGCTCAAATTAGCTCACAAAGAACTCGGACCGAAAGCCCTTCGAACCCGCTTCTTCTATCTCGAAAATAATTCAGCAAATTTCACTATCTCCAAACTTCTCACCTGCATTTATCAAGCAAGTGAACAGAGTGGGGAAACAACTCGCCAAGCAGCCGAGAAACTCGCCAACGCCCTCAGCTGCAGCTACGACGAATGGCAAATAAGTGACCTCATTGCTCAATACGAAAACCTACTAGAGAACCACCTCCAACGCTCTCTTACCTGGGAACAAGACGATATCGCCCGACAAAATATCCAGGCTCGTGTACGTGCCCCCGGAATCTGGATGCTAGCCAATATTCGACAAGCACTTCTTCTCACTACTAGCAATCGCTCAGAAGCTGCCGTGGGATATGCTACTATGGACGGCGACACTTGCGGAGGCTTAGCCCCTATTGGAGGCATCGACAAAAATTTCCTTCGGCAATGGCTCTCATGGCTTGAAACCAGTGATAATCCTAGTATTCCGGCTATTCCTGAACTCAAGTACATCAACGCTCAACAACCCACTGCTGAGCTACGTCCTGAAGAGCAAGCGCAAACAGATGAAAGCGACCTCATGCCCTACCCCATTCTCGATCAGATTGAGAAATGGGCCATTCGAGACAAACGTAGCCCAAAAGAAATCCTAACGCTTCTCACTCATCAATTCCCTGAAAAATCAGACAAAAAGCTCCTAGCATGGGTTGTTCGTTTTTTCCAACTCTGGAGCCGCAATCAATGGAAACGTGAACGCTACGCTCCAAGTTTTCATCTCGATGACGAAAATCTCGACCCTAAAACCTGGTGCCGCTTTCCTATCCTAAGTGGAGGTTTCGAAGATGAGCTTTCAGAACTCAAACAAATGAAGCAGACGCCTAAATTCGAAGCTTTAAGAAAAATGTCTTGGGAAGATTCAGATTCCGCCAATTCTTCAAGTTAGTAGACAAACCCAATAAGCGACCATCGAAGCCCCAGCACAATGCCCGCTACCTATTCCTACCCTCGCCCAGCCGTCACGGTTGACGCCATCGTCTTTCGCAAGGTCGAGAAGACTCTGGAGGTTCTTCTCATCCAGAGACGAAAAGAGCCCTTTGCTGGTTTGTGGGCCTTTCCTGGAGGCTTTGTCGACGAAAATGAAGATCCCGCCGCCGCCGTTACTCGCGAACTCGCCGAAGAAACCGGTATCGCACCTCCCACTTGGCAGCAATTGGGCTTTTGGGGACAACCCGGCCGCGATCCAAGAGGGCATACCATTTCTCTCGTCTATTGGGGTTTACTCGCTAACTCCAACACTATTCCCACCGCTGCCGACGATGCCAGCGACGCACGCTGGTTCCAAAT
Source organism: uncultured Roseibacillus sp. (assembly GCA_964444495.1). Classification (GTDB taxonomy): domain Bacteria; phylum Verrucomicrobiota; class Verrucomicrobiia; order Verrucomicrobiales; family Akkermansiaceae; genus Roseibacillus. The sequence goes on along the minus strand of CAYUHN010000030.1, from coordinate 12,583 downwards.
TGACCATCTTCCTCCTCTCGCCTTCGATCACGAAAATATTTTTGACTTCGCGATTTGCTCTCTCGAAAAAATCGGAGAGAATACCGAGAGACCATGAGTGACGCTTCCATTCCAAGCTTCCTAGCTTCCTTAGAAAAATCCTACGAAATCGATATCCTCTATGCCTGCGAATCTGGTAGCCGCGCGTGGGGGTTCGCCTCACCAAACAGCGACTACGATATTCGCTTCCTCTACCTCGCCCCCGCTAACCACTACCGCAGCGTATTCAAATTTCCCGACAGCATCGAGATCCCCATTCAAAATGATCTCGACCCAGTCGGTTGGGATATCCGCAAGGCTCTTGGCTTACTATCCAAGTCGAACGGCCCTCTTATCGAATGGCTCTACTCCCCCACCATTTACTGGAATACCCAAAATTTAAGAGAAAAGTGGCAAGAACTCACGAATCACATCCTTGATCCGAATCACCTTGCTAATCACTACCGAGGCCTCGCCCACCAAATCCAAAAAAACAAACTTAACAAGAGCGAAAAAAAACCCTCCGCAAAGGGTTATCTCTACGCTTGTCGGGCCCTACTGGCCGCACAGTGGGTAGAGAACCAACTCACTATTCCCCCAGTGCGCTTCGCCTCTCTCATCGACACGGCCGAACCAAAAATACATGAGGCGCTTAGCTCTTTGATTATCTGGAAAGGTGATGCCGACGAAACTGCCAGCAATGGGCGCATCAAAGTTCTCGACGAATTCTTAACTTCAAACCTTGCTCAAGAAGAGCGACCCGAGCTTCCGCGACCCGATTCGAAGCTTATTCAACAGCTCATCGATGAAGAATATCGAAGACTCGTTGGCTTCTAATATGTCGATACTCAAATTATCCGCTCTCGACCTTGCAAGGATACGAGAGCACGACCTCCTCTTCTTCGACACCCTTAGTGGAAGCCACTCCTATGGGACAAACACAGATCAGTCCGACGAGGACTACCGAGGTCTTTTCATCATGCCCTCCTCCTTCCATGCCGGGCTTGAATCCATAGAACAGGTCGCGGATGAAAAAAACGATCAAGTCTACTACGAACTAACCCGCTTCTTCCAGCTCCTAGCGAAGAATAATCCCACCGCTCTAGAGCTCCTCTACGCTCCACAAGACTGCATTCGCTATCAACATCCTGCTTTTTCATTAATCAAACGAGATTCACTCCTCTCGAAACTTTGTGAACAAAGCTTCGCAGGATACGCAGTCGCTCAAATCAAAAAAGCCCGTGGTCTCAATAAAAAAATCATGAGTCCCGAGCCAGAACAGCGAAAACACCTCCGTGATTTTTGCTTCATCCTCGAAGGACAAGGAAGTCAGCGACTCGCACATTGGCTAGAAGACAAAAGACTAGAAGAGAAAGACTGCGGACTAGTAGCCGTGAATCATGCCCCTGGCACTTACGCCCTCTTCCATAGTAAAGACGAAAATTACCGTGGGATCTTCTCTCCCAAAGACGATGCCGCGATGCTCTGCAGCAGCGTTCCTCTCGAAGCAAAACCCATTGCTTGGATAGCCTGCAACCTTGATGCCTTTAAAGCCCATTGTCGCAGCCATCGCGAATACTGGGAGTGGGTCAGCAAGCGTAATGAGAATCGCTACCAAACAAATGCCAGTCACGGTCGAGGCTACGACTCTAAGAATATGATGCATACCCTGCGACTTCTCGACATGGCCTTCGAGATCGCAACAGAAGAAATCGTTCGAGTTCGTCGCCCCAATTCCGACTGGCTCCTTAGAGTCAAAAACGGCGACTATGAATACGAAGAGCTTCTCTCCCTAGCGGAACAACGACTCGAAGACGTCAAAGCCGCCTTCGCAAAATCCAAACTACCAGATAGTCCTGACCGCAATGCGATAGCAAAAAACCTCCTCATCATTCAAGAGGCCTTCTACTCCAACGGCTGAGAAGCTTTTTCAAAACCGTCACTAATCTGACCTTCTCAAAAAGTGTCCATGAAACACTTTTTATCTTGATTAAAGTGTATTTGAGACACTAAACTGCCGCCATGAAACCTCCTCTCTCAAAGAATGAACTGATAGAGCGCTTCTCGGTTGAGCAATTTAAATTTCTTTTCTTTTGGGGGCATACTGAACCTAATGAGAACTCTTTGACCAAGGCCTGCTTTAGCCAATGGTATCCTTCATCATTTGAAATCGAAGGCATCACCTACCTTACTGCAGAACACTATATGATGGCCGAAAAAGCCCGCATTTTTGGAGCCGACGAAATTAGGAAAAAGGTTATCGCTTGTTCAGATCCTGCCTACGCTAAAAAACTTGGGCGCTCAGTTCCTGACTTTGACCCCAATGTCTGGAACAAACGCAGTTTCGAGATCGTAACACAAGGAAGCTTTGCCAAATTCTCACAGAATCCTCCACTGCTACAATTCCTTCAGAACACCGGAAATCAAATCCTTGTAGAGGCCAGTCCACCAGATACGATTTGGGGAATCGGTCTTGGTCAAGATAACCCCAAATCCCAAGACCCCAATCTCTGGCGCGGCCTCAACCTCCTTGGCTTTGCCCTAATGGTGGCTCGCGAACAATTGCAACCCCAACAATAGAACGATGAAAGCACTTCTTGTCATCGACCTTCAAAATGACTTCCTCCCAGGAGGGCCTCTCGGTGTTCCAGATGCGGACACTCTTGTCCCACTTGTTAACGAACTCATGGCACACTACGACCTCATCGTAGCAACTCAAGATTGGCATCCGGAGAATCACGGAAGCTTCGCGTGCAACCATTCCAATAACAATATTGGAGATTTCGTTGACTTAAACGGCCTTTCGCAAATCCTCTGGCCTAGTCATTGCATTCAGAATTCCCTTGGAGCAAACTTCGCTCCAGGCCTAGATACTCATCGCTTCACCACCGTTTTCCGCAAGGGGCAAAATTCTAAAATTGATAGTTACAGCGGCTTCTTTGACAATGGCCACCGAAAGAGCACAGGCCTCACAGACTATCTCCGTGCAGAGCAAGTCACTGAGGTCCACCTCTGCGGAGTGGCTACCGACTACTGCGTAAAGTTCACCGCTCTCGACGCCTTACAAGAAGGATTCAAAACCGTTCTTCTCACCGATGCTTGTAAAGGAGTAGAACTTCAGCAAGGAGATATTGAAAAAGCACTTCAAGAAATCGAAAACGCAGGAGGTGTTCTCAGAACTTCAAATGAAGTTTTGCCTAATACGGTGACCCTTTTCCGACCAATTGGCCCCAACGAACTCCTCAAACTTAAAGAGTTAAAATTTCAAGCTTGGCCACAACGTCTACCTGACCAACCAATATTCTATCCTGTTACTAACGAGAAATATGCTCGGCAAATCGCAGAGGAATGGAATATTCCACAAAGTGGCGAAGGGTTTGTCTGTCGTTTTCAACTACCACGAACGTATCTTGAAAAATACCCACGAAAAATCGTCGGAGCTTCTCATCACGAAGAATGGTGGATACCTGCCGAAGACTTAGAAGAACTTAACTCTAATCTTCTGGGTTCTATTGAAATCCTAGCTGAAACACTTTGAAATGTCTCTTAATAGACTAGATAGGTTTCAAGGGGCTCTCCTTGGACTCGCCTGTGGTGATGCGCTAGGCACTACGGTTGAGTTCTCACCTCGCTGGCGCTTTGAACCATTAACTGATATCGTAGGTGGCGGCCCGTTTAACTTGAAAGCCGGACAATGGACCGACGATACATCTATGGCTCTGTGCCTCGCCGAAAGTCTTCTAGTCAAAAAGAAGATGAATCTGGCTGACCAATTAGAACGATATCTCAATTGGTTTCACAATGGAGAAAATTCCGTCACCGGGGATTGCTTCGATATTGGAAACACCGTTCGAGCAGCGCTAAATCACTTCCAAAGAACTGGCAATTCTCTAGCCGGATCATGCTCCCCTAGCGCTGCTGGTAATGGTTCGATCATGCGACTTGCCCCTGTTGTTCTGTTCTATGCAAACCATCCGATCTCGACTCTTCTTTCTCAATGCGAAGCCAGCTCACGGACCACTCATCAAGCCCCAGAAGCGATAGCCGCTTGTCAACTCTTTGGCTACTACACACACCGCGCGCTTTCTTCGATTTCCAAAGAAGAAATTCTCAATGTAGACGATTTTTTTGAAATCCGTGACAAATTGTCGCCTTCTTTTCCAACCTCGCTCAAAAGAATCGCGACTGGCTCCTATCAAACCAAAACCAGAGATGACATCAAAGGAAGTGGATATGTTGTCGATAGTCTAGAAGCAGCCCTCTGGTGCTTCCATCAAAGCGAAACTTTCGAAGAAGGAGCTCTCCTAGCGGCAAACTTGGGTGACGACGCCGACACAACCGCAGCAGTCTTCGGCCAACTTGCAGGAGCCTACTATGGGAAACAAGGAATTCCCAAGAACTGGCTTCGAAAGCTCGCTTGGAAAAACAAAATCCAAGGAATTGCCGACCGACTTTACGAGTCTTCCTCAAACCACCCATGAAACGATCCTGTCAATTTCACGGACTCCTATTAGGAACCGCTATTGGGGATGCGATCGGGCTTCCCGCAGAAGGGCTAACGCCTAAATCAATTCAAAAGCTAAAGTGGGCGCACAATTGGAAGCATCGCTTTCTCTTTGGCAGAGGCATGTGGAGCGATGACACCGAGCACACCCTTATTATGGCTCGTGTATTGAGTCGCTGTAACGGTGATGAAAATCGCTTTATAAAATCTCTTTCTTGGGAACTACGAATCTGGCTTCTCATGCTACCTGCAGGAGTGGGAATGGCTACTGCCCGCTCGTTATTCAAATTGTGGCTTGGTTTTTCGCCACATCGCTCGGGGGTCTTTTCGGCCGGAAATGGACCTGCTATGCGTGCAGCTTTAGTCGGTTCCTATTTCTCAGAATGCGCGGAGAAGCGTAAACGGTTTAATCGACTACAAACTCGCCTCACTCATACGGATCCAAAAGCGGAAATCGCTTCTCTTGCTATCGTCGAAATTGCAGCTCTTCATACCTGCCGTGGTAACGCCTCTTCAGCCACGGAAATTATTCTAACTTTGAGAAAAATTACCGACGAAAAACCCTGGCAAGATATCCTCACGAGTCTGGAAAACCACCTCACGGAAGATAAAACACTCACTGAATTCCTCACAGATATTGGAGGAAATCCAAAACGGGGCATTAGTGGATACTGCTATCAAACTGTTCCTTCAGTTATTTTTGTTGGAATTAAAAATGATTGGAAGCCCACTCCTACCCTCTCTGAAATATGGCAAGCAGGCGGTGATACAGATACTACAGGAGCGATAGCAGGTGCACTTTGTGGATTGGCTCACGGGCCCGAATCTTTCCCTCATGATTGGAGAACAAATTTCGCAGAATGGCCTGTGAAATCCAGTAACCTAGAAAAATGCGCGGCGTTACTCGCAAATGAAAAGGTAGTCATGAATCGAAATCCATTAAACCCCGCGCTGTTACTCCGAAACCTTCTTTTTCTCATCACCGTATTATCTCATGGCTTCCTACGATTAAAGATCCTGTTACTTAAAAGTAACTAAATTGAATTCACTCTTCTTCACTTTTCCACAGGCTCGGCCAAAGCGTCAAAAGGACATGCGATGAGCGAGCGAGTTTCCTTACCTCCTCTCTTGATCGAACCTGCCTGAAGATAAAGAGTCCTTTCCCAAACTGCTGGTTGACTTGCATGACGACCACCGGGAAGCGAAAGAAAACTTCGCCAAGTCTCCGAAGCAAGATCGAGGGCCTCGAGTTCAACATGTGCTTCCTTGCGAGCGGTCTCACCTCCAATCACGAAAACCTGTTCGTTAATCACTAACGAAGATGCCCCTGCTCGAGGGGTGGGAAGATCTCCCTGCGGCGAAGGCAAAGTCTTCCAAACTCCTCTTGAGAAATCAAAAACATCAACCTCTGCTATCACATCCCGAAAAACTTCCCCTCCAAAACCTGAACGTCTTCCCCCGGCCAAGACCAATTGCTCACCCACTAGAACTGCATGGAAGTGATCGCGAGCCCGTGGAGCATCAGGTAACTTCCTCCACTTTTTAGTCTCAAAATCATATTCATCAAACCAAGCCACCCAACCCGAACGATGACCATCAGTCAAACCACAGACTAGGTAGAGTTTCCCTTCTTTTAGAAAGGCTCCCGCAGAACCACGTCTCCGATCTTCAGGAATTCTTGGCCCCTCAGACCAAGAGTCTGAGAGCACATCGTAGAAATAAATACACTCAACCGGTGTCTCTTCCGGAAATTTCCCCGTAAATGCTCCCGCCACAAGAACTTTGTTTTTAAAAGCAAGAGCTTGAAAATGGTGCAGCTCAAGCGGAGGTTTTCTACCATAGGCCCATTCTTGAGAAATGGGATCATAAATATCTACCGGCTGGATCCTCCTCCCTCCCAAGGCATAAAGCTTCCCTCCCACCTCCACAAAAGCATGCTCATGTCGCTTGTGAGGTTTGGTCGCTTCACTTGATTTGAGTCGCACCTCACGCCAGCCCTCCTGTGAAATCACAGGAGCAGCAACCAGCGCCAAAACCCCAAGCGCCACGAACAAAACAAGAAATCCCGGCTGAAGCCGATGAGGAAAAGCCTTCAGGACTCGCATAGAAAAAGAGTGACGTAGGAGTTCAAGATCTCAACGAGATTTTGCATTCCTATGCCGGCTGCTACTGCTTTCTGTCGTAGTTCGATTTCTTTGATTTTTTTCGTCACGAATTCCGATTGTTGATGTCTACTCTATTAAAGGGAAAATTGAAAAGAATCGGAAAATCATCTGACTTAAGCTTAGTTCGCCAAGCAGTTGCTGGCGAACAAGAAGCTTTTGTGGTGCTCGTCAAACGCCATCAGGAGATGGTAACAGGTATTACTTTGTCCGTCTTAAAGGATTTTGAGGCAAGCGAAAATGCTGCCCAGGAGGCTTTCGTTTCTTAAAAACACTGATAGTTATCCCAACCGAGCAGCAAGAAGTTCTTTTTGGAAAACAAGCTCTTTAGGGAGATGATCGTAAAGACTAAGGTAGAGTTCCGCTTGAGAAATCAATTCAGCTCGCCATTCTTCTTCCGAGAAAGCCATCACTTTATCGAAATCTTCATTACTAAAGTTCTCAAGCGTGGTGGTTTCAAAATCTTCAAAATGAGGAGTCCACCCAATTTGAGTTTCGTGACCAGCTACTTTTCCCGCGCAACGTTTCACAATCCATTCAAGAACGCGCATGTTTTGCCCAAAACCTGGCCAAAGAAAATTACCATCATCATCGCGGCGAAACCAATTGACGTGAAACATGCGAGGGAGTTCTCGGATTTCGCGACGCATATCAAGCCAGTGATGAAGGTATTCGCTCGCGTTGTAGCCAATAAAGGGAAGCATCGCCATCGGATCACGGCGGACTTGTTTAGCAAGCCCAATAGCAGCTGCAGTCGTTTCCGATCCCATGGTCGCTCCAAGATAAACTCCATGAGACCAATTGAAGCTCTGGAATACGAGAGGCATGGTCGATGGACGGCGGCCGCCGAAAATAATTGCTGAAATCGGAACGCCATCCGGATTTTGCCACTCAGGATCGATAGTGGGACACTGGTTGGCAGGAGCAGTGAAGCGAGCGTTGGGATGAGCCGCAGGAGTTTCGCTATCAGGAGTCCAGTCCTGCCCCTTCCAGTCAATAAGATGCGCGGGAGCTTCGGAAGTAAGCCCTTCCCACCAAACATCGCCATCGTCAGTGAGAGCAACATTAGTAAAAATGCAATTTTCCTTCATTGAATCCATCGCGATGGGATTCGTGTCATAGGAAGTTCCTGGAGCAACTCCAAAGTATCCTGTCTCAGGATTAATGGCGTGAAGGGAACCATCCTCGTGAGGCCAAAGCCATGCGATATCATCTCCAATGATCGTCGTTTTCCAACCAGCCTTTTGGTACGAATCGGGAGGCACTAGCATGGCGAGATTAGTTTTCCCACAAGCAGAGGGGAAGGCGCCGGTAACGTAAGTCTTTTCGCCTTCTGGTGATTCAAGGCCAAGAATCAGCATGTGCTCAGCCATCCAATTATGTTCCTGAGCGATGACGGAAGCAATTCGCAAAGCGAGACACTTTTTCCCTAGGAGGGCATTACCACCGTAACCGGAGCCATAAGACCAAATTTCGCGAGTTTCAGGAAAATGGCAGATGTATTTTTCTTCGTTACAGGGCCAAGGAACGTCTTCTTCTCCATCGACAAGTGGCATCCCAACGGTGTGAGCACAGGGAACGAAAAGACCATGCCCATGACGGACTTCAGGCGTATCGCCAGTAGCTTCATCTTCAAGTCGCTTGAGAATATCTATTCCCATATGAGCCATGATTCTCATATTGACGACAGCGTAAGCGGAATCGGTGATCTGGACGCCAATCTTGGCCAGAGGTGAACTAGGTGGCCCCATGCAAAACGGAATCACATACATAGTTCGCCCCTTCATGGAACCCGTAAAGATAGCCTTCATTTTGGCCAACATTTCTCGCGCTTCGGCCCAATTGTTAGTCGGCCCAGCTTGAACTTGGCGACGAGTGCAGATGAAAGTTCGATCTTCGACTCGAGCCACATCAGAAGGAGAAGAGCGGGCAAGAAAAGAATTGGGCCGAAGGTTTTGATTAAGCCGAGTAAAAGTTCCCTGTTCTACTAGAAGCGAGGTGAGAGAATCCCATTCTTTATCGGAACCGTCACACCATTGGACTTGATCAGGTTCACAGAGGGAAGTCATTTCTTCAACCCATTTTTTGAGTTCTAGGTGTGTTGTCATAATATGAAGGATTTAGAATCAGCTTCCGATAGGATGCCAAGTGGTTTGTGTTTCTTGAAGAGAAAGAATGTGTTGTGGATCAGAACGAAGAGCCTCTTCCGTTGAGAGATGAATTGTACGCTTGAGATTGTCGGCCGCATGAGTTTCGAGCGACTTAAGTTGCTCGAAACTTAGACCAGTCGCTACGACAGCATCGACATCACGATGACTAGCTATGGTTTCTAGAAGTTCGTCGCGTTGTCCGGTGAGAAGATTGACAACTCCAGCAGGAACATCGGATGTGGCTAGAACTTCTCCGAAAGAAATTGCGCAAAGTGGCTGAATCTCGGAAGCGATTCCGACGACGGTATTACCACCTACTAATGCGGGGAGAGCAGTAGCCAAAAGCCCTTGCAAGCTCGGTTTCTCAGGAGCGATGATTACAATCACTCCCTGTGGAACAGGTCGTGAAAAATTGAAATGAGGCGTAGCTACGGGATTAACGGTAGAGAAAACCGCGCTATATTTATCAGTCCAACCCGCATAATAGACGAGGAGATCAATACTGGCGGTTACCTCTTCTTGGGCTTCTTTTTTATCAAGCCCTTGCGCAACAAGTTCGGCGACGAATTGCTCACTCCGCCCTTGAAGAACCTCGGCAATGCGGTAGATAATTTGCCCTTTGAGGTAAGCGCTACTTGCTTGCCAACTTGAGGTCGCGGCGCGGGCAGCGACGACGGCATTGCGAAAATCCTTACGACTAGCTTTAGAAACGTTAGCAATGAGTTCCTCGTTTGCGTTTCGCAATGACTGAATGCGCCCCGATTCCGAACGGGGAAATTTACCTCCTAGGTAAAGCTTATAGGTCTTAGGAACAGGAAGATTAGACATGTGGCTGGTATCGATTAGAAGTCAAGATAAGCGGCAAGGCCTTGAAGGCCACCTTCTCGGCCGATGCCGGATTCTTGCATCCCTCCAAAGGGACTAGTGGGGTCAAATTTGTTGAAAGTATTTGCCCAAACAACTCCAGCTCGGAGTGAAGAGGCCGCTTTGAAAACCTTTGCTCCTTTATCACTCCAAACACCTCCGCTGAGACCGTAGGGTGTGTTATTGGCCTTTTCGATCGCCTCTTTCGGAGTGCGGAAGGTTTGAATAGTAAGAACTGGACCAAAGATTTCTTCTTGTACGACGCGCTGGCTCTGAGCGCAATCGGTGAGAAGTGTAGGAGGAACCCAGTAGCCTTTGCTAGGGAGCTTGCCCTCCTGTTGCCAGACAGTAACGCCTTCGTCGATTCCGCAAGCAATGAGGCTTTGAATCCGATCTCGTTGGCACTTGGAGTTAATGGCTCCAATGTCAGTGTTTTTATCGAGGGGGTTCCCTACTACGAGAGTCGAAATTCGTTTCTGTAGGCGACTGATTAAACGGTCGGCAATACTCTCTTGCACAAGAAGGCGCGAACCAGTGCAACAGACATGGCCTTGGTTGAAGAAAATTCCGTTAATGATGCCCTCTACCGCTTCATTAAGCGCAGCATCTTCAAAAACAATATTAGCGGCTTTTCCTCCCAGCTCGAGAGTATACCGTTTGTCCGTGCCAGCCAGGTTGCGACGAATCTCTTTCCCAACTTCAGTCGAACCAGTGAAAGCAACTTTATCAATATCGGGATGCTGAGTGAGAAGGCGCCCCGTTTCCCCTGCCCCAGTGACGATGTTAACCACTCCAGGAGGAAGACCCGCATCTTGCAAAAGGGTCGCGAGATGAAGCGCGGTGAGCGGAGTAGTTTCTGCGGGCTTAAGAACGACGGTATTTCCACAGGCGAGCGCGGGGGCAATTTTCCAAGCCGCCATCAGAAGAGGAAAATTCCACGGAATCACTTGGCCAATCACTCCAAGGGGAGAGAGGTCTTGGGGAGTTTTCCCAGGAAAAGCGTAGGCCAATTTATCAGCCCAACCTGCGTGATAGAAGAAATGAGCCGCAGCGAGCGGAACATCGACATCACGGCTTTCGCGAATAGGCTTACCGCCATCTAGGCTTTCCAAGACCGCAAATTCGCGGGCCCGTTCCTGTAGAAGACGAGCGATCCGGAAAAGATATTTCCCACGTTCCGCAGCAGGCATTTTGCCCCAAGGGCCTTCATAGGCCGCCCGAGCCGCTTTAACGGCAGCATTGATTTCTTTTTTTCCTGCTAAACTGAATTCTGCTAAAACGGTTTCGTCACTGGGGTTGATGGTTTCGGTCATCTCCCCGCCTCGAACCCACTTACCATTAATGAAATGACCGTAGTCGGCGGCAAGAGTGACATGGTCGCGTGATTCGAGCGCAGTGGCAAAACCGCCATCACGAAACGCATTCGCTGTTTTCACCTTTTTCATCACTTAGTCTTTGCTAAAATTTTTACTACTTTGGTAAGAGCCAGTTTCTTGTTTGCGAATTTGCATCAAAAGATCGTTGGTAAGAGAGCTGGCCCCAAAACGAAACCATTCCGAGGTGAGCCATTCCTGGCCGAGAACCTCACGCACCATGACAAGATACTGAAGAGCGAGTTTGGCGTTGCTGATTCCTCCGGCAGGTTTCATTCCAACCATTCGCCCGGTTTCTTCGTGATAATCTGCAATAGCCTGAAGCATCACAAGAGTGACCGGAAGAGTAGCTGCTGGTGAGACTTTGCCAGTCGAAGTTTTGATAAAATCAGCTCCGGCATTCATAGCAAGATCACTGGCATAGCGGACGGCATCGTAAGTAGCGAGCTCACCCGTTTCGAGAATGACTTTGAGATGAGCTTTCCCACAAGCTTCTTTACATTGAGCAATTTCATCAAAGACCTTGCGATAGTCTCCTTGTAAAAAAAGCCCTCGTGAAATAACCATATCAATTTCATCCGCCCCTTCCCCTACCGCATATCGAATCTCAGCAACCCGCTCTTTCAGACGCATTTGCCCACTAGGAAAAGCGGTAGCCACACTGGCCACATTGACGTCAGTCCCCGCAAGTTCTGTGGCCGCTACTTTCACAAGACGCGGATAAACGCAGACGGCAGCAGCTGGCCCAATCGAGTCATCCCCAGAAAGCGGGTTAAGAGCTTTGCGACACATTTGACGAACTTTGCCCACGCTATCGGCTCCCTCTAGCGTGGTGATATCAAGCATCGTCACTGCCAACTTAAGCGCAGAGAGCTTGACCTCCTTCTTCAGACTACGAGTTGTAAAACGAGCCGCTCGCTCCTCCACTCCGACTTGATCAATACAAGGGGAATGTTGTCGTTTAGGAAAAAAACCTGGCTCCGTCTGCACAAGCTAGAACCTAGCCACAAGTCTGCGGAAGAGAAACTAGGAAATCGGCTTTTCGAGTCTTGCTTTAACCCCGAAGAAAAAGCTGTTTCCTAAGGAAACAACCTAAATTCAGAGGTAAAATCCGACATTCAAACCTGGCAATCGACTATTCGGAAATTAGCTGCTTTCGAAAGCTTTCTGCCCCTGCCTTCTCTTCGAGAGTAATACCGAACATCACTTACCATGGAGACATGGCATACAAAAACAAACTACATAAATCGTAACAATTTTAGCATTTTTGGTCACCGCTCCGCGATCATCCTAAAATTCATCTAAATTAAATCAGGCTCTTCAGCAGAATCTGTGGGTGAATTTTGGTTCGGGAAGGTCTCCTAGCTGGTGAAATAGGGCGATTTTAAGCACGTCGAAGCTTCGAAAACCGTAAGCTTTTCTCATGCTCAAATTTACTTTGAGGTTTAAGCCTTCTACACATTGGCGTCAACTTAGATATAACACGTTAATTATCAGTGAACTAAATCAGGA
>CAYUHN010000029.1:0-22500 GCA_964444495.1 uncultured Roseibacillus sp. | reverse complement strand
AGAACAAAAACACGGACTCCGGTTGTGCAGTGAATTGCTTACAAACTCTGTTGTAAGCGGGCTGCTCGGTTGGTTTCTCGTGTGCCGCATCTCGCGGCGGGGCGCGGAAGCTACTCAGTTGCCTGCCTCACGTCAATCACTTTCGGCGTATTTTTGAGCGGAATCTTTCTCAAGATGAAGAACAGCTTTTCGAGCCCTGTTCCACGGCCCTAAACTCAAGGAAAACACACCCAAATCGAGCCAGAATTGACCATTGGCGAATGGCTCTAGACTAAGGCAGACTCTGGCAGCCGTGTTTCGTTTCCTATTTAACCTCATTGCTCCCGTTCTCTATTTGGTGGCTACGCCGTTCTGGCTGAAGAAGACTCAGAAACGAGGCGGCCTATCAAAACGGCTTTGGGAGAAGCTTTCTTATTACCAGGCCAAGAGCCCTGTTTCGGGTGAGGCGAACGAAGGCCTCATACAGATGCACGTCGCGAGTGTTGGTGAAGCTAACATTGCTCGAAAGCTGATTACTTGCTGGCAAGAAGCTGATCCTGAACAAAAATTTCTAGTAACGGTCGGCACTTCCACTGGCTTCGACCTTCTCGAAGCTGCGATGCTTTCTCATACACGAATCGGCTACGCTCCTCTTGATCTACCTCCCATCGTGAAGCGTCACTTTAACCGCTATCGACCTCAACTATTGATTCTTGTCGAACAGGAGCTCTGGCCGAACCTACTTGCTGAAGCTAAGCGTCGAGCCATTCCAATCGCTCTTTGCAATGCCCGACTCTCACCCCGCTCTGCGGACAGATTGAAAAAATTTCGCTGGGCAGTAGGGAAAATGTATCAACACCTCGATTGGGTAGGTTTACAAGTTGCTGATGATGGCGCTCTTTTTGAACGAGTAGGAATCAATTCCGAAAAACTTCACACAATGGGTTCCATTAAATTCGATCCCGCTACTGCCACCCCAACAGCTCCGTCGCTCACTTCGGCAAAACCGATTCTATCTCGCTTGGGTAAACACCCTATCTTGATGGCTCTCTCCACTCATGCTGGAGAAGAATTACTCTTTGCCAAGGCGGCACAAAAATGCCCACAAGTTAGCTGCGTGATTATCCCCCGCCATGTCGAACGAGCGAAAGAGATCCTAAAGGAACTTCGCGAAGCTGGCTTTGAGGTTATTCTTCGCTCGACCCTGAAGACGGAAGATACTGAATCGTTAGATGGAAAGGTTCTACTCGTAGACTCAACCGGCGAAATGCCCGCCTTCACTCCCTTAGCTACGATTTGCTTCGTAGGAAAAACCCTCACCAGCTCGGGAGGTCAAAATCCATGTGAAGCCATTGCGGCAAAAGTCCCTGTTATTGCCGGTCCACATTTCGAGAACTTTGAACCACTCGTAACCACTCTACGAGAAAACAAAGGCATCAAAATAATCAAGGACACCGAAACCCTCGCCGCTGCGATGCAAGAGCTCTTATCCAATGCCGAAGCGAAAAACAAACAGAGTGATGATGCACTTCTTATTCTCGAAGAACACCGAGGCGCAACGGCCCAAACGGTATCCGCGCTATCGGCCATTCTGAGTAAAACACAAAATCTACAGACTGTTTCCTAGCTTCACATGACTTTCACGCCTATCTTACCATAATGCGTTGCACTCTATTTATCCTGCTAGGCTTGGCCCTCGGCTCTTGTGGCCCTCCTACCTCTGGAGTGACTTTAGGAGAAAGCGCTCAAAAACCTCTCAAGGTCACAGAACTGCAACAAGATAGCGAAAACCGTCTGGCACTGCTTGCCCAGCAAACTTCATTAAGCAACAATGCCGTCTTCAGCGGCTATCGAGCAAACGCAGCCTCGAACTGGCAAAACAATTGGACCCGCCGAATTGATCTCAGTGGAGTATCCTGGTCACAAAGACAGGCAGGGACCGCTATCACTCCGCGGCACATCGTCTACGCTGGGCATTACCCTATCAAAAAGAATAAGCCGATCAGCTTTCATGACCGGCAGGGCAATCTTCATCGTAGAAAAATTATCAAAGCTATTTCTCTTCGTCGAAAAGAACTCCCTGTCAAATTTGATGTCATTGTCGGCCTACTCGATCTCCCTCTTCCTCCCGAGGTGAAGACCTATCGTCTGCTTCCTCTTCGCAGCGACTACCAACACACTCTCATTGATATCCCAATTCTCGTTACGGAACAGAAACGACAAGTTTTCATCAACCGCATCCGAAGAGTCACTGGCCGAAATCTCAGCATGAAGTACGACAAAGAGGAAACCCTCTGGCCAACCAAACCATTGGTGAAAGGCGACTCGGGACACCCTTCCTTTATTCTTGTGGGAGGAGAACCTGTATTAGTTGAAACTCATACTGGCGGCGGAAGCGGAACGGGCCCTTTTTATTCAGGAGAAGAACTCCTACCGAATCTAGAAAAAGCCGTTGCCGACCTCGACGCCAGTTATCGTATTCAATACATCCCGCTCGACCGAGAGATTATCCCTGCTTCTCCAGAACCAGAGCCTCGAGCGCCAACAACTCGCACCAGCCCTATTCGATTCCCTACGTCCCAGCCTCAAAGACCACAATCTGGACAAACCACGACTCCAAGCACCCCTTCCCCCAGACGACCTCGAGTCCGAAGAGTCCCGACAAATAACGCCGACGAGACTAGCGAGTAGACTCGCTACTCCCAATTCACTTCAATCTCGACAGGAACATTAGAATTCCCGTCGTCAATCTTCACCAAACCATTGGCTACTCCATATTCGTAGACCTCTTTCGTCACCTTCACATCCATTGCGCAATATTCCGCAATATCAATGAGAGGTTGCTGATCGCCTGTCTTGAGATATTGCTGCCACCACTTCAAAGCATCGACTCCGGAAGCACTTTTACCCAAACCGAGCGAACCTGAAGCCACCGCGTCCAGCTTCCAACGCCGACCACTCTTCTCTTGAAGGTCCAACATGGTATCCAAGTTCTTGGTCTGCTCTTTGAGCTCAAGAATCGTGTAGCGCTGAAGCACTGGATAATCGAACTCGACGTGATTGTGACCGACAACAAGATCGGCAGCCAATAGCTGGGCGACGAGAGCATCCATCTCCTCTTCACCGTAGATAAAGTACTTCTCCGCTTTGGTAGAATAGGTCACTGCCACCGAGACACGCATCTGGCTTTTGTCTCCCTTGACGTCATTGAAACTTCGCTGAGTCTCCAAGTCGAAATAGACGATATCCCGCACACTCATAGGCTGTCCTGATTCCCCAAATCTGACAAGAGCCCTTTCCGTATCTTTCTACCAACGGTTCAATCCGATATTTCGGGACTTTCCGAGCTAGAGCCCTTTGATGGCAGGTCCACTGGCTCTAGCCCCAGAGAACGCACAAACTCTTCTGCTGCCGCGCGCTGCTCATCTGTTGTTTGATAAATACTCACTACAGATGATGAAATCAGAACTGTAGCCAAAAAAAGCCCATACACTACCCAGCGTTGAGCTGACTGTCCTACCGACTGAACTCGAATTCGAGCGGAAGTATCCCAAAGAACAGAACCTATTTTTTTGGAAAGCCAGTAGTGAAAAAGCCAAGATACTTCGCGCAAGATTGGAATGCCAAATCCCATCCCTAAGATCATCACCCGAATCGTTCGCAGAAGGGCTGTTCTCGCCGACAGCTTCTTTCCTTCCTCATCTCGAACTTTGAAGCCAGTCAGCCACTTCCCGGGAGTTGTCCCCCACGATGTCAGGGCCACAGCTTCGAAAAGAATCCAAGGGAGAATTAATACAAAGAAGTAGTATTTGTTGCCCATTAATTCTCCCAGCCCGGCATTGGCCAGTAAAAGCGTTGTCAGAAAAAGAAGAATATAGAGCTGAAAATCAAACCACCTCGCTGCAAAGCGCCTCCAAAGTGTGCCCCTGTTGATGCCCTTAATGGGTAGAGGTGGCGGAGCCTGTTTCGAATGCCCCTCAAATACTTGGTCTAAGCGTTCCAAATAGTCGTCCACATTATCGGAATTGATTTCCTCAAAATCTTCGAGAAAATCCTCCGAAGCAGGCAACTCCGAAACCAAAGCCTCAACCTCTCGGAGAGGAAGCCAAGCATCTAGGTCCCGATACCAAACCTTATCATCAGGCTGAACATCACCATTCCGAATTCGCGAGCGAATTTCGAACTCAGTCAACGGCCCCAGCTTTTCGCCGTCTTTAAGATACCAATAATCCATACTTCGCTCGTTAAAACTATATATTCCGTAGTGATTTAGCAGCATCATCATGAGCTGCCTTAAGCGCCGGAATAAGAGCGGCCACCCCACATAAGATCCATGCGGCAAGTGCGATCAAGAGCACAAAGGGCCAGGAAACCTCCGCGGGCAATTTATCAAAACCTTGGAAATCAGAAGGAAAGGGATCGACTCCTATCTTTCTCAACCCCAGCTGCACGTTTTCCCGTTGCCAAATAAAGAACATCGCAAAAGCGATACCGCCAATTGCTCCAACAAGACCAACAAAGAGTCCTTGCCATAAGAAGACCCACGAAATTTGGGAACGAGTCGCTCCTAGCGCTTTCATCACGCCAATTTCTTTCCGCTTTTGCACCGTGACGGTCAACATCACCGCAGTGATCGAAAAAGCTGAAATCAGACCCAAGAAAGATAAAACAAAGGTCAACATCCAACGCTCAGTCTTGAGGAGCTGGAACTGAACTTTATGCCTCTCCATCCAAGGAATTACCACATAGTCTTCCCCTAATTGCTTATTCAGCTCTTCGGCAGCAATAAAGGCCTCAAAAGGCTCGTCTAGACGAACCGCTACAGCTTGAACTCTATCTTTATACCCAGACAGCTCTTGCCCAACAATAAGCGGAATGAACATCTGCGGCCCTGGGGTACGTTGTGAATCCCCATAGACACCCCAAATAGTGAGCTTCTTTGGGAGAACAATTTCACCAATATTTTTCAAACTCTTCGCATCCGCCGCTTCGACATCAAAGCTGGTTAGCTCATCCAAAGCAGCCTGCAACTTAGTCCAACCCTCCGGAGTAGTGAGATAAAAATTCCCAGTTTCATCCCGTGGAAAACTCTCGAGCACCCGCAAGGCTGTATCCGCGAGTTCAAACTCAACATCACGTGCTCCCGCTCCTACAACTTCATTAATTTTCCTATGCAGACCTTGAAGCTCAGTAACGGGAATATTCGCCTTAGCACGACTAGCAGCTACTAATTTTTTGATCTCCGCAATATCTTCTCCGCGACGCACATAGAGGGGTTCAACTGACGTTCTATCAAAGGCTAATTTCACTTCCTCAAAATTCCGCGAAGCGTAAACTTCAACCTCATCTCCAACATTCAGGCCAAGGTCTTTCGCTAATTGGCGGGAAATAACGGCAAACTGGTCCAAACCCATATCAGCTCGGCTTCCAGGATACCCATCCTTATCAAGCAAAGCATCCAATGCAGCGATTTGCTCCTCATCATCTGTCTCAATCGCCCTGAAGTAAACCGGTTTGCGCTGCCCGAAGGTCTCCATCAACACAAAATCCTGAAGAAGAGCATAGCTACCTGTAACGCTTTCACTTTTTGCGATTTCCTTTTCCAGTTCGTCCCAATCTGCCATGGTTCCGCTCATGCTATGAACCTCAAGATGGGGAGCAAATCCAAGCATCAGCTTCTTCACATCCCTTGCGAAACCCGCATGAATCGAGACCACGATAATCAAAATCGCTACGCCAAGTACAACTCCGATAAGTGAAATCAGAGTAATGGCCGAGACGATCGAACGCGCCGGGTTCAGGTAACGCCCCGCAAGCAAGCGACTAAAATTCATACGCGGGGTAGCTTCTAAGCTTTTGAGGCAATCGCAATACCCAAGCGGGACCTCCGGCAGAAGAATTCGGCAGAAATCGGATTTTTAAGAGCCAGATAGACATCATGGCTCTTATGGACGGGGTGAATCTTGAAAAAATTCGAACGGACGGCGCAGCAAACCCAGTGAGACCGCAGGTAAAACGCTGTTGAATTTGCTAGTTTGTCAGGGTTTCAGTTCGTCAGGGCTCGACTTAGAGAACTTGCGCTCTCTTGGATGAAACCCTGACAGACTGTTCAACTAGCTTTGGGAGTAAACCCTAGCTCGGAGCCATAGACTCTTTGACCTGAGCTTCGATTTGCTGATAAAGAGCTTCGTCTTCTCTCAGAGCCTTTTTAGCGCCGTCACGCCCTTGCCCTAGCTGATTGCCATCATGACTAAACCAACTCCCTCGCTTTTGAATAATTCCAAATTCTAGGGCGAGGTCGATTAGAGAGCCTACCGAAGAAATTCCCTCATTATACATGATGTCGAATTCCGCTTCAGTGAAAGGTGGGGACACCTTATTTTTAACGAGTTTAATCTTGGTCCGGCTCCCCATCACCACGCCATCAGTCCCCTTGATCTGACCAATTCGACGAATATCTACCCGCACTGAGGCGAAGAATTTAAGAGCACGACCACCAGGAGTCGTCTCGGGACTACCGAACATAACCCCGATCTTTTCTCGAATCTGGTTTGTGAAAATACAAACAGTACGAGCCTTCGAAATACTACTCGTAAGCTTACGCATTGCTGAACTCATCAAACGTGCTTGAGCCCCCACTGTCGCATCCCCGATCTCACCATCCAATTCTTGTCGAGTGACCAAAGCTGCTACCGAATCAAGAACAACCACATCAAGCGCATTAGACCGGACTAAAGTCTCGCAAATCTGTAGGGCCTCTTCACCCGAAGAGGGCTGCGATACCAAGAGATCATCAGTATTCACGCCCAGCTTGCGCGCATAAGACGGATCCAAGGCATGCTCAACATCGATAAAAGCCGCGAGGCCACCTGCCTTCTGAGCCTGTGCGATCGCAGTGAGTGTTAAAGTCGTTTTTCCGGAGCTCTCCGGTCCAAAGATTTCCACAATTCGACCACGTGGAAATCCTCCCACCCCAAGCGCCCGATCAATCACAAGATTCCCCGTCGGAATAGTATCAACATCCATACGGGTGTCGTCCCCTAGACGCATGATCGCCGCCTCTCCAAAATCCTTCTGGATTTGAGTAATTGCCAAATCCAGATTTTTGGCCCGCGCTTGAGCCAACTTCTCACTCATCTGCGCTGCTTTAGAAGCTTTTGCGTTTTCGGTCTTCTCGGACATGCTCTTTTTCTCTTCAACTGTGGTAACCATGGCGATTCTTTTCTTAGCTGAAGAAGCTTTTAATTCCACACTGATAACTGTTCAAGAAAAAAGTGTTCACTTAAACAGTTTTCAACACCTGAGTACCAAACCCTCTTTTTATTTCTATAACTATCTTAAAATAAGTGATTTAAAATTTTTCTCTTCCTTTTTTTGTCCTCCATAATCTTTTTCAAACGTGAACCTCAACTCCCTACCAGCCTATCGACGGCTTTCGAAACGCAAAATCCCTCCGATTGGAATTGGAACCCTGTTCGCGATTTGGCTAGGGCTAACTGTCTACTACTATTCAGACGAACCCCACTCCGAAGACGTCACTACCACACTCCTTCGAGAAGCCGATATCGAACTATCATTAGCCGAATCATTAGAAAACAAGCCCAGCTTTGTGCACAGTCTTCTTTGGTGCAGTGATGAGAAAACCACTCTCAAACGCCTTGCAGGAAGATTCGAGAAGCTTGAGGAAGAAGGAAAGCTTGAGTCATACGCTCACACCCACCTGAAAACAATTCAACTACTTCAGGAAGGAAAAGCAGACGAACTTGAAGTTGAGGGCTGGTTTTCGGAATACGAAGAGCAAGGTCTATGGACTTGGCAATATCTAGCTCTCAAAAAACGCGGTGACCTCGAGAACCTGCCTGATATTGCCTATTCCGCAGATTGGCTCTCTCGTCGAACATTAACACTCGCATTTCTAGGTGAACTTCCTTGCTGGGTCTTAAGTTTAGTAGGGAGCGTCATTCTTTGGAAGTATCGCGCTAAACTAAGAAATCCACCAAACGCACTGACCCCCGTTCCTTTTTGGTCCTGCTCCTTCGCTCTCGGAATTTGCCTCCTCACCTGTGTGGTTGGAGACATCTCAGCATTCCTGATGTATAGCTCACCGCTTCCATGGGATTCCTTTCCCTTCGCAACCCTCATTCTAAGCGACACCCTTTGGCGAGCGAGTAGTGTCCTATTCGCTTCCTACTTCCTCCTAGCAAAATGGAAAGATGGTCCACGTCTACTCGGCCTGCTTAAGAAGCCAAACTACCATCTCATACTCGGGGCAATCCCAATTGTCTTTATCTGCAACTTTATCATCTACTCGGGCTGGGAAATGATCGGATGGGGTGAATCAGACGGCACATTGGATTTCTACGAAGATGGTTGGCTCGGCCTACTCTACATTATGTTTTCCTCAGCTATCATGGCTCCTCTTGTGGAAGAAATCGTCTTTCGAGGTTTTCTCTTTCAAGGGCTTATTCATCGACTCGGCTTTGGAAGAGCCGCTCTTCTTTCATCCCTTATTTTTGCACTGATTCATAACTACGATGTTCCCGGCAGCCTATCGGTAGGTTTCTTCGGATTCTTGTGCTGTTGGTTATATAAAGTTACCGGTTCATTGTGGACCGGAATTCTTTTCCACTCTCTTTACAACATCCTTATAACCTTATCCGTCTGGCCACTTTTCCACGGCCTCTTCTCGCTCTAAGCTAGCTCCCGCTAGCTCCCTCTTCGAAAGGCTCTTATACTTTCATCAAAGTCACTAAAAATATTCTCTTGCCAATCCTTATGCTTTTTCTCGCGTTCTTGAGCACGCTCCACTGATTTGGACGTAACACATGAGTTTAAAATAAACAACCCAGAGCAAGCCAGACATATGGCTAATCGCCTTTTCATTACCTCCTCGAAAAGAACTCGTCTTAGCACAAAACTAGTCATTCAGAGATTGACGAGCTTCATCTAGCAATTTCTCTGCTCGTTTCTGCAGATCACTTACCCGTTTCTCGGCAGCAGAAACATCAACAACGTCATTCACCACAGGCTTCTCTTCCTCATCAGGAACATACGGAGTTGCTTGCACCGCTTCAGTAACCGCTCTTCCTTCGCCAACTGTATCAGTTGTCGGATTAAGATCACGAAAATCGCCGCTTATCTCTCTTTCGGTTCCAGTTGGCTTAGGCTGAGGAGGCATACTTGCCCGCTTTTTCGCCTCACTTTGCCACTTTAGAGACTGGCGGCCAACAGCAGTCGTTGGATCTAATTGATTAATTTTCTCGGCCGCCTTCGCTGCTTCCTCCCAATCCTCGGTCACAGTATAAATCTGATACTTGAAACACCATCCAACCTGCTCTTCGACAGCAGTCTGACCGGCTAAAATATAGTCGTCACAACAGGTCACAGCCCCCTCATAATTCTTCTGTACCATCACTTCATAGAGCTTCTGCTCAAAAGCTTTATAACGCTCGTTTCGTGCTGTAATCGCAACAAAATCGGATTTATCATCCGACGCCTCTCGAAGCGCCGTGAACTCTTCGCTGTATATGGCCTCAGCGGAGGCACTTGGAACTACCTTGAAAAAAGCCTCAAGAGCTTTCACTCGTTCTTCATCGGTAGCTGCATCCTTCCAGGCCTTACGAGCCTTATCACGAGCTTTTTTCTGCTCAGGTAGTGCTTTCAAAGATCCAAGATAAGTCTCCTCATCCCACTCAACCCTATAAGGCAATTGCGCATAGGGAAATCCCTTTGAATCAAGAGCAAAAAAGATAGGGAAATCGCGAGCTTTGAGACGAGAGCGCGTCGGCTCATTTCCTTTTGTAACCTCGGGTTTCTCAAGTGGGAAATCCAATTTCACAAAAACATAATTCTCTTTTACCCAGTTCTTAAAACCGGGTTTCGAAATCAAAAATTCATCTAATCGCTCACATTTTTCACACCAGTCGGAGCCAAAAAAGAACAATAAAACGTCTCGCTTGTCTTTCTTTGCAACTGCTAAGCCTTCTTCATAATCTTCATAAAATTCGACTTTCTCACGCGCTTCTTTCGCGGCAAAGCTCGAGTTGCTGCAAAGAAAAAGTGAAAGGGTTGCCAAGAAAAACTGGGCACACTTGAGGTTCAACGTTCTCACACCAACAAAATAGCGGCCACACGAACATCTGGCAAGGGGCAAGCTTTGCCCATCCTCAAAGTCAATGACAATGGCCAACTCCCTCCTCAAGCGCCTCTTACTGTTCTTCTTCCGCTTTACCAGCAAAGAACTCTTCTAAGCGAGCTGCAAGAATGCCTTGCTTCTCTTGACCTTCTTGGATTCCAAGTTGAGCACCTTTTGCTGTCAGTTCAGGCATAACAAGCAAGGTCTTTTGCCCAAGTGCTGATTGATAAAATGCGGTCAATTCGATTAATTCTTCAGTAGAAAAAGCCTCCGCATACATCTTGATAATCGCTTTACTAAGCTTTTCGTGATCAAGATCCTCTTCAAACCACGTCTGATAAATCCCTACTAACTCTTTTTTCTTTTCGGCAGACAATTGCTGTTGCGCAGCTTGTTGTTCAATGAGCGGTCGCATCGCTTCAAACCCCGCCGACAGTTGTGACTCTAAACCAAGGACGACTGCCAACTCTTTTGCCTCTTTTAAAGAAGTTTCGCTTGGCTCTACTGGCTCACCAAAGCCCAATGAGCTTGCTATATTATCAGAATGAAAAGGACTTTTACGCGCTTCATCCTTTAAGCGATAGAGTTTATCGTTCGACAAACAAGGGAAATTTCTACACAGATCAGAATCGCAACCTTAACTTAGTTCTCGCAACCATTCTAAAAAGGGCTCTTCTTCAGCGCTCATTTTAATGCTCTCCGCCGGCTTATCGGCTAAGCAAGCGAGGCGTTCAGGAACAGGAGTAGCGTCCTCACCTAGCTCGGACTCCATGGTAGGGAGAAACTTTGCGGGATGCGCGGTCGCAAGAACAATTGCATGCGCTGAACTGGAAAGCTTGGCTTCAGCTTGGCGAGCGGCGAGATAGCCAATAGCGGTATGCGGACAAATCGCGTACTGATATTCGTCCCACACTTTGCGAATCGCTTGCCGGGTGGCTTCATCATCATAACAATAAGCCGTGAGTGCAGCATGAAAGGCTTGATGAGCTTCGGAGGCACGTTCCCTCCGCTGATTGAGACCCTTTTCACTGCTGTAAAGATCAAGGAGACGGGCAAAATTAGAAGGATCGCCCACGTCCATCGCATTCGAAAGAGTCGCTTGGGTTTCTCGAGGCTGATAAGTGCCATCGGCAAGATAACGTGGCACCACATCATTGACGTTCGTCGCCGCCACAAAACTCGCCACGGGAAGACCCATCTGATGAGCAAGAACTCCGGCAGTGAGGTTTCCAAAATTTCCGGAAGGGACAACGAAAGCAGGAAGCTGTCCTTCGGGCAATTGGCGAGCAGCCTCGAAGTAATAGAACGATTGAGGCAGTAAACGAGAAATATTGATCGAGTTTGCTGACGTGAGATTAAGGCTCTCATTGAGAACACGATCTGCGAAAGCCGTTTTCACAAGACGCTGACAATCATCGAAGGAGCCATCGATCTCGAGCGCGGTGATATTTTCTCCTAGGGTAGTCAGTTGCTTTTCCTGCAGAGCAGAGACCTTTCCCGAAGGGTAAAGGATAACCACACGAGTTCCAGGCACTTTATAAAAGGCACTAGCTACTGCCCCTCCCGTATCCCCAGATGTAGCCACAAGAACAGTAAGCGTACGCTCATCCTCTCGAGTGAGATAACCCATAAGACGCGCCATAAAACGGGCGCCAAAATCCTTGAAGGCAAGAGTCGGGCCGTGAAAGAGTTCTAGAACACTGAGGCGATCATCAATCTTATGAAGAGGAGCAGCAAAGTTAATAGCGTCCCTAACCATGGGTTCGAGAACTTCGGAAGGAAGACTATCGCGGAAGAAGTGTTGCGCCACGCGAGAACTCAGTTCCGCGAAGGAGAGCTCGCGCCATTCCTGCCAGAAGCTTTCAGGAAGAGGTTCTATCTTATCCGGCATGTAGAGACCACGATCACTAGGAAGCGAACGTAGAACAGCCTCGTGGAGAGGTTGGCGATTATTAAAATCGTTGGTGGAGTAGAATTCCATCGGATTGGTGAAATTTAGGCTTCGAGCTCGGGCACCCTATCGACAATGCGGACTCCAATTTGATTGATGGTGGAGACATAAGTTTGATGACCTAACGAGATGTCACTGAAGACTTTGGCAATCGCAGCGGCCGATTTTTCGGCGATTTCCTTTCCTTCGCAGAGAGCAAAGACGGAGGGTCCGGCGCCAGAGATTGAAAAGCCGAGTGCGCCGGCGGCCATGGCGGCCCGTTTGGCATTGTAGAAGTCTGGAATTAACTTCTGACGACGAGGTTCGGCAATGACGTCGTGAATACTTCTACTAATCAGGCCGTAGTCATTTTGGATAAACCCGCAAAGAAGCCCACCGAGATTACCGATTTGTTGGGTGGCGTTGGCGAGCGGAATTTCCTTGGGAAGAATTTCGCGAGCGACGCGGGTGAGAATTTCAATGTCGGGGTGGACAACTGCGGCCCAGAGATTTTCGGGGACCGGTAGTTGAGCGACGTCGAGTTCTTGGTTGTCGCGGATGAAGACGATTCCGCCAAGAAGACAGGGACCGACGTTATCGGCGTGCCAAGCACCATCTGCGGAGGCTTCTCCGGTCATAGCGAAGGGAAGAACTTGTTTCTTGGAAAGGGGTTCGCCGATGAGGCAATTGACAGCGTAGGCTCCAGCAACAGCAGAGGCGGCGGAAGAGCCGAGACCAGAACCGAAGGGCATGCGCTTGTGAATCTCAATTTCGATGCCGCGGTCGGTCATTCCAAGATGATGAAGAAGATCAAGAGCAGCGACGGTGGCGGTATTTTTTGAGGGATCAAGGGGGAGTTTTCCCTCATCGCCCGTGATGGTGGTGATGCGAAGACCGGGTTTTTCGGCAACACGGGCAGTGACATAGTCACCTGGGGCATCGATCGCGAACCCTAGAACATCATATCCGCAGGCTACATTAGCTACGGTGGCGGGTGCAAAAACGGTGACCTCTCGCTTCTCAGAAGGCGCTGGCATGGCGGTGCCTTAACAGAGAGTTAGGCACTTTTCCAAAATTTTCGCGGTTTAGAGAATTTTTTTGGAGGCAGTTTTGGCCTCACAAGCCTTATTTCGCCCCCTATTCCGAGTTGAACCTTCTCAAAATAGGCCTTTTCACCTCCATTTTTCCTGTAACAAGCATCAAGCAGATTGAAATCAGCCTGCTCCGTTTCAATTTTTTTGTAAATATGCCCCCGCAAGTCCCTTGCCAAGGTCATCTCGTGCAGCTACCAATCTGGTGATGAAAGCAATCATGTGCCTCCTCCTTTTGTCGGTCTTCAGTTTTGCACAAACCGAAGAGAAGAAAGAAAAAGTTGAAGAAAAGAAAGTTGAAGCGAAAAAAGTCGAAGATATCGCAATCGTCGTCAAAACCAACAAAGGCGATATTGAAGCAACCATTTTCGCCTCTAAAACTCCTATGACTGCAGCCAATTTCCTCAATTTGGCCACTAAAAACTATTACGACGGCCTCAAATTCCACCGCGTCATTCCGGATTTCATGATTCAAGGCGGTTGTCCTGAGGGCACCGGTAGGGGTGGTCCTGGATATAAGTTTGCCGATGAATTTGTATCGGAGCTTATTCACGACAAACCAGGGATCTTCTCCATGGCTAATTCTGGTCCTGGCACCAATGGTTCCCAATTTTTTATCACCCACAAAGATACGCCTTGGCTCAATGGGAAGCATTCCGTCTTTGGCCAAGTGACCAAAGGCCAGGATATCGTCAACAAGATTGAAGGGGGTGACACCATCAAAGACATCGAAATCAAAGGCGACACCAAAGCTCTTTTTGCTGCCCAAAAGGAGAACCTCGATAAGTGGAACGCTGTCCTTAAGAAGTAGAATTCGATTCTAGCTATTTGAATTTCGACGGTCTCTAGGGCGGTAATTTTACTGCCTCAGAGGCCGTTTCTATTTGCTGGTCTTTCGTCACGATTGACGGCACACCCTTTCGCCGTTGTGCTTTTTGTCCTATTTCCGCTAGCAGCCTTTTTCATAGCCTCAATTCCATTTGGATTGTTGCTGGGAAAAGTTTTAAAAGGAATCGATATCCGAGACCATGGTTCCGGTAATATCGGTGCGACGAATGTCTTCCGAGTATTAGGCAAAGGACCCGGAATTGGCTGCCTTGTCCTCGATGCCCTCAAGGGCTACCTACCAGTTTTGCTGGCCATTAATATCCTAGCTCTCGAGGGACGACCCATCGTTCCAGAACTGAGCTTTTTAGCTTCGATGCGGCAAACATTCTCGATAGACCAGCAACTTCTCATACAGACGATTCATGTGCTTACTGCTTTGGCGGCGATCTTGGGGCACAATTATTCTCCCTGGCTGGGCTTTAAAGGCGGTAAGGGAGTCGCTACCTCAGCAGGGGTGCTTTTGGCGCTGATGCCTTTTGCAGTCATTATTTTGATTTTGATCTTCGTTTTGATCACAGCAGTAAGTCGTTATGTTTCGTTGGGGTCTATCCTCACTTCGGCGGCCCTCCCCTTTCTGACGCTCTGGGGCTCTTGGCATCATGGCCGAATCCAAGACGGGACTTGGAACAAACCTCTCTTTGTTTTCGCCGTGGTCATCGCAGTGCTTGTGGTGTGGAAACATCGGAGCAATATCGCTCGCTTACGTGCAGGCACGGAAAATAAATTTGGCGCCAAGAAAAAGTCTCTCGAAGCCAACGATACTCCTTCTTCTCTTCGCAAATGAAAACAGCAATACTAGGTTCGGGTTCTTGGGGAACAGCTTTGGGAATCCTTGCAGCGAGTAACGGGAATCCCGTTTCGCTACTCACCCGTCGCCCAGAGCAAGCCGAAAAAATCAATCAAGAGCGAGCTCATGAACGTTATCTTCCCGGAATAGCTTTACCTGACGGCATCATAGCCAGCGTGGATCGTGAAAAAATTCTGCCCGAGACAAAGCTCTTACTCTTTGTAGTGCCCACCTCGAATTATCGAGCTACTGCAGAAGAGGTAAAGGCTCTCGTGCCCAAAGATTGCATTCTCTTAACTTGCTCGAAGGGAATTGAACGAGGCACGGGCAACAGAATGTCAGAAATCCTAACCGATGTTTTTCCTGACAATCCGGTAGCTGTTCTATCAGGACCAAACCATGCAGAAGAAATCGCTCGTGGCCTTCCAGCTTGTGCGGTGATTGGAGCGGATGATGCAAAACTCGCAGAACGCCTTCAGCATCACTTCGTAACAAAAACGTTTCGAGCCTACACCGCCACAGATATTGCAGGAATCGAACTCGGCGGCGCGATTAAAAATGTCTACGCTCTTGCAGCAGGAATCTCGGCCGGATTGAAGCTGGGTGACAACGCGCTCTCCGCTCTAGCCACTCGTTCTCTTGCAGAGATGACTCGCCTAGGCACCGCCCTAGGGGGGCAACCAGACACTTTTGCAGGCCTTTCGGGAGTTGGCGATTTAATTGCTACTTTCTTTTCCGTACATTCACGAAATCACCAAATTGGCTTAGCCTTAGCTAGAGGTGAAACTGCAGAAGAAGCGCAAGCACGGCTTGGAATGGTAGCGGAAGGAGTTCCTAATACGCTTTCAATCTACGAGACCGCTCATAGCCGTGGAGTACGAGCACCTTTGGTAGATGCAGTTCATGCCATTTTGTATGGCGGCCAACATGCGTCAGAAGTTCTGCACCAGCTGCTTGCACGCGATCCTCGCCCCGAACGAGATTGAGGATTTACCCTCGCAATCGTTTTACGATTACCAGTTATAGCTTCGAGTTTCAGGTTCTTCAGAGCCCTAGAGAATATCGCTTTATCATAAAACCAGATATGATAGCCTCACTTAAGGTGTTGCGAAGGATACATAGACTTGCCCTACTGATTCTTTTAGGAAGCTTACTTCCAGCTTACGCTGGAATGACGGTGATTACGGTCACTGATTTAGCGAAAGCTCGGCTGGAAAGCATTTCATTTTTCTGCCTGACGTATTTCCTACTAGCTTGGGGCGTTCAGGGCTTATGGAACTATTTAGCAAAGGCATTCCCATCGATGCCCAAAATTAACTACCGAAGAGCGCTCGCCTTAATGTTAGTGAGCGGACTGTTTCTCTACGTAATTCTCACAATGATTTCCGGGGCACGCGAGCTGATGACCCCAGGCGCGTGGAAGAAACAAGGGATTGGATATGAACTCAGTGGAGACACGAAGCTTCCCTCTAAAAAAATCCGAAAAGCTTCAATGCAAAGCTTGAAGAGCTCTCTATGGGCTCATGCTAATGAGAATGATGGAAAATTACCATCGAACATCTTTGATAAGTCTTTTAAACATTCCAATTGGGCCTTGCCAAAAATTCCAGGCTACTATGCCTACCTGGGAGATAAAGAGATCGGCGGAAATCAAGACATCTTAGCATATGAACCCTCCGTGATGGGCCAAAGAAGATTCGTACTACTAACCGACGGCAGTATTGAAGCGTGGTCCGAGAGCGAACTAACGAAAGCATTGCGTGATGAGTAAAGATGCTGAAACAAAAAAAGGCTGGCTGAAAAAACTAGTAAGTTTGGGGTGCGCCATGCTGATTTCACTGAGTATTTTCTTCATCATTCTGGTATTGCTTTCTTGGCTGTTCTTAGCCGAAGCATTGTTTCACTTTCTCCTCGGCTGGCTTTTCTTCCTTAAAAAGAACCTAACTAGCCTTGAGTGGAACTTTGAAATGCTGGCGTGTGGAATCGTTGCGCTGATCTTGGCGACCTTTGGGCTACATCGACTGCTAATCTGGCTCCGAAAACAAAGCGCATGGAAAGCGTCATGGACGATCAGCATCAGCGCGCTAATGCTCACCTTATTTGGCACCTCGATTGCAATGACGGGTATTATTCATCAGTTTGGTTGGCTTATAAGAGAACCTTTCCTACAAAGCAGCGGAGACGGAATTCATAACCTAATGAACTTGAAAACCATCTCTTCCATACTCTTTCTTTATGAGGGTGAGCATGGTGAGTTGCCAGAAAATCTCGAAGCTCTAGAGAAGTTTGAAGAAAAATATCTACCCCTTGAGAATATAAATTTTTCTCCAAGCCCTCAATCCCCAACAGAACCATGGGTTTACTTTGGTGCTGAAATGAGCTTCGCTACCGGAAAAGAAGAGGCAACGCTACCTTTGATAATTTCTCCTCGCCCCCTGAAGAGAAGGTGGGCAGTAGCGACATATGAAAATAGTGTCTCATGG
The DNA here is from genome assembly GCA_964444495.1 of uncultured Roseibacillus sp. Classification (GTDB taxonomy): domain Bacteria; phylum Verrucomicrobiota; class Verrucomicrobiia; order Verrucomicrobiales; family Akkermansiaceae; genus Roseibacillus. The sequence continues at coordinate 5,207 of CAYUHN010000029.1, read as the reverse complement.
ATGACTACAAAAGCACTCGTCGAAGAATACCCTAAGCTTGTGGAACTACTTCCCAACTTAGTACACTACGAATGAGCTAATCGATTTATTCTTTTACTTCGTCCAAGATCCGCTGCAGATTGCCAAGAGCTCGGGCACCTCATTGCGTTTAGCGCCGAAGCGTCCACGCCGATAGCAATCCACAAAAAAGCGGACGACCCAGATTGAGCCTCCGCATTTTTTGAGAATCTTAAGCCTTCCTAGGACTCAGAAGACGGAGCTTCTTCAGTCTTTGCCCCTTCAGAAGCGGCTTCTGCAACCTCAGGTTTCGCTTCAGCAGCTTCAGGTGCAGCTGCTGCAACTTTCTTGGCAGCCTTTTTCGCTACTTTCTTAGCAGCCTTCTTGGCTGTTTTCTTAGCTGCAGGCTTTTCAGCACGCTTCGAGAGAACTTCGTTTGTTTTCGCAAGTTCTTTCTTACGCTTCAGATATTCCTTGCGGCGACGACGTTTGATTACTTTTCTATGCTGCTGGCCCATAATGGTTCAGTGACGGAGGAGGGGTGGTCTAAAGCCCCTTTTAGAATGAAGCAAGCGAAATCGCCTCGAATCTCACCGAATCTCACCCAAGCGGCTACATGGTCCCTTAGACCTCCAAATCCGGCAAAAAAGCGGTAATTCGGGCCTTCGTTCCTACCTTTCCGCGACTTTTAACCGCAAGAACGAGTTCGCATTGAAAGTCAGGCCAGAAAAATAAGAACAATTACCCGCTCATCCAAACACTTGGAAATGAGCTTCACTGGCCAACCAATAAAAGAATTTCTCTTTCTCCATTCCTCTAAGCCTTAGAAGAAGAGATCATGCTCACCAACTCAAACTGCCTACGCACTTCGCTGAAAAACCTCTCGGAAAACTCATGACGCATAAACAAAAAGATACAGCTTATCACTCTCGCCTCTCAAACAATTTCAATTAGAGTCAAGCTCCCTCATGGCCGATACTCTCAATGACCTCAAAGCCCAGATTGATCAAGGAAAGCAGAAAGAAGTTATTGCCACCATTTCCAATATCCTGAAAAAAAGCGATAAGGTTCCTGACGTTCATCGTCTACTAGCTTTTGCCTATCTGAAAGATGGCAGTTACAAGAAAGCTGTAACAGAGCTTCAAACCGCACGAAAAATGGGGACCTCGGCTGAAAACGAGCTAGCCTTTGGCCGCATGCTACGTGGCGAAAAATTTTTCGAAGCAGCTCAAACTTGCTTCAAAGCAGCTGAGAAGATAGAACCACACAACGTTGACGCGTTGGCTCTCATCTCAATGACCCATCAATCGCTTGGAGAAACTAAGCAAATGTTAGAGCAGGGACAACGCTGCCTCGAGATGACAGATCGTCTAGCCTCCCAACAAGCTGTCCCACCTTTACCTCTTCCCGACAATCTACCAGCCTTCGATCCCAAAGCCCGAAAGCGAAACGTTATTTCCTATAGCCTTTTTGGAAATAATACTTTCTACCTCGAAAGCGCCATTGCCTGCGCCTCAATGGCCGTTGCCATTTTCCCAGAATGGACGTGCCGTTTCTACTGCGGACCAGATATTCCCAAGTCCACTATCAAGACTCTACAAAGATTGAGAGCTCAAATCGTGTTGATGCCAAAACCGTCTAACAATTGGAGCGGCCTCTTCTGGCGCTTCACTGCCTTTGATGATCCGAACGTTGATTTTGTAATGGTGCGAGATGTGGATTCACCGTTTACGATTCGGGAGCGCATGGTTGTCGATGAGTGGCTTGACTCCCCTTTCCCCTTCCACGCAATTCGAGATGACCCCAATCACATGGAACCTCTCATGGCCGGCATGTGGGGCGGCCGCACCGGAATCTTGCCCCCAGTAGCACCGCTTGTTCAGACGTACTTGCCTTTTATTAAAATTCGTTATGCAGATCAACACTTCTTACGTCTCAATATCTGGCCACGCATTTGCGATATCACCTTATCTCACGACCGTCACTATTCGCTTCGTAATTCCCGCAAACCACCAGAGCATCCCACTCAAGACAAAGTGAACATTGGCTTTGGGCTTCCCCGATAGCCACTCGCGGCTGAAAAGAAATTATTGCAACCAAATCGAGTTTCATCATCCTAACCGATTGACGAAAAACGATAAATTTTGACCGTGAACGGTTAAAATTTTGCACTCCCGTAAATTCTTTCCGTTAAATCTGGAAGTTTTGCTGCAACATTTCCTATATTCTCAGGTAATGAATCTCATGGTTCGCATCTTACTCTTCCTCATTCTTTCCCACTCTCTCTGGTCAGAACCAGGAGATGATATTTACCAACAAGGCTTTTTATCCCCGGCAGAGGCTCACAAGTCTATCCAACTTCAAGATGACTACTCACTCGAGCTCGTCCTCTCTGATCCTCATATTCGTGAACCCGTCGCAATGGCTTGGGATGGAAATGGGGCCCTCTATGTAGTTGAAATGCACTCCTATATGCAGGATGCAGATGCAACTGGAGAACGTAACCCTACCTCTCGTATCACGAGACACGAAGACACCAATGGTGATGGAGTTTACGACAAACATTCCGTCTTCATAGACAACCTGGTGCTTCCCCGCATGGTTCTGCCCCTTGATGATCGCATCATGGTTGGAATCACAAATACCCTCGACCTCTGGACTTATCGCGACAGCGATAATGATGGAATCGCTGACGAAAAAGTGAAAATCTACGAGGGAGGCAAACGAGGCGGCAATATGGAGCACCAACCTTCTGGCCTAGTGTGGAATCTAGATAACTCTATCTACATAACCTATGAAAGCCAATCCTACCGCTTTACCGATGAAACACTAGAGGTCATCAAACTCCCTCGCGGCGGTGGCCAATGGGGCATCGGACAAGATGATGTGGGCCGACTCTACTACTGCCGAGCAGGAGGAGAGGTCCCAGTCGAGTTTTTCCAACAGCCCATTAAATACGGAGCTCTAAACTTAAAAGGCCAAACCAACAAAGGCTTCAATGAAGTCTTCCCTATTGCCGAGGTTCCGGATGTTCAAGGCGGGGCCCGGCGCCTCAATAATCGTGGCTGTTTGAACAACTTCACCGGATGCGCAGGGCCAGGGATTTATCGCGGCGACCGTCTACCATCCGATCTTAGAGGAGACTACCTACTACCTGAGCCAGTAGGCCGCCTGATTCGCCGCGCCAAACCCATTCGCGAAAACGGGAAAACCATTCTTTCGAATTCTTATCCGAAATCTGAATTCATTCGTGCTACGGACATCAACTTCCGTCCACTTGGAGCCACAACCTCTCCCGATGGCGCCATGATGATTATCGATATGCACCGAGGTATCATCCAACAAGGCAACTGGACTCGCCCCGATTCCTACCTCCGCAAGGTCATTGATAAGTGGGAGTTGGCTAAAAATATTCAGAAGGGACGAATTTATCGCCTGACTCATCCCACTTTCAAACCAGATAAACAGCCACGGATGCTGGACGAGACGACATCCGAGCTCGTAGCCCATCTCGCACATCCAAACGGCTGGTGGCGCGATACTGCCCAAAAACTCATCATCTTGAGAAAAGATCGAGAATCAGTAGCTCCAGCTCTTATAGAAATGGCTAAAAATCATAGCTCAGAATTAGCACGTCTACACGCGCTATGGACTCTGGAAGGAATGTCGCAACTATCTCCTGAACTCGTTTCCCACGCACTCACAGACTCCAGTTCCATCATACGAACAAGCGCCATTCAACTCGCTGAGCCATACATGAAGAGCGACGATGAATCCGTCATTTCTGCTCTCCTCTCATCGCCACAATTGAACGAAGATATTGAGATGGTTATCCAATCTCTGAATTCTATCAACACCTCCGGTACTGAAAACTCACAACTCAAGACCCTTTCCAATAGGCTCCTGAAAGAACATGGGAACAACGAAACCATTCAGGCTATTAGCAATCTACAAGGATCCGCAGTAGCCGATCAGAAAGCGCAACACGCCCTCAAGAGGAGAGGAGGAGCTTTTGCCAAGGCGATAAAAAATGGGAAACAAATCTATGAGCAACTTTGCTTTTCTTGTCACGGCGGAGATGGGAAGGGAACCCCCATGCCAGGCCAAAACGGTCATTTTCTGGCTCCTTCCTTCGCTTACAATCCACGTCTTCAAGGCACTGATAATGCTGCGATACTCACCCTTTTACATGGCTTAAGCGGGGATCTTGACGGCAAGGAATATGAAGGCCTGATGGTATCCATGGCAACCAATGACGATCAGTGGATCGCCGATGTAACTACCTACATCCGAAATTCCTTCGGTAATGAATCTGGGCTCACCGAACCGAAAGCGGTCGCTCATTTAAGAAAAGAACACGAATCACGAAAAGAACCGTGGACTCAAGATGAACTCGAAGAGCTATCACCACCGTTTCTTACCAATCGAGAAAATTGGAAACTCACTGCTAGCAATGGCGCCAAAAACCTCGACGGATGCGTGGACGGAGATCTTCGTTCTCGTTACACCACAGAAGCATCTATGAAACCTGGTATGTGGGTTCAAGTGGAACTCCCCAAGCTCTCTAAAGTGACCAACATCTCATTAGACGCCCGACGTTCAGCAGGTGACTTCCCACGACAATACCAAGTCCAAGTCTCTTCTGACGGCAAAAAATGGAGTCCACCCATCGCCCAGGGAAATGGCGTCAAAGCTCTAACTGATATTTCTTTCGAACCCATTGAAGCCAAATTCGTGCGCATCACACAGACTGGTAAACATCGCCTCTTCTGGTCGATTCACGAACTAAACATTAATGGTATTGAGCTATAAGCCTCTTCTCAAATAGCGATTGGAAACCCGGTGATTTCAGCTAAAGACACGATGGTCGTTGAAGCTCAACGTAATCACCGAATCCTTGTGCAATGAGCCTCTCAAGAAGTGCTTCTGCTCCGTTCGCCAATTTGAAATCCATTTCAGACTCATGGAGAAAATTAAGCGACCAAAAGTGGACAGTTTTTCCATCGGGGAGAACACAACGAGCGGCTTCTTCACCGGCCCAAAAAGGGTCGGATAAAAGAACACCAGAAAAAGGAACTCCATTAGTATAGACTTCCGGAGGGTTACCATTGGGAATCGTATGCCCATAACAAAGCCATGTCTCATATTCGTGGGCAAAACGAGCTAAAAATTTGAGCTGCCTCAGAGGCCAATAGCTCTTTTCATCTTCA
>CAYUHN010000028.1:0-24862 GCA_964444495.1 uncultured Roseibacillus sp. | reverse complement strand
GTTGTAACTTTCACTACCTAAAAACAAGATATTGCCTCGACACTTTCCGTCCTTCTTGCCAAACGCAAGCATGGCAAAGCCCAAGCTATTTTCACCAGGCCCTGTCGATGTTGCTCCCGAAACCTACGCCGCCATGTGCGGACCCAGTATTGGTCACCGTGGAACCGACTTCGAAGAGCTCTACGCCTCTGTCCAGCCTGGCCTACAAACCCTCGCAAGCACCGAACGCCCTGTCTTCCTTTGCACCTCTTCAGCTTGGGGAATCATGGAAGGCTCTTTGCGCAATCTCTGTCGAAAAAAAGTCCTCAACCTCTGCTGTGGAGCCTTTTCTGACAAATGGCACTCTGTAGCCAAAAGCTGTGGAAAAGAAGCAGATTCCATTCAGGTAGAATGGGGGCAACCCATCGACCCCGAAGCGGTTCGGGCCAAGCTTGCCACTGGTGAATTCGACCTTGTGACCGTCGTTCACAACGAAACCTCCACAGGCGTTCTCAATCCTTTGGCGGAAATTGCTAAGGTGGTTCGTGAGTTTGACGACGTCCTCCTCGTTACCGACACCGTATCCTCTTTCACCGCGGTTCCCACTCCTTTCGACGAACTTGGAGTCGATGTTCTACTCTGCGGAGTTCAGAAAGCACTCGCCCTCCCCCCTGGCCTCGCTCTTTTCATCACCAGCGAGCGTGCTCAAGAGCGAGCCGCTACTATGAATGATCGCGGCTACTACTTCGACTTTCTTGAGTTTCATAAGAACCACATCAAAAACAACACCCCTTCTACTCCGGCTATTCCCCATATTTATGGGCTAAAAGAGCGTGTTGACCACATGTTGAGTGAAGGGCTCGAAAATCGCTACGCTCGTCACGCCGAGACCAACCGCATCCTGCAAGAATGGGGTACCAAGCACGGCTTCGAGAACCTTGCGCCCGAAGGATTTCGCTCAAAAAGCCTCGTTTGCTTCAAAACCCCCGAAAATCTCGACCTCAAAGGATGGATCAAGGCGGTAAGGGAAAACCACAACTTCCTTATTAATGGCGGTTATGGAAAGATTAAGGGCTCTACCTTCCGTATCTCCAATATGGGAAATGAAACCGTTGAGACCATGAAAGAACTCTTTGTTGCTCTCGACGCCGAATTACCACATTTCAGGAAATAGCTCCAAAGCCACCTCCAACACGTAACCTCTGGAATCGCTCCTATCATTTTCAATAATTTCTGAAAAAATAGTTGCGGCGAATCGAGGCCTGTGACAAATTTATAGCGAATACAGAACTTTCAGTATGAATCGAAAATCTCCACTTACAACCCGCGCCAAATTGGCCGGACCTTTCGATTTGGTTCGACCTATGCTTACAAAGGTCGACTCTCTCATCAGTAAGCAAGTCCAAGACTTTGATCCGGGGGTCGAACCCTATATCGATTATATCTGTAACACTTCTGGCAAACGCTTACGTCCTGCTCTAGCGATTCTAACTGGAGGAGCACTTGGACCGGTCTCTGACGACCACATTAAATTAGGAAGTATCCTCGAGCTTATCCACATCGCCAGCTTGGTTCACGACGATATCATTGATGGAGCCGATACCCGTCGCAAAGTCGCAACCCCGAACGCAAAATGGGGGGAAGGACTTTCCGTTCTTCTTGGTGATGCCCTTTTCTCTCACTCTCTACTATTAAGCACCGATTTCGATAACCCCTACCTGAGTCGCGAAATCTCAAAAGCGGCACGAGAAGTGTGTCAGGGAGAAATTCTACAAACTCAACGCCGCTTCGACCTCACTATGACTCGAGGCGAATATTTCAAAATCCTTGAAATGAAAACCGGAGCGCTCTTTGCTGCGGCCACAGGGCTCGCCGCTTATTTGAGCAGAGCGGACGAGGAGACCCAAGAAGACCTTTATCAATTCGGACTCAAGCTTGGCACAGCCTATCAACTCTATGATGATTGCCTGGACTTGGTCGGCACTGAAGACGAATTCGGTAAGACACTCCGCACGGATTTGGAGAAAGGGAAACTCACCCTCCCCATTCTCTACCTTCTAGAAAAAGCGAATCCAAGCCAGCGAGGAAAACTTCAAGAGCGTATCATCAAGCAAGAGGCTCTCGACCTCGACGTTCTCAGCGGCATTGCCGATTACGAAGGCGCCATTGACTACTCTATTGAAACTGCCATCAAGCTCGTCAAAGATGCTCGCGATCCGCTCCATTTCCTTCCCGACAATCGCTATCGTGGTGCACTCTTCACCTTATCCGACTACCTCCTTAACCTTCTGGAAAAGCTTCGGAACTGATAGCGAGGAATAAAAACTCAACAAAATTGAGACACCGCTTTCGCCACCTCTTGTTCAATCAAGCTTGGTGCTTGTGCGATCAATTGCACTAGGGGTAAATTAGTATCTCGAAGCGAAACGGCATAATCAAAGAGCTCGCTGGCGTGAATTTCGGGAGAAACATAACCCGCAACTGCCATTGTCTTCTTTCCTTCTTCTTTCGCAATTCGAGCCACCCCGACAGGCCCCTTCCCTTGTAAACTTTGCTCATCAAGAGCCCCCTCTCCGGTGATCACCCAATCGGCAGCTCTTACTTTTTCCCGCAAAGAAACGGCTTCCGCAACAATATCAAATCCCGGCCGGAGTTTAGCATTCGCAAAAGCCATCAGACCCCAAGCTAATCCTCCGGCAGCCCCTGAGCCAGGAATCGTAGCCAAATTTTCTTGCCCACTAATCACCATAAGATGCTCAAGAAAAGCTTCCAAAAAATCTCGATCAAATCGATCCGCTCCTTTCTGAGGGCCATAGACCGCCGTTGCTCCCAGCGATCCAAGAAGTAGATTATCCACATCACAAGCGACCTCAATTTCCACTTCTAACAAATTTTTCGGAGGCTCAATAAATGCCAAATCAGCTAACTCACGAGGAATAGGTTGAAGTTCCTTCCCCTCCTCATTCAAAAAACGCCATCCCAGCGCCGCAGCCATTCCTGCTCCACCATCGTTAGTCGCGCTTCCACCAACTCCTAGAAGAATCTTCTCCGCTCCCTGCCTAACAGCGGCTCGGATGAGTTGGCCTGTTCCATAAGTTGAGCTATCGATCACCGAACGCTCTCCTTCTGCGATCCGCCACAAACCCGAAGCTTCTGCCATTTCAAGAATAGCGGTTTTACGATGCATTCCGTAGCGAGATTCGACTTCACTACCCAGAGCATCTTGCACCTCCACCTTACAGGACTCTCCCCCCAAGGCTACTAGCATTGTATCAACAAACCCTTCTCCCCCATCAGCGATTGGACAAGAGAGATAAGTAACTTCAGAGGTGGCACCCTCTCCTATACCAGCGCGCCACCCCCTCTCGACAGCGGCGGCTACTTCAACGGCGTTCAAAGAGCCTTTGAATTTATCGCACGCAATGAGAACATTCATAAATTCCCCTTTCTCATATTTCCCCAAAGACTATTTGTTCTTTAGTTTTTGGAAAGGAAAAGCTTGCACCCGCGCTCTTAGCTTACTCCACGATAAAGAAGGGATTGAGCAAATTTTCCTTATTATAGGCGAGCGCCTCTCCAGTTTCGCGACTATTCACCTGACGTCCGGCCGCAATCGCCACTGCATGAGCTGCTCCAGTATCCCATTCCATCGTAGGGCCAAACCGTGGATAAACATCCGCTTCTCCTTCAGCAACAAGGCACAGTTTCAAAGAACTCCCAGCTGAAAGAAATTCAACCTCTTTGCCCGCCGACTTAAGATTTTCAACAAATTCTTCTACTTCGGGAGTGAGATGAGAACGACTTCCTACCACTCGCACCTTTGCGAGTTTCTCATAATGCTCCCCAGGCTTCAGCTGAGTCGCTTCGCCATCAGCCTCCAGCCGCCAAGCGCCTTCCCCAACAACTCCGAGATGACTTGTCCCTGTGGTAGGGCGATAGACAACCCCGAGCACAGGTTTCCCATTCTCGATCAGTGCGACGTTGACGGTAAATTCGCCGTTCTTCTTGATAAACTCCTTTGTTCCATCGAGAGGATCAACCAACCAGAAGCAATTCCAGTCTTTGCGTTCCTCATAAGAAATCTCCTTATTCTCTTCAGAAATCACGGGCGTAGTGGCGTGTTCTTCCGACAGATAAGCCATCAAAATAACGTTGGCTTCTCGGTCCGCGTCGGTTAGCGGAGACGAATCTCCTTTGTAATCGACTTCGAAGTCCTGCTCATAAATCTCAAGGATCTTCTCTCCCGCCTTCTTACAAGCCGCCAAGAGACCGACGACCTCAACGCCGTACGCTTCAGTGATCATTTTTCTCGCGAAATCGCAATTTTATTTCAAAGCAAAGCTCCTAGTGGCTGTCGCAGAATTCCTCGAAACGACTCACACCCTCTGCGAGAACATCAAGCGTGGCGCAATAGCTCAAGCGCACCGCCGAATCATTTCCGAAGGCAACCCCTGGGACCATCGCCACTTTGTAACGATTAAGAAGCTTGTCGCAGAGATTCTGCGATTTCAGCCCCATATCGGTGCAATCGACGAAAAAGTAAAAGGCTCCTTCAGGTTCAACGATTGAAACGTTAGGAATAGACTTCAAGCGGCCAAGAACAAATTGACGACGCACATCGTACTCTTGACGAAAGTCTTCGATGAATTCCTGTGGTCCTTGAAGCGCTGCCAAAGCACCATACTGAGCAAAAGTCGTCGCATTCGAAGAGGTGTGACTCTGAATTTTTGTCAGAGATTGCGCAATCGCCGCATTCGCAGTGGCGGTGTAGCCGAGACGCCAGCCAGTCATGGAATAAGCCTTGGAGAAGCCTCCTACCACGACACTAAGGTTAGCTAACTCATCACTGAGGGAAGCGATACTGATGTGCTTTTTGTCGCCATAGACGAGTTTCTCATAAATCTCATCGGAAAGAATGACGATGTCCTCATATCCAGCTACTTCGCCAATCCCCTTCAGCTCCTCTTCGGTGTAGAGAGTCCCGGTTGGGTTGCCAGGAGAATTCAAGATAATCATCTTGGTCGCCGGGGTCATGGCTTCCTCGAACTCATCGGCGGTAATTTTCCAACCATTCTCAGCCTTCGTCTCAACAATCACGGGAACTCCACCCGCAAGACGAACCATCTCGGGATAACTCACCCAATAAGGAGAAGGAATAATGACCTCGTCCCCTTCTTCAACCAAAGAAAGAATGGCATTGTAACAAGCCTGCTTACCGCCACTTGTGACACAAACCCCTTTAGCTTCTACCTCGATATTATTATCAACCTGAAGCTTCTTAACGATGGCCTCGCGCAACTCGGGAATACCTGCTGCAGGCGTATATTTCGTCTTGCCCTCTTGCAATGCATTGATGGCAGCGGTTTTGATGTGATTGGGAGTATCCATCTCAGGCTCTCCGCCCGCAAGCCCATAAACCTCCTCACCTTGCTCGCGTAGAGCCTTCGCCTGATTCGTTACCGCCAATGTCAACGACGGGGTTACCGCCTGCACTCGATTAGAAAGATTGTCCATGTTCTGCCAGTTTTACCACCTCTCGGTAGATACTTGAATTTGACTCCAGCCGGAGAGTCGCCTGCTTGTCAGAACGCATCCCTTCGGAGCGCCATCCTTCTGCCGTTTCCCTCTCTTTCTGGCAAGCCAAATGGCGAGTTTTCCTTGTCTAAGATGTCTTGCCTTCTGCTGGAGAACCCAAAGTACAAAAAAAGCGCGACTAGAGAGATCGATTTTCTCCAGTCACGCCAAATCTTTTGCGGGTTCCCCGCGAAGACAAATACCTCTTACTCGCTCTCCCCAAACTCCACGCGAAGGAAGACTCGCTCCGTAAGCCCAGCTTCTGCGCGATCGATGGTCGCTTGATATTCGCCCGGTTCAATTTCCTCGATTGCAGCCATCTCGGTTAGGTCGATGTTAAATTCACCTTCCAGAGTTTCCGAAGCTACGATCTCAAATCCAGTTACTTCTGGAGTAGATTCAAAAAGAATGCTGACTTCAGAATCATCGACTTCGAATTCGGTTAAAGAGATGCTCTCAACCTCTGGAGTCGCTGGAGCAAAGGTCACGCTGTTAATCGCCGCGAACATATTTGCTGCTTCAGCATTGATCTGAGGAATAACAATACCGGAGGTTCCTTCTGGTGTGAGCGAAAACAAAAGCTCACTTGTAGAACCATCAACTAGCACAATACGTCTTTGCACATTTGAGGATGGAAACTCACTGTTTTCAAAATCGCCTAAACGGAAATAATTGTAAGCATGCCTATTTCCCGAAAATGGATCATCAGGGTCACGATCCGCCCCGACAAATTCATACGGATTACCTACAGCGAAGGCACTACCGATCAAGCCTACATCCTCGTTAGAATATCCACCTGGCTCAAAGATACTAATCAAGATCATTCGAATGGGCACCCCGTTATTATTCATTCCCTCCAACTCTCCGCGTGAAGGCACGAAAAAATTCTCTCTAATTACGCTCGCAACCTGCGAGGCAGTAGCCATGCAACCCGGTCACCAAGGGGTAAAATAGAGTGTTAAAACAACTTCGTTAGGAAAATCTGAGTAGCTTCGACTTTCAACATTGGGAAGAAATAACTCAGAACGACTCTGGTCAGCTTGAATTGCAACTTGAATCAGCTCTTCTTCTGTAGAAGTCGACATCAAAAACTGAATCGAATCGGGCACAATAGTACCTGCTAGTGGAGCATTGGGGCCATTAGCAAGCCCCGAAGTCTGTCCAAAAAGAGGAGTAGTGAGTAATATAAGACCAAATAATTGTTTTCTAAATTCCATAACAATAACAACTAAAATTCATAGGTATAAGCAGCTCGCACCGCGAGAAAATCTCTATCTTCGAAAACCCCTTCAAATAACTCGCTTCCAGCAGGAATCGATCCAAAATCGGATTGCAAATAAGCTACTGAAGCGTTCGCAGAATGCGCTCCCTGCGACCAGAAAAAGGAAAGCGAAACTTCGTTCGAATCTAATGGTGGAGCTGCGCTACTAAAACCAGCAACTCCGCCGGAACTAGCAAGCCCTGGACTCGATATATCACCAGTATCTGAATATAATCGGTAGCCAAGGCTTACGCTCAACGAATCAATCAACTGGTAAGTTAGCGTCACCCCTCCAAAAAACGCCTCAAACTCAGGTTGCTCAAACGTTGCTCCAAACTCTCCTCTCAAAGTCAACCCTCCAACAACATTCCAGGCTGTCCTTAACCGCAATTGCGTTCTCACATCACGATTGGTTATCCAAGCTGCACGAGCAAACCATTCACTTGTAATTTTATTTGTTATATAAAAATTACCAGTAACATTTACCGAAACAGTATCAATGGTATCATCAGTCCTCGCAGCTCTGACAAAAAAGAATGGCGGAACATCTAGAGACCCCGACTCGATGGTCTGCGCTGGAGCAACGCGATCCCGCGAGTATCCAACCGCTATCGAAATAGTGTCAAAATCATTGGGAAGAGTAAAAGTATTCGAAAGACTTGTCGAAAAACCAAAGGGATTCGGCTCTTTAAAGCCCTGAGCCCCTCCGCTCAAAGTCTCGAAAGCTTCCGTAATCCAAATCGAACGATGACTTGTAAAGCCTTTGTACCCGGCAAGAGTTAACCCCGAAGAAAATCGATCATTCCACTCTTGTCCAAGACTCAACGATAACTGATCATTGTCCTCTGTCCGATTCCGTGAAAAAAATGAAGCCCCAGAAATATCTAAATCATATTCGGAACGCCGATAAGTTAATCCCAAATTCGTCTTCCCAAAATCGACTTTAAAATCGGCCGAGTATCTTTGAACGTTAATATCATCACTAATCAAAAAATCAGCGTCAGTTGAGAGAGTGTACGTCGTCCCGAGCCCCGAACCGCCAGTGAGCGCATCCGCGACCGATACAGGGCTAAAATCAATCTCTTCGGTAAAATCTTCTTCCTCTGCAGAAACATGAGAAGCAGCCGAAAGGGCGAGAATATAATGAATAAGCTTCATATTTGGTGCTTTTTATTTTGCTCAGGTGGACCCACCTGAAATTAATTACCTGATCATGTTCATCCAGCACCGCCACCTCCGGCGGCGGACGATCGACCTCGCTCTAATTGTGACACCAAAGTGCATTCAGCGAGCTCAGCTCCAGAATGATCGAAGCGCATCACAGGAGCGGTCAGAAAAATCTTATCCACCACGCTCAGCTCTCTTGTTCCACATGCAGTTAGAGCGAAAATCGCTCCTAAACCCATGCATTTTCTAAAATGACCTATTTTCATCATCTAAAAGACTACTATCAGCTTTAACACCTTAATGCTCGCCTCTTTTTGAGAGAACCTTACCTCAAATCTATTCCGAAAAATTGCGACAACTCTTCACCTTTCTCATTTCAGCATGAATTTGATGAATCGCTTCGTTCCCTCACACTGGAATCTCCTATTATCTAGGACTCCTTGAGTAGATTTAGAAAATAGGCTTCTCGATCTAAATTTCGCTGCTTTTTAGCGAGTTCCTCCAAGGCATCATCTCCAATCCACCCCTCACGCCATGCAATCTCTTCTGGACAAGCAATCTGATAGCCCGTCCTCTTCTCAAGAGATTCCACAAAATTTCCGGCTTCCAGCAACCCATCAGGCGTTCCCGCATCCAACCAGACAAAGCCTCGCCCAAGACGCTGGCAGTGAAGTAACCCATCTTTACGATAACTCTCCATCAAAGAGCAAACCTCAGTTTCCCCTCGCTCCGAAGGCTGTAACGACTTTGCCCGCCTTGAAGCGCTTCGATCAAAGAAATAGAGGCCTAGAATAGCCAAATTACTCGAAGGCTTCGAAGGTTTTTCCTCAATTTTAACAACCTTCTCCTCACCCTCATGGTCTTCCAGCGTCACAATTCCAAAACGCTCAGGCGCCATGGTAGGGATTGCAAAAATCGTTCCCCCTTGCTTCTTTTCGTCAAGCACCGTCGCACGAATTGAATCAAGATTTCCAAAAAAGAGATTATCCCCAAGGACCAGACACGAGCTGTCACCAGCCAACCAGTCTTCAGCTAAAATCCAAGCTTCGGGAATTCCCGTTGGTTTATCCTGAAGACAGTAATCAATGCTCATCCCCCACTCGGAGCCATCTCCGAGAAGGGCTAAATAGCTCTCTTGCCACTCGGGAGCAGTAATCACGAGGATCTCCCGAAACCCACATCGCATCAGCAGCGCCAAAGGATAAAAAACCATCGGCTTATCGTAGACGGGAAGAAGCTGCTTAGAAGCCACCCGAGTCAGAGGATCTAAGCGAGTCCCACTACCTCCAGCAAGAATGATTCCCTTAGCCATAGCGACTCAGGTCCCAAATTGAGCGCCGAAAGAAGCTAGCCGACAAAGAGCTCATTCTCATCATCAAGCTCAGCTCGAGTATTCGCTCCAGCATCCCGAATGGATCGAAGGGTGCGAGTCGCTCCCCGTCGAGTTCTTGGTCCTGCTACAACCTCCCTTACTCCGTCAACTACCGCAGGAACCAAAGCAGCAACCCCAATACAACCTACCACAAATGCCAAAGGCTTACGGGCTTCCTCTTTGATCAAATCACCAACGACAATCCCCACCGCAGCGCCCAATACAGCCGAACCTACATCCGCCGTTGTCTCTGCCCAAGGACTTACAACTTTTCGCCGCTCTTCGATTGCCATGCACACAGTCTACTTGATCAGACACCCATGCAAAAAGGGAAAAATGTCTTCTACTGAAGTCTTCTCGAGTGTTCTTACTATTCGTAATCACCTTGCCTCTCATGTCCGATGCTGCCATCACTATACGGAAACAATGAATTTCACTCGCCGACGCTTTCTTACTTGTTCCTCTGCCCTTGCTGCGACTTCCGCTCTTCCTGCTCTTGGAGTGCAAAAAAATCGTAAGCCAATCGAGACCTTTCCTTTCAAGCTCTCTCTCGCGCAATGGTCGAATCATCGCCTCCTATTTAAAGGGAACCTTACTAATCTTGACTGGCCAAAATACGTCAAAGAAAACTACCAGATTGATGCTCTCGAATATGTGAACCAATTCTTTCGCACCAAAGCTAAAGATGCCTCCTACCTCAATGAACTCAACACCCGTGTCAACGATCTCGGAATGACTAATGTCCTCATTATGATCGACGGAGAAGGTCATATCGGAGCTCCTTCAAAAGAAGAACGCATCAAAACCATTGAAAAACACAAAAAATGGGTAGAGGCCGCCATGACACTAGGTTGCCACTCCATACGAGTAAATGCATACGGAAAAGGCACCCCGTTCGAAGCAGCAAAACAAGTCACCGACGGCCTTCACCAATTAGCGACCTTCGCCGCTGATTTCGGAATCAATATTCTTGTAGAAAATCACGGAGGGAACTCCTCCAACGGCCAATGGCTCTCCAAGGTTCTCTCCAACGTCAACCTTCTTAACTGCGGTTCACTACCAGATTTCGGAAATTTTAAAGAATACAATCGTTATCAAGGGATTAGCGAACTCATGCCTTTCGCAAAAGGAGTTTCTGCTAAGACCCATAAATTCGATGGCGAGGGATTCGAGATGGAAACCGACTTCGTTCGCGCCCTTCGCATTGTCCGTGAAGCTCGCTACTCAGGATATATCGGCATTGAATACGAAGGCAAACTCCACACCGAAGACGAAGGGATCAAACTCACCAAAGCCCTCCTCGAACGCTTCCTTCCAAAAAAGGAAGAAAAGTAACTAACGCACGAAGCGGGAGGTTGCAGGCAAACGAGGCGAAAAAACAACCAACCCGCTTCCTCGCAACCTTTAACAATCCTACTCAGGCTTTAGCTCTTTAATGCGAATATTGCGATACATCAACTCCGCCCACTCGGCCTGAAGTCCAATACGACCTTTCTCAAGAGGCACCTTCTCACCAGCCTCGTTCTTCTGGGTAAAATTAGTAATCTCGTGTACAACTTCGCCGTTGAAGACAAAAGTTGCTTTCTCGGAACCGTGCACGCGAATTTCCATCTCATTCCACTCTCCATGAGGTTTCTCAGTGCCGAGATTGGTAGGATAAGAGCGACCCGTTCTATTTTCCCCTTCTGGGTGATAATAACCTCCTTTACGCTTGGTATCAACTCGAAGCTCCTTACCAAGAACAAACAAGTCACCGGAATGAAAACGACCATCCTTCCCCTTCCCCTTCGATTTATCAGCAGGTGACTCCCCGATCTGCATTTCCAAAGAAAGTGGCCAAATTTTCTTCAGATCACCATGAACATGGAAAAGCAAACCCGCATCACGGTCAAACTCTTGGCGTGGCGCAAAACGCTTATCAAGCCACTTGTATTCCAGCTTTAGAATATAGTGGCTAAATTCTACTTCAGTATTTAGGCAATCTGTTCCCTGTTTTGAATCTGCTTCACAACCCGCATACACATGAATTGCCTTCTCTTCTGCATCGACTGAATAAGCAGATTCTTTTCCGGCCAGCGCACGTGCTGAAGTCCAACCGTTGAGAGTTTCACCATCAAACAAAGGCACAAACCCTTCTTCGGCCAATGAAGGAAAAGCGGAAAAAAGAGAAACGGCTAAAAGAGAACAAAGAGGCTTTATCATGAACATGGCAACACTTTTAGAAAATAGAAGCTCTTGCAAGAACCCTCCCAAAAAAGCCCAAAACTTGAAGAAACAAGAAACAAGCGCTCCTCTGCGATCTCTAGTCAAAAAAAGAGGCAAAAACTCGCTTCTCATTAAAACCCTCTTCCGTTGGAGTTTATTCTTCTGGCCGTTGAAAAGGGAACTCTTATCCGCCTGGCATCAAAAAAAAGCGCTCTTTCTAAGAGCGCTTTTTTGAAAAATCTTATCAGTTATTCATTACTTATAAGAGCTTGCGTATTGATGACCAATGTTCTGAATGAGAAGATTCAGATTATGGCGTAAGGCCGCAGACACATCCGACTCCGCAAGACGTGAACCATTGAGCCGCCCCCAAAGGTCGCGACGTCCAGTAGAGGGAGCTTCGCCTTCACCTTCCTTATCCTCGCCTGTAAACTCGGCATCTAACTTAGCAAAAAGGTCCAGAACAAGCTTCGTATGAGTGGTTCGCCAATCAGCAGAACCAATACCGCCTTCGACGATATTCGGTTCAGCTTCGCGAAGAATTTGCCCCGTGTTGTATTTCTCCCCGTTCATGGTCAAACGAATTTGAGCTGCTCCCACATATCCACTAGGAGTAATGGTCAGTTCAATATAACCAGTAGCATCCGGACGGACTGCCGAAACGTGTTCCACTCTCATGGAAACAAAAATCCCCCCATCGAGGTTTTCAGTAACGGTGGGAACATGAGTGCGATAAGTTTGATTATCGATACTATAAACGGCCATCCGTTTTTTGTTCCAGCCATTGAGAGATTGGCCAAGACCATCTACATTTACTCCCAGCCCAAAGAGCGAAGAGAGACCAGAAAGCGTAAAAACTGCTATAGCTACTAAATTTTTCATGATTTTTTAAGAATATTGTAACGAATTAAAATAAGATTTTTAGAAAGTGAAATTTAATACTTAGAACGCAAGCCTCGCGCCGCTGTGCCAGAGAAGTAGATCGCTATCTCCATTGGTATCATCTCCAAGAAAGGTGTATTCGAGTCCAGTGGTAATAAGGAGATAATCTTGTAGAATGTGCCAATCAAGACCGAGGTAAAAGCTATGGAGTTCGTCCCCTGCTACCACAGTATCGAAGCCTGCGAGTGCTTGAGTTGTATCGCCCTCTGCCCCTTCCACTCCGAGCCCCAGAAAGATACCGCCAGGATCATCACTATCGGCATAACTGTAACGGCCCACGAGCCGAATAGCATCTTCCAATAACCAATGGCGAGCCACTAGATTCAATCCCCAAGCAGAAGTGTCGGGACCATTGGCTAGGATAAACTCTCCATCAAAATCAAAGCGACCTGCACTCGTAGCGACTCCCGTAGATAGCAAATGCTCAACCCCAGCGAGATTTTCGCTATTATCGGGATCGGTATTAAAAATATAATCTAAATACCAGCGTTGATAACCGGGAGGAACTCTTGCGTTCTCGTCTTCTGGATTGGGTGCGCTAGCCCCCAAAAGAGTGTATCCAATATTAGCGAGGACGAAGCCTCTCTCCAAACCGGGCAAATTCTCATCCAAGTCACCACTGTAGTAGCCTAGCCCAAAGTCCCAAGGACCATCATAGACATTTAACTGGACACCAAGAGTATTACCCGGCGATAGCTGAGTCGAAAGACGGGAGAGCCCAATCGAATGCCTCACGTTTGGATCAAGGCGAAAATCCTGCCCAAAGGGAGCGCGAAACTTACCGACCTCAAGCTCAAGAGCTTCGTTAAATTCAATAGTAGCCTTGAGAGTATCAATCCCCTGATACCCGTCATCATCCGCAACCACGCGAGCTTCCAAATCGGTATTATAAAAAGCCTGCACCATCGCTCCAAGACGAGCTCGCTTAAGTCGACTTTCACCCCCATCAGTCGAGCCTCCTTGATCAGCTTCCAGATCACCATTAGTCAAACCATATTCCACTAACCCATCGATCGCGATTCGCTGGATAATAGTATTTCCTTCATCTTCGTAGACCACTCCCAGGGGCGTGAGCTGCTCTTTCCAGCGCCCCGAGTAGTCACGAGTGTCGCGAAGAACACGCGCCTCTTCTTCGGCGGCCGCCTGAGCCTCTTCTAAAGCCACCTCTTCTTCGCTTGGTTTGAGAAGCTCAGTCACAGTCACTTCGTCCTCAGTGATACGCCCCTCCAACAAGTCGAGAGCCTCATTCGCATTGCTAGCGGAGTGCAGAGCACAACCTAGCAAAGAGATTTTCAGTAAATTATTTTTCATCACTCCGCTTCTTCCTTGTTATCCTCTTTTTCTGCTTCGCTCTTCTTTTCTTTCTCTTCGAGAAGAGCCTCCAATTCCGCTTCAGCTCTTTCCCGTTCAGCCTTAGCTCGTTCAGCAAACTGACTAACCTGACGAACGAAACGCTGAAGACCGTCGCTCTTTTTAAGCCCTAGAGCTTTTTCAAGATACGGCATCGCTTCTTCGTACTCCGTAGCTCTTACCAACATTTGACCAAAGCTACGGTTGGCGAGGTATTGAATCTCGGGATCGGCATCTCGCGAAGCGAGGTCGAACTGACTGCGTGCAATCCCTCGCAAACGGATTCGCTCTTCGGTCTCAGTAATTCCATCAGAAAGCTGCTCGTGATAAAGACCACTTTCCACGAGAGCCGTTCCATTGAGGGGCGAAATTTCGAGAATCTGTTTCACAAGATTACCCACTCGGATGAGATCGTTTGTAGCCTTCGCAATTTTTACCTCCACGAGAAGAAAATCGATGCGCTGTTTCCCAGTCAACTGACTTCCTTTGCTTTCACGAACCTCTGTGATGTAGGCCGCGGCCTCACGAGGAGCTCCGTAATCAGCGAGAATATTCGCTGTCCGCAAGCTACGCTTCACATCCAAGACCTCACTTTTCGCAAGCGCTGCCGAATAAGCACCAAGAGCCAAAGCAGGTTTGCTTTGATCACTATAAATATCCCCAAGACCATTAAGGATCTTCTCATCAGCTAACCCCTTCAAACGCAAAATTTCGAAGTTTTGGGCCGCTCGCAAAGGTTGCTCCATTTCAAGAAAACAGTTTGCCTGCATCTTCCAAAAGTTCGCCGATTCAGGCTCTTTAGCTAACAAGTCAGATAACATCGCAGAGGTCTCTTCCCACTTCTCTTGATTGTAGAGAGAAAGGGTTAACCCCGAACTCCACTGGCTCTCGTCTGGGTCAATCATATAAGCCTGCCGATAGGCAGCTTCCGCGGCGAGCGGCTTATTGTCTTGCGAGTAAGCATAACCCAAAAGGCCGTAGATCAGTTGGTCTGCCTCCCCCAATTGAATCGCCTTTTTGAGATGCGGCATCGCTTCTTTTACGCGATCTTGACCAGCATAAAGAAGAGCCAGATATTTATGCGCACGGCGAAAATCGGGGTGACCTTTAATAGCAAGTTTATAGGCGCGTTCTGCATCCTCTAGACGATCGTTGACGTAATACAGCTGGGCCAATTGGAAAATAAGAGCCGGGCTCACGTCCTTGGGCTCGACCCCTTCTTCTACAGGGTCCTTCCGTTTCTTAATGAAATCAACAATACGAGCCTCTGCTTCACGAAACTGGGCATCGGAAAATAAGTCGGCGAGATCGAGAAGCAGCTCGGACTCCTCGGCATCGATCTTAGGCTCGACTGGCGAGAGAAACCCATAAGCACCCACGAAGCCCTTAATAAACTCGGGACTACGAAACAACTCCTTAGGTATCTCAAGGGGTTCAGCAGAAACTTGAGGCCCTGCACTCAGGCTCGCCAGCAAACAAACTGCTGCCATCCTGCGAAGGCGTCTCCAGTTTTTGGACATTTTTGATATGAATCTCACTTGATCGTAAAGTTGAATGGAATGCGTGCTTGCGTAACCGCCTTACGCCCGTCTTTCACTCCCGGTTTAAATTTCCAGCGCTTCGCAGCATTGAGAGCAGCAGTGTCCATCTTGGCATGACCAGAGCTTTTCTTAATCTCGGTAGCGACTACTTGGCCTCTCTCGTCGACCGTCACTAGGACAACGACTTTCCCTTGAATACGCTGCTTCAGCAGTTCTGGCGGATAGCGAGGCCCCGGCTTGCTGGTAGCTCGGGGCGGACTATTTAGGTCTCCACTCCCAAAATCACTCCCATCTCGCGCAATATTGAAGTTCGGTTTGATCGTCAAAAGAGACTTCCCTGGGGCTGACACTCCAAAATCGAGCGGGATATCTGGCAAATCAAGCTCAGCATCCGCTAATTGCGGCTCTTCCTCAGCTTCTGGTGGCTCTTCTTCTGGTGGCTCCTCTTCTTCAATCTCCGGTTCCTCTGGAGGTTCATCCACATCGAAAGTCTCAAAATCGGCGACCTTTTCCTTCTCTCCTTTTTCCAGACGCTGCATCAAAGGGATGGTCGAAAAAACGAGGTAAGTGAAAATCAAACCACCAATGATGGCAGCAGCCATCCCCAACGGTCGATTCGACTTGGGGCGCCTGTAAACACTTCTGGATGCAAGTCGGCTCATTTCTGCTAACCCTTGGTAAAGGTGATTTTCTGCCCTCCACCACTGCGAGCAGCGTCGAAGACCTGACTACGCACCCCGTGGTAAGCCACTGGGTGCGCTTGGATAATAATGGGAGTCTCGGGATCGTCAGACATGGCCTCACGCACGATTGAGGAGACCGCATCCATCCCGATACGCTGCCCTTGATAAGCTAGAGAGCTGTCCTCTGCGAGGCTGAAAACCACTGTTTTCTGGTCCTGAATCGCCGAGACTGAATTCGAATCCTCAGGCAATGGAAGCGGCAGCCCCTCTTCTTCAACAAAAACAGCAGTCACAATGAAGAAAATGAGAAGAATAAAAACACAATCAATCATCGGCGACAGATCGGGTTCTGGATCCCCTTCGTCGTCGCCTCTGCCTAATCGTCCCCGTCCAAACATTAGCCCTTTGTAGTTGTAGTGATTCGGTGCGCGGCAACTCCCGCCTCCTTACACTCGTTTCCGATCTCATCGATCAACCCACTCTGAGAGAGTTCATCGCCTTTGATAATAACGTGGGCATCTTCGGGATCTGACTTCTCCAATAAAAGAGGAGTCACGATCCGCTTCACCCCCGCGATACCAATATCCTGTCCATCGTAAAAAACTCGGTTCTCCTTTGTCAGCGCAAAGATGATACTATTTTTCTCGAGATCCGCAGCAGTAGTCGCCAAAGGATCCCTCACATCCACCTTCGGCTCCTTCACAAACACTGTAGTGACGATGAAGAAGATCAAAAGGATGAAGACGCAATCGATCATCGGCGAGAGGTCCGGTTTGGCCTCGTCGTTACTACCTGCTAATGATGGAGAGTCTCTGAGCACTGTTTCGAATTAAAGGGAACGGAATTTATGAATCACCACTGCAGCCTGAAGCTGACTGAGAACCACCGCAAATTGGTTACGCTTCCCTCGCACGAGGAGGGCAAAAAACATCCCAGGCAAAGCAATAACCAAACCGGTTAAAGTGGTAAAAAGAGCCTCCTTCATACCTGCAGAGATCATCTCCATACTTTGCCTTCCTCCGCCCGCGCCAAGGCCATCAAACATGGACAGCATCCCCAAAACCGTTCCCAAAAGTCCCGTCATGGGAGCGGCCGCGACTAAAGTCGTAATAATAATCAACCTCTGATCGACAGAACGCACAATCACATCAAAGACCTCATCGAAACGCCGTTGAACCCGCTTCACGGAAAGTCGGCGACCATGGACAGCATAACGGATAATCTCTCCAACTCGACCTTCCGCTTCGTCGGGGTTTTCAATCCAATGCCGCCATTTATCCTGCTGAGCATTACTCAAGTTCCCTTTAAAAACGTAAACAACTGCCGCAATCGACGTGATATAAAGAAGCAATGCTACCGTTGCCAAAGCGACCATCACAAGCCCGCCACTGGCGAAAATTTCGTAAACTGCCTGGAAGTTCTCTTTCACCTCAATTCTTGCCTACTAAATCTTTTCTTAAGCAGGACTCAATTCCGTCTCATCGAAGTCCTCTTCCTCATTGCCTTGGTCCTTGCCTGAATCAGCTGACACATCAATTTCAGTGGTGCCATTCAGAATCGACAAGGCCGCTCCTTGAGCCCTGTCAAAACGACCACGAGCAAGACTCTTCAACATCCCATGAATAATAATAATTGGAATCGCCACCACGAGTCCCTCTGCCGTCGTCACGAGCGCCGCTCCGATTCCTTGCGAGAAGTTCTGTGCATTACCTGTTCCGAAAGTGGCCATCGCATCGAAGGTCTCCATGATACCGAGAACCGTTCCTAATAGCCCCATCATTGGCGCCGCAGCTGCAACAAGAGCTAAGAAAGGTAACATACGTTCTAGACGCGGTTGAATCGCACTTAATTTCTCAAGAAGTGCGTCTTCCAAAATTCGACGCTTACCGTAGAAATTTTCCACACCAGCTTCGACCATTTTACCAGAGAGACCACGAACCGCCTTGGCATGGTTCTGGGCTCCTTCCATGTCTCTCTCAAGAAGAGCATCAAGAATCTTATTAATGGTGCGAGTTCCAGGAATGTAAAAGGTTGTAATTTCGATGAACTTGAAGAGTGCAATAAGGGTAGCCAACGCTCCCAAACCTAAAATCGCATAACCCACAGCCCCCCCATCTTCGAGTCGACTCTTGATACTACGCTTAGCAGTAACCGCTTTAAGAGCCTTTCCGCTAGTGGCATCAAGAGGAAGAACGCCTCCTCCATTTTTGACAAATTTTGCAACCGCGGCCCCATTCTCATCTTCGAGCTTCGCAACAAGAGGAAAGCCATCGTTCGCAATCGTGGTCAACCCCGAAGTGCTGCCATCATTGGAAGAAAAATAACCCACTGAACCCAAAGTAACGAACTGACCCGGCACAACGTCCGAACCAATCAAGGCCTTGCCTTCAAATTTGCTTCCACCCGCAACTTCCTGCAAGCGCTGGGCTCCTAAACGCACCGCCTCAAGACGAATCAGAATCTCATCCTTCAGGTCCTCTGTATTCGTGGCCCGTGTCTTCAGGTTCTCAACGTTTTCCTGATAAAGCTGACTTTCTGCCGGATGAAGACGAGTGAGAAACCCATCGCTGTAACTTTTAAGAAGACTGGTCGTGTATTCAAACTCTCCGCGACGAGAGGCCAAATTGTTATCAAGGCGCTTCTCGCTGCCTGCAAGCTGTACCTCAAGAGCTTCTTTTTCACGACGCGTCTTGTCTTTCGCCCGCAGCTGCTCTTCCAAATTCTGCAACTCGCGGACTAAAGGCGCCGCCTCCGAAGCAATACCCTGCTCGATATCCTTAAGCTGGGCTTGAGCCACCGTCAAACGCTGCCCGGCATCGATTAGGGCCTGATTGGAAGTAACTGACTCTTGCGCGCTCACTGCCCCTGCCAGCAAGACGGCAGCAAAAAATTTCTTAAAAAACAAATTCATCTATTCTTCCCCTCCAATTACCAAATTTAAAGGAAGAGAAACCATCCGCGTCTCCCCCGCTCCTTTGGCTGAATTATAGAGAACCAGCACTTCGGCAGGAATATTCTCACCACTCATTTCAGTAAACTTCCATCCTTGGGGACCATTTTGCCCCTGCAGAGCGACGGTTTGCTCTTCATCAACCGCGTAGGCCGCTCCCAAGCCAAAATAGATGACGTTCATATTTTTTTCAGCCCCTCCAACGGTCAAAAAATGAGTCACAGCCCAAATCTTCTCATTGAAGCGCTCAGCCTCAGTAACAATCTGCACGAGAGGCTTTAAACGCTTGTTGAGTGACATTTTCGCCAGTTCATCCGGATTCGCAGCGAGAGCTGTATTAAGCTCTTCAATCGATCCCTTGAGCTTGGCTGTCGCCTCCGTTCCCGAAGTAAAAAATTCGGGGAGAAGCTTCACCACTTTCCCCACTTCCTCTTCAACCGGCTTCAAGCCCTTCGCAAAAGCTTCGCGAGCGGCCTCAAAAGACTCCATTTCTTTCCTTTTTTCCTGAGACTCACCACCTGCAAGCTCAAGACGTCCCTCAACCTCTGCTATTGCTTCATCAGCAGAGACTAACATCGTCCGAAGCCCCTCAATAGAGCCTTGCAGTTCAAATTGCTCGTTAGCCCAATTACTTTCAAGGACTTGCGCCCGGTCAACCGTCTCCATCCACTGATCGAGAACCGAACGAAGCTGGGTGTGCTGATTAGCAATCGACTCATCCGCCGACAAAAGTCCTGTAAAAGACAAAAAAAGACCTCCAAGAAGCCCTAACTGACAAGCCCGCTCGCGCCGGCGTAGAGAATGAAACGATTTCAAGCGAAAGGCTTCTGCACTTTCACAAACACGCCCGCAAACCCAGAAAAGTGACAAAAAAGTCACACAGGAACCTCGAGGATTTGGGAATAATTTTAGCTTCACGGATTCTTGAGCAGTTATTGGTAAAAGTTGATTTTAAATCTCTCCTTGCCATCTCCCGCAATGCGAGAAATCACTGGGCAGAGGCGGAATGGTTTCGCGCAATTTCTTAGGCATTCCAGCTATCACCAAATCATAGGAATGCACAATCAATTCCTCTAATAAGGTTCTTGGGAGACTTCCATCGAAAATCACGGTGTTCCAATGCTTTTTATTCATGTGGTACCCCGGCTCAATAGCCTCCCACTCCTCTCTGAGCCTCAAAGCTCTCTCAGGATTACACTTCAAATTCATACGACCCACTTCACCCTCCAATCCTGCCGTTGCAAACATTTTCCCAGACACTTTATATACCAAAACCTCGGGACCAAAGGGAGTCGTCTCCGCCACCATCGGTAGCGATAAACACAACTCAATTGCCTCTTGTAACTCCATTACAGGCAAAGACTATAACCCACTTCCCCCTCTTCGCTCCCTCATTCCTCAGAAAATAAGCATCACAATGAGCAATGCCGAGTTAAATTGGATTTTTAGCCCCTCCTCAGATGAACGCTTGGAGTCAATTCTCTACGAGTGCCCCCAGACCGTCGAACATCCACAAATGTTAAACGTTCACACAACAAGGTACTCCGAAATATTCCTGCGAGCCTTAGTCTCGCTTTCTTTTGCTTCTCCCCTTGTCAAAGCTTTTTTTGAAACCCTTCTTACCGCCATCGCTTTTACGATCAAACCTCCGACCAGAACTTCTTCCGTTTCCTTCGAATTTACGTTTATCGCGCGAACGAGATCCACGATCCTGAGTCCTTTCTTGCGAGTCAGGAGCACGGTCGTAATCCATTTTAAATTCCTTTCCTATGAGCTTGGAACCTTCGGTAGCAGAAATGGCTTCATCAGAGACTTCCGCAGCGACCTCGATAAGGCAATGCTTCGGAAACATATGAATACGCCCTACCGTTCCCTTAGGTAACTTAGCCTCATTGTATAAGAGCCCAGCAATGTCTTTCGGCTGTAAACCCAAAGAACGGCCCATATTTAAGAAAAGACGCTTCATCGGGACTTGTGAGTCCAATTCTGGTCGTCGCTCTCTTGGCTCTCTTTTTTCAGACCGTTCAGACCGTTTCCGCTGAGTAGAGGGCTTATCCTCTTCAATTTCCGAACCTTCGCGTCCCGTCTTGCTTGCCAAAATCCCAAACAAAACCGAAGCAATATCAGTCGCAGTATACTCTTGCTCTAAGAGTCGATCGACCTTGTCCGAGAAATTTTTCCACTCCCCTCCTTCTAGAACCCCTTTAACTTCCTCAAATAGTTGATCGACTTGCTTACCTCCCACTTCTTCCAAAGAAGGAATACGGCCACGAGGAATCCGTTGTTTGGTATAGCGTTCGACATTTTGCAGTCTATAAATATCGCGGCCATAGACAAAGGTCACTGCTCTGCCGTCTCTTCCAGCCCGGCCAGTTCGTCCAATGCGGTGAACATAGTCCTCTGGGTCTTGAGGAAGATCGTAATTCACTACGAGGTCAATTTCATCAATGTCAATTCCGCGAGCCGCCACATCTGTAGCAACCAGAACTTCTACCGTCTTTTGTCGAAAACGAGCAAGGGTACGCTCCCTTCTATCTTGAGAAATATCGCCATGCAATTTATCCGCCGAGTATCCCCGAGCAACCAAAGTATCAGACACCTCATCAACAACCCGACGTGTATTGCAAAATACAACCGCTAGGCGAGGCTCGTCCATATCGAGAAGACGTGTAAGAACCTCCACTCGAGAACGATTTCTCACTTCATAAGAAACTTGCTCAATCGAAGAAACCGTAACCGTCTTTTGCTCAATCTCAATAGTCCTAGGATTTTGACCAAATTTATTGATGAGTCCCTTGACTCCTTTGTTCATCGTTGCAGAGAAAAACAACGTCTGACGGTCTTCAGGCATATCCTTGAGAAGTTCCTCCATCTCCTCCCTAAAGCCCATATCGAGCATGCGATCGGCTTCATCGAGAACCACCATCCTGATCGAATGGGTCTTGAGCGTGCCCCTTCGAAGATGATCTTGTAGACGTCCCGGAGTCCCCACCACGATATGAACTCCTTTCTTAAGCTGTCGTATTTGTCGATCAATTGGAGCTCCTCCGTAAATCGGAATGGCCCGAAAACCTGCCATTCTCGAAGCGAGGCGATGCACTTCCTCGCAAACTTGATTTGCTAACTCTCGAGTAGGCGAAAGAATGAGAGCCTGTGGCTCACTGCGATTGATATCTATTTGAGCGAGAACGGGAAAAGCAAAAGCCGCAGTCTTACCCGAGCCTGTCTGAGAAAGCCCCACCAAATCTTCCCCCTCCAAGGCCGCCGGAATGGCTTGCGCTTGAATTGCCGAAGGGTGCTCGAAGCCAAGTTCTTGAACCGCAGCCAACAAGGATTCGGGCAGACCCAAGTCAAAAAAAGAAACATCGCTCATAATCTAATAATAGGCACCTAAAAACTGACGTTTGACAGGTGCGGGCTGATGCCCTTAGCAGTCATCTTTGAGAAAGGAAAAACAAATCGATAATATTTGTCATTTAATAGAACTCCGAGATTTAGAGAGATTATCCCCAGCTTGAGTCTCAAGTTAAGACAACTCGTCAGGAAATACTTTTTTAAGAGCATCTGTGATTCCAAGACTGGCGTGTCCTACACCAATCACTCCCCCCTGCTCTTTCACAAGATTTTTTACTTCTGGCACAGCATTTTCAGGACAAACCGGGTTCTCACTCACTTGACGACAAAGCATAGAAAAGTCGTTAAAATTATCACCTCCTGTTATAATGCTTGTTGGGGTAATACTCCAGCGCTCAGCAATCTCAAGAAGCGCCGACCCTTTGCTGTAGTCCGAGTGAGAGAACCGAAGATAGACACCATTTCGTTCATAATTCAGCTTCGGTTGATGTCCTGCAATACGAGTAATCTCTTCGAGGAGATCATCCATTGCATCTTTGTGCTTTAAGATAACTCCTGCGGGTTCTCCCGGAGCTTCTATCCACTGACCTTCTACCACTTCTTCCACATAGTTTTGAATCTCTCTCATCTCTTTGCGGAATTTTTTGAAAAGCTTCTGATGAGCTTTTTCACATTTCTTATTCCATTTGAAATCAGGTTCGAAACGATGAAATCGACCAGGAAAATGAATCTCGCGCTCTCGAGCTACCACGAAATCTGGCAAAAAAGTGAGTCCCTGAGACATTCCTTCCACAAGATGCATCAAGGATCGCCCCGTACAAATACCCCATAAATAGTTCTTCTTTTTGCGTAGAATCTCGATTTGCTGAAGAAACTGAGGCGAGATAGGAGGTTTCTGTTTTCCTCCATGTATAGTGCCATCGAAGTCGAAAGCTAGAATGCCAGCAACATTGGCGGGGGCAGGGAGTGTTTGCACAACGAGTAATCTGAACTTCGCTTATCAGAGAAGCAACCTTCTTCCCTCAAGAATCAGCCTCCGAGATAGCTCATCTCCGCTTTCTTTTGCGTCACCTCACCTCTCTCTTCAGAGTAGCGATCTTGTCGAAGAGTCCAGACCTGGGTCAACTCTTTGACGACCTCCTCCTCCGCATTACCTCCTCGCAAAGCAGGTCGTAGATCGTGCCCTGAGCCAGCAAAAAGACATGTGTAAAGACTTCCCTCCGCCGACAAGCGCAAGCGAGTGCAATCGCGACAAAAAGGCTGACTAACCGAAGAGATAACTCCAAATTCACCACTACCATCATCGTAGCGCCAGCGATTCGCGACCTCGCCACGATACTCAGGTTCAGCAGGTGAAATCGGAAATTCCTGGCGAACAAGCTCAATAATCTCTTTCGCGCTGACAACTTCGGCAAGCTTCCAGCCGTTGCTCTCTCCAACATCCATATACTCGATGAAGCGAAGAGTGACCCCTTGTTCCTTCGCCCAACGAATCATCGGGAGAATCTCTGTTTCATTTACTCCTCGTTGAATCACGGCGTTCACCTTAACAGGCAATCCCTCAGTCAAAGCTGCTTCTATGCCAGCAAGAACCCGAGAGACCTTGGCCCCCACGCCATTCATTTTAGCGAAAATATCTTCATCTAAGGCATCGAGGCTGACAGTCACTCGATGTAAGCCGCCTTTCTTGAGATCTTGCGCGTAATGCTCCAACAATGTTCCATTAGAAGTCATAGCTAGATCCTTGTTTCCCGGAATAGCAGCTAGTTGAGATACCAAATCAACGATCCCTCTTCTAAGTAAGGGCTCTCCTCCGGTTAAACGAATTTTTTCAGCTCCCAAACGGCAAGCTTCGCGAGCGACTAAGGTAATTTCCTCAAAAGTTAAAATCTCTTTCCGACTGAGAAATTGGTAATCGGGGCCAAAAATTTCCACAGGCATGCAATAGCGACATCGGAAATTGCAACGATCCGTAACCGAGATCCTCAGATCACGCAAAGGCCGCTTCAAGACATCGTTTAAAGTCGTCACCCAGCCACCAATGCCTCGATTTCCCCACTCTTGCAACCCGAACTCTCAAAAGAGGGCCAACTAAGCAAAAGAAGGAAACTAAGATCACGGGTATTACAGACCGCGCTTACCTTCCTCTCGCCGTTAGCACCAAAAGAGTGAGGCGAAATTTGCCGCAACGGCTGCTATTAGCGGACAAAGCATACGACAACGACCGGCTACGCCATATACTAAGAGCCATCCCCATTACCGAAATCGAAAACGCTCATTCTATGCAAGATAGAAGAAAAATCCTATTGCGTCCCTTGAAGAGTTGGAAGGTAGAACGGTTCTCTTCTTGATTATCCAACTCTTGACAACTTATCTCAGCTCACCTGTATCAAAATTCTACTCCAGCACTTATATGAAATAGCATCCCAGATTTTTCTCGTGTAGTGTGATGGTTTGGTTTATTTCCAATAACTTTTCAGAGCA
>CAYUHN010000027.1:0-24922 GCA_964444495.1 uncultured Roseibacillus sp. | reverse complement strand
TTTGGAACTCTGATCACCGCCTCTACCACATTTAGCAGTTTTCACAGGTGAAATCCTATTTTACCCATTTCCATGCGCTTCATCCGTGCAAACCTCAAAAGCAAGACCGAGCTTGGTTTGATGCTCAAAGGTAAACGTGATGGTCCCCGTGATATCCCGAGAAGTTCCTACCTGACTACGATACAGGACGATTCGTTTGACCAGCTGCTGGCATAAGATTCGTTTCCTAGCATCCGATATATCATCAAGCATGAGGCGGTAATTGTTGGAGAGTGATTTCATGTTCTCATACTCTCGGTTCAACAAAGTTGCAGAGAGGGCGTTCTTCCGAGTTTGCTCCAGTTCTTCTCGGAGAGTTTTGAGATTTTTCTCATGAAGCTCCATTCGAGTATTGAACAAGGATTCAGGCATGGAGCCATGCTCAAGAGCCAGCGTAATCCTGGGAATGAATTTACATTCGATTTCGGTGATAACCTCATCAAACCGTACCCGTTTCCTGTGACAGGAGAGAAGGCCTACCATTTGACACCAGATGGGCTCGGATTCCTTGAGGACACCAACACCTCTAAACGAGCCCTCAAGCCAGTTGCCTTTGCATTACAGTTGCACGAATACGAAGTCTCTCGGTTCTGGCTGAAATTCTACTCAGATTGTCGGGCCCTCTCACTCATCCCGCAGTTTCATCTCCGAGATGGCCAACTGGCTCTCAAACTTGACAAAGATCGCATCCTGCCTGATGGGGCCGTCTGCCTGACCATTAGGAACCGGCCTTTCTTGTTTCTTCTCGAACTTGACCGCTCAACCCAGACCTCTGGCTTACAAGGCTCCTCACGAGCAGTTTTCAAGCGGAAGCTGAACGCGTATTCGAAGCGAAAGGAGCTCCGACAAGCACTGCACGAACTCGGTATTCCTCGACTTCGTATCATGACTATTGTAGTCTGCCAAAACGAAAAGCGACTGCGCAGTCTCTGCACTCTTGCCGAGCAATCAGATTTTCAAGAGGGGGTCGCATTCACCTGCAAGCCGCGCTTTATCAAAGAAGGAGCAAACCCTCGAAAATAGCAATATCAACGAGCCAACCTGTTTTCGGCATCCCTCTTCACTTTCCCCGGTCGCTCTCCTCCAGGATCCCTTCTCTCCTAAGATCCTTCCTATTTCCTTACCCCCACCCAATGCATGAAACCAACTTTCAAAATCAGTTTGTTCCTCGTCTAATTCAAATCCCAGCTCCTCGAGTAGACCAGTCAAAATCATTAATTGACTTGTACCCTCCAGCTTCTGCTAGCGAAATTACCATCTCATAATAGTGAGCCAGCAAAACACCTGTAAAATCTTTGGTTAGCGAATTATTCTTATCACCCTCAATTACTGGAAAAATTTCTGGCATATTTTTAACGCAGTTTTGCTTCTGCCTAAATATCTGAAGATATTCAGTTTCTCGAGCCCGAAAAGAGGCAGCACGACAGCTTCAACCAAAAATCATCGGGAAAATTGCCTCCTTAGCTTGTTCACCCTGCCTAGCTAGCAATATTTTTTCTCTCGGCAGGAAAACATCGATTTTATAACTAAACGAGATACGGTAGCACCTCTGCTACGCCACTGAGAATCACCTACGAACCAATGTCCGACCCTTCGCCGCAAGCCCCTCCACAACTGAAAAGCATTCATGACCGGCTGAGCAATTTTCCAGATCGATTCGGTCCCATGCTCGTCAAGGAACTCCGCCAAGGACTGCGAGGGCATGGCTTCACCCTCCTTTTTCTTATTCTTCAAATCATTCTTTTTCTCTTTTTCCTTGGAGTTTTCACAAATCCAGACAGCCAGGGGGAAGGCCTTTCCACGCTCCTCTTCTTTTTCTTCGGTATCGCGCTCTGCGTGGTACAGCCCCTCCGCTGTATGGGGGCTATTTCCAATGAGGTTAAAAACGATACCCTCGATCTGATTCGACTCACAGGGATGTCCTCTTGGCGAATCGTAATCGGAAAGTGGAGTTCGGTTGTTAGTCAATCGGCTCTTGTTCTCGCAACTGCGCTCCCCTACCTCATTACCCGTTACTTTCTCGGAGGGATGGAGCTATTTGCAGAACTCACCCTTCTCACCCTCTTATTTTTCATTTCAGCTGCAATCACGGCTGGCTTTGTAGCTACTTCTGCTTCGACTCTTATCATTCTTCGCTTGCTTCCGATCCTCCTCTCAATCGGAATTATGCTTTTCTTATCGGTCATGTGCCTTGAGGAGTTTGATGAGCTCATCTCTTTTGCCTCTCCTTCTGATAGTTCAAGTTGGAGCATTCTTTTAGGTGTTTTCGCCTTCGTCGCCTTTATTTGCTACTTAGCGCTCGAAATCGCGACTACTCGTATCTCAGCTAGTTCTGAAAATCGCGCCTTCATCAAACGCCCCATTATGCTTTTGTTGGCTGTGACGCTAGCCTTACCTTTTTCAATTTTCCAAACAGACTACGCTGAGGCCGGAGTTTTTTGCGGGCTTTTTCTTTGGATTTGTACCGTCGATTTAATCAGTGAACGAATCAACGCCGCGCCAAGTGTCCCTAATAAATTTTCGAAATTAGGAATCTTCGGCGTCTTTGGAAAAATATTTTTTCTCCCAGTTTGGCGCTCAGGGCTGCTGTTTCTATTTCTCCTAATAACCTTCTTCTTAGTCACTTCAGAAATAGCTTTTCGTAAGGACTCGTATAGGTACACGACCGATGATAATAGTTTATTAATCTTTTCCAGCCACATTCTCTCTCTGACCTTCGTTACCCGACTAATCAGTCGCACCGAGAAGGGCGACTCCTTTGGGCTATTTGTAATCCTTTCTACATCTTCTCTTTTTATTCCATTTATTTTTGAAATTTTCGAACACCTTCGATTTATTGAAGTTGCTTATGTCGTATTCCCATTTGGCCTATTTAATTGCTATGAGGATTACGATGGCCTGCTCTACAGTTCTTTTATTCTCTTTCTGCTACTAAATCTGCTACTAATAGGTCATAATTATCAAAAGGAACGGAAGACTCAAAAAGTCGTTCAACAAGCCACTACCAGTAGTAACTAATGCTGATGACTCTTGACCCACAGCAGCTAGCCTCTATTCGCACACAGGCGACTTTGTGCGCAGAACGTTTCCACCTCCCTCTCCGCAACAAAGTCTGGCGTGGCGGCACTGGCGAATTCGCAGGTAGTGGATCAGGTTCTTCCCTCGACTTCCAAGACCATCGAATCTACGTCCCTGGCGACGATCCCCGTCATCTAAACTGGCAGGCCTATGCCCGTACAGGACAGTACTCGATGAAACTCTATCGAGAAGAAGTCCGTCCGGTAATCGATATCATCTGTGATGTCTCTCCTTCCATGTTCGTAGACGAAGCTAAAAGCAAACGCACAAGTGAGCTTCTTCTTCTTCTCTATCTTTCTTCTACCCGCGCGGGTGCCAGCTGCCGAGTTCATCTCTGCTCCGGCTCCACCCATCGTCTTCTCGCTCCAGAAGCTCTCTCTGGTACCCATTGGTTGGAAACCGCAAAAACACTCCAAGAGTCCGATCCCGATGGTCCTCTTGCTCTCCAGAATATTCCCATGAGAGCTAGTTCGTTTCGCGTTCTTATTTCTGATCTTCTCTTTCCTGGCGATCCCGGCCCCATCCTTCGTCTTCTCGCAGCAGGTCAAGGCTCCCCTTTTCTCTTCGTCCCTTTCAGCGAAAGCGAATCCGAACCCTCCTGGGAAGGAAACTATGAATTCGTCGATGCTGAACGAGGCTCTAAGCACCCCCATCGAATCGATCCCCGTATCATCAAACGCTACCTCACTGCCTACCGCCAACACTTTGCTCTCTGGAAAGAAGCCTGCACCCGACAACAAGCCCATTTTGCTCGTGTCTCAGCTCAAGCTTCACTCGAACGGGCTCTTCTCGCAGAAGCAGTTCCTTCCCAGTCGCTAGAGATGTCGTAGGCGGAGGATCCAATCGTTCATTTTAAAGCTCCTCAAAGACCTTCGCGTAACGAGGTTCCTTAAGAATAAGAGATTCGATCTCTTTTCTTTCGCGATTTGAATAATAAACGTTCAAAAACAATCGCGGCAACACTCCCCAAAAGAGAAGGGAGAGGACAAAAAACCTCATCCACAAACGACCCACGGGATCACGAGGCCCAGGATTCGGCGCAATTATCGGATTCGCTACAACCTTAAGACTCGACCTCTCAACCCCAAATGAGCCTGGAACCCAATCTTCTCCAGCCCAAGCCCAAGGCAAAGACAGAATATCACTCACCTTCTCCAAGCTAGAACCATTCACGCTCTCAGTTTGGTTTCCCCAGTAGAAATAAACCGTGGAAGCAAAAAGACACACCACAAGGCCTATTATCATTCCAATCCCAAGCCAAAACGCTCCCATCTGCGAATTGCCCGCAAGACGCCACTTCAATGCCGAGGCAAATCCTCGCTTAGTCACCTCATCTCGATTTGGCCAGAACTGCATGACCCGTCCTCCGCCCAATTTACGAGAGAAAAAAAACAGTAACCTATCGCCCCAAGACATCCGGCCTCTGAAGCGAAAAATAACCCCAGACAAAATTAGCAACCACTGTAGCCCCAATGTCACACACAACAGGTGCCAAATATTAAAAGCGGTTCCTCCTCCAGTTGGTAATTTGTGAAGCAACATCCCAACAATCCCTACACCCATCAAAAATCCGAGAACCTTTGCCACAAGGCCAGAAAAGGCTAATCCCCTCATCAAAGCTCTCCCGCCCAAAGCGGCTTCCCCCTCGCGATCCTGCAAAATATGCAACCCTTTTCGACGCCGCACAAGCTCACTAAGATCATCAGGAACGCTCACAAGGAGCTTTTCAGAGAGTTTCGGCTCAGTCTCTTCATTGTTGGCTATGAAAACCTCTAGATCCGCCAAACTTGACAAGCTCCACTTTTCTTCTCCATTCCTTCGTTTCATTTCGTTTCGGAAGATACCCTATTTTTACAGATCCCAAATTGTTTTCAACAGATTGAAGCGAGTTCTTAAAAATCTATAAACCTCTCTTTATTATAAAATTGGGCTATTTTAGAGTCATCACCTCCCAAAAATGACTCTCTAGCATCGACTAGTTGGCAAAAATCGGCGAAATTCCCTCCCATTTTTCTCCGTAACAATAAATCAAGAATGATTAGCTTCAATAAGATCTCAATTCTTTCACTCAGCGCCATTTACCTCTTTTTGCCACTTGCTTTGGCACGTGAGCTTTCTAGCTCTGTTGAGACTAAGCAGCAGAGCCCCAATGAAACCTTTCTCTTCTATGGGAATTCCATGGTTGAACGATTACTGGAAAATGGCGAACTAGAAGCTCGTCTACAACTCGCCGCTCCCAACCATAATCTCCGGATTCGAAGCTTGGCTTGGACTGGTGACGAAGTCGGCCATCGGCTACGGCTTGAAGGCTATGCCAAGCATCTCAAAAAACTCCTCGAAAAATGGCCTTCTAACCATATCATTCTGGGGTATGGACTCAATGAGTCTTTCGGAGGTCTGGAAGAACTCGCTGACTTTGAGACTCAATACAAAGAGCATCTCAAACAGCTTAAAAAATCTCATCCCAATGCTCGCTTCGCTCTCCTTTCTCCAATTGCGATTGAAGACGCCTCTGTAGAACGCCAGAAAGAAGTCGAAAGCTACAGCCAAGCTATTGCCAACATTGCTGCTGAAGACAACAGAGCCTCCTTTCTCGACCTCTTCACTGCTACTAAGGAAGCCTATTCAAAGTCTTCCTCTCCACTTACTTCCAATGGCATTCACCTTAATACGAAAGGCAATCAACTCGTCGCCAAACTCATCGCTCAATTTCTAGTAGGTTATACGGCTAGTAATTTAGATTCCAACCATCTCAAAGAGGTCGCTCTCGCAGCCTCCTTTAAACATCACCGTGTTGCAGAAATCGTTCGCCCCAAGAACGCGGTAGTCTACTTTGGTGTTCGTGCTCGCCCCAAAGAATACAAAGAGGAAATACCTCGCTATCACGAAATGATTCGTCTCACAGAAGAGACGGTCCATCGTCTTGCCAGTGATTCTTCTTTGAAATTTTCCGACCTTGCAACACCATCACTCCCTCCTTTACCCGAACGAAAAGGTAAAAGTGACGGCGACAAAACCGGCATCATCAAATCACCTGCAGAAGCCATGGCCGAATTTACGGTAGCAGAAGGCTTCGAAGTGAACCTCTTTGCCTCCGAAGAAGAATTCCCTGAACTGCGAAATCCGGTTCAGATCGCCTTCGACGCTCGCGGACGCCTATGGGTCGTCACCATGCCTTCTTTCCCCCACACCGTTCCAGGCCTTACTCCACCGGACAAAATTATTATCCTCGAAGATACCGATGGAGACGGAAAAGCCGACAAACTTACTCCCTTTATGGAAGGCCTCGATGCTCTTGACGGGGTCGCCTTCCATCCCGAAGGCGTTGTGATCTCAGAACAGCCTCGCCTCTGGTTGGTGAAAGATACTGATGGAGACGATCGCGCCGACAGTAAAACCGAACTCCTCCGAGGTATCGATGTTACCGACTCCCATCATGGTGGCATGATCGCAGCAGATCCTTACGGGGATATTCTCTTCAGTGATGGTGTTTTTCACCGCTCGCAACTGGAAACTCCCTTTGGTGTTCACCGTGGTATCGACGCTACCACCTATCGCCTCAATACAACAACGGAAAAAATCGTAACCGAATGGCAACACACCACCCCCAATCCTTGGAAAATCTCTCATACTCGCTGGGGCGAAACTCTCCAAATGTATGGAGATGGACACGTCTATGATGGTCCAATTCTCACTTGGGGACCTCTCGGGGCCCACCATTCTTTTCGACACGGTAAAATCGCATCCTACGGCAAAGGCTCTGGACTCTCCGTCGTCTCAAGTAGCAACTTCCCAGATGAATGGCAGCAAAGCACAGTCTCTGCTGCTCTCCTCGGTCGCTATGCGGTGACCCTTACCAAATTTGAAGCCAGCCAAGGCATGCTCAAAGCAACTAAAGACCTGACTATCATAGAATCTCCGAATGCCGCTTTTCGCCCAGCAGATCTCGAATTCGGATCAGATGGAGCCCTTTATGTCTCCGATTTCTGTAGCCCCATTATTGGTCATGCTCAACACGCTATGCGCGACCCTTATTGGGACCACGATTTTGGCCGTATTTGGCGCGTCGTGCATTCTGACAAGCCCGCCACCAAATCATCATGGCCGAAGATTGAAGGAATCTCTCCAAATGAGCTTTGTCAGTTACTCGTTCACCCCATCGACCTCGTTCGTCATCACACTCGTATCGAGCTTCGCAAACACGGGAAAGATGGCCTAGCGGCAGTCGACAAGTGGAGCAACATGCTCGATCCTCAAGATCCCAATTATGATCTAGCCAACCTAGAAGCCACTTTCATCGCCACTAGCTTCGGAGAAGCTCGTCCACAGCTCTTAAAGAATCTCCTGAAATCTAAGTCGGAACGTTTCCGTGGTGCGGCCCTCAAAGCTATTCGCCTACAAGCCGACCAGCTTGATAATCCCATCGAACTTCTCTCACTGGCTAAAAATGACAGCCATCCTCGCGTTCAAATTGAACTCGTTGATGCCATTGCTCATCTGCGACCTCAGCACCCTGAAGTTGAATCCATTATTGAAGGATTTAAGCCTCTGACCAAAGAAGCCGAAGCAGCCTATACTTTCCTTGAAAAAGGAACCGATCCTCTCAAAGGACGCAGTGTCCCCGTTCTCGATATAGCGCCCGAAGCCCGTCTTCTATTCTGGGAATTTTTAGAAGAAACTGAAGAAGAGCTTCGTTTTCTTAATACTTCCGGAAAAAACGTTCCCTTCGTGGGCAAGTTTCGCACCTATGTCCACTCTCCCACCACACAATCGGCTATCATCGGCTTAAAACATCTCAACCTTGATGTTTTTTTTAATCAGTCACTAGTCTTCAGCCAAGACTCCTTATGGAGCGGCGATCAACAAATCAGCGTTGAATTGAAAGAAGGCCTCAACGTCATCGAAGTGGTCATGCGAGAATCACGACGCACTAAAGAAATGCCTCCTATTTTTCTCTACAATTCAATTGGCCAATCGCTCACCAAGACTACCTACCCAAATGAAAAGCAGTTTATCAAAAATTCCTCCAAAGACTTCGAACAACTCCTTTCTTCTCAAGGAACAGTCTTACGAGTCAAATCCGCCCTTGGCCTACAATTTGCTCCCACTGAACTCCGTGCCAACGCTGGCGAAGAGGTAACCCTTGTATTCGAGAACCCAGACAACATGCAACACAACTGGGTCCTCCTCGCACCTGGCTCCTTAGACGAGATCGGCTCTCTAGCAGATAAACTCGCTAGCTCACCTGAAGGAGCCAAGAAACAGTATCTTCCCGATAGCCCTCATATCCTAGCTGCCACTGATCTTCTCGCTCCCAACGCTTCGCAAGAACTTACCTTCACCGCCCCTGAAGAATCTGGCGAATATCCTTACCTCTGCACCTTTCCTGGGCATTGGAGAATCATGAAGGGAGTATTAATTATTGAATAAACGAAGCTCACTCAACATCTACAAACTCACACACTCCATGGCAGCAAAACATCTTATTCTAGGCCTTATCACAAGCCTGGCTCTCTCGTTCCTTTCAAGAGCAAATGAGAACGACAAACCCAATGTCCTATTCATCTTCGCCGATGACCTCGGCTACGGTGACCTCAGCTGCTATGGAGCAGAAAAGGTCAAAACTCCCAACATTGATCGACTTGCTGATGAAGGTATTCTATTTACAGATGCTCATTCTGCGGCATCCCTCTGCTCCCCTTCACGTTATGGTCTCCTCACCGGAAAAGCTCCATGGCGTCTTGGCAAAAAAGGAAACGGCTATCGGGTTTCACCCGACGACTTCAATCTTGGAATGCTTTTTGACTCACAAGGTTACGAAACTGCAGCCATTGGGAAGTGGCATCTCGGCTATGGAAAAGATTGGAACAAACCACCCATTTCCGGCCCGCTTGATGTCGGTTTCGACTACCACTTTGGAGTCCCAACCAACCATAACGACAAATACCGTTGCTTTATCGAAAATGGCGATATTTACGGAAGAAAAGAAGGCGAAGACTATCGCCTCGTCAAAGGACAGCAAATGCCAGAGGGGCTCGCTAAACCTCGCGTAGAAGATCAAGTCGATACCACTCTTACCAAAAAAGCCGTAGAGTTTATTGAGAAAAATCACGACAGCCCCTTCTTTCTCTACTTCGCCCCCTGTTGCCCTCATACCCATGTTACTCCGGCCGAGAAATTTCGAGGAACTAGTCAGATAGGCCTCTTGGGAGATTACATCCAGGAACTCGATCACCATGTAGGCACTTTAATCGCTACCTTAGAAAAGCATAACCTCCGAAAAAACACCCTCATCATCTTTACCAGTGACAACGGAGGAAGCCCCAAAGACTTCCGAGGAACCGATGGCACAAAACTCAACCTCGCAAGCACCTCTGGGGATATCCTAAACAAATACAAAACTGCAAAAATCGATGCTCGTAAGATGGGTCATATCACCAATGGAGTTTTTAAAGACGGCAAAGGTTACCCCTTCGAAGGAGGCCATCGTATCCCCTTTATTGCCGCATGGCCCGATCGCATTACCCCTGGCACAATCTCAAAGGTTCCTTTCTCACTTACCGACATCTTAGCAACTGCAGCCGATCTCACTAAAACAGAACTCCCCACAAACGCCGGAGAGGATTCCTTTAGTATTTTACCGGTTCTTCTCGGTCAATCAGAGACCGGAGCACGTGAACACCTCTTCATTCAAGGAGACGGAAAGGACAACGCCATCGCGGTCTGCTCCGGGCGCTGGAAGCTCATTGCTTGGAAGCGTGGCCTCGATCACAAAAGCGAACCAGTGAATCAACTTTTTGATCTCGAAAACGATCCAGGCGAGAAAATCGATGTCGCTAAAAAGAATCCCGAAATCGTTGCTAGAATGAGTATAGCCTTACAAAAAGCTCGCGAGAACGAACGGACACGTCCTTTGTAAAATCAATATAAATCATGACCAAAGCATACTCCTTCTTCATTTTCCTCCTCTGCATGCTCTTGGCACATGCAGAATCCAATAAGCATCAAGCCACGGGTGTAACACTCGAGCTTGTCTCCGAGCTTTCAACCATCGCTCCCGACGAATCCTTTACTCTTGGTCTCAAGCTCGATCTGGACGATGACTTTCACACCTATTGGAAAAACCCCGGTATCGTCGGTCTACCCGTATCGATTGACTGGACCCTTCCTGATGGCTTTACCGC
The DNA here is from genome assembly GCA_964444495.1 of uncultured Roseibacillus sp. Lineage (GTDB taxonomy): Bacteria > Verrucomicrobiota > Verrucomicrobiia > Verrucomicrobiales > Akkermansiaceae > Roseibacillus. Next base: position 14,621 of record CAYUHN010000027.1, on the reverse strand, counting down.
AGGAGAAATCCAATGGCCTGTTCCCGAGCGAATCAAAATGTCAATTCATCCCGCACACGGATTCAAGCGAAATGTAACGCTTCTCATTCCTATCACCAGTCCAGCTGATTTTCCAGACTCCTCTGCAAAATTCACCGCCAAGGTAACATGGATGGCCTGTGCTGATGGTTGCTATCCCGGTCAGGAAAAACTCTCACTGACTCTCCCTGTTGCTAAAGAATCAAAAATCGATCTCAACAACAAAACCATCTTCGCCAAGGCACAAAACGACATTCCAAAAGAAACACCAGAGTGGACTTATCAAGCAGAACGCCACACACAAGAAAAGACGATTTCCCTTATCATCAAATCCTCTCCTTTCGTAGAAGCTCCCGAGGAGCTTTATTTCTTTTCTTACAACGGCCTTATCTCTTCTGACCAACCTCAAGCCCTGGAAATAGACGAGAACGGAACCCTCACCCTCACCATGACTCTCTCAGAGTATGCCCCGTCTAACGCCTCCGAACTCAACGGCGTCCTCGCTTGGAAAACAGCAGGCTCAACTTCTCTTGAAAATTTCTGGCTCTCTTGCTCACTCCAATAGAAGAACTTCTACTGCGTTTAAACTACTGGCCATCTAACGAATTGCCAGCGCCTTTGCTCGATCTTGTCTATCTCTGAAGAAACGCCCCAAACCCTCCTCCTCCAGGCGTTTCAATTCGGATTCGAGTTCCGGGGCTCACTTCAAAACTTCCTATCCCCGGCAACTCTTCCCAGACTGGTTCGCTCCCTTCATCCTGCCCCTCAAGCAAACGACCTTGCCAACCAGGCTTTCCGGACTCTCCTCCTGCAAATCCTCTTGGTCCAGCCACTCGATGCTGAGTCAGGAAACTCACCGTCATAGCCTCGCAAAATTCGAATTCGCGGACTAAGCCATCGCCACCTGGAGAAGCTCCCGCCCCTCCACTTTCTCTTCGAAGCGAGAAACAATGCAGCTTCACCGGAAAGCGATGCTCTAGAACCTCGGGATCTGTGATTGCGGTATTTGTCATATGGACATGCACCCCACTCGCACCAGCCCCATACTGACTCCCTCCCGAACCTCCTCCAATCGTTTCGTAGTAACCAAAACGATCGTTTCCAAAGAGAAAATTATTCATCGTCCCCTGACTCTCGGCCATTACTCCCAATGCTCGCAGCACCAGCTCAACAACGCGCTGACTGGTCTCGACATTGCCACCCACCACAGCAGGACATTGCTCTTCATTACCTTCAAAATTGGGAGACAGAAATGTTTCTTCGGCCTGAATTTCTACCGAATCTAACAGACCTTCGTTCAGAGGAATATCCTCAGCTAACCAAACGCGTAGGGCATAAAGAACAGCACTCCTTGTCACTCCTTCCGGAGCATTTAAATTTCCCTCATGGCAAGCTGAACTTTCGGTAAAATCCACCTTAAGACCACCGGAAGGTGAAACCTTCATCGCTACAGTAATGGAAGCCCCATCATCTAGTTGATCACTCGCTTCGCCTAAGATCTGTCCCAATTCCCTTTTGCCTCGCAATGAACTCCAGCCCTTTCGAAAAGATTCTTTCCCACGCTGATAAAGAGCACTTAAAACTTGCTGTACCTCCTCGCCTCCGGCTTCATCTTGTAACGCTTCTAACGCCGATATTCCAGCTTGATTGGCTGCGACTTGCGCCTGAAGATCAGCTAAATTCTCTTGCGGGCTACGACTCGGGTAACGAGCTGCGCTCAGCCGTCGTTCAAACTCATCCAGATGATTCTTCTTCTCCTCAACGAGCAAGAAAGGAGAGAGAATCACTCCTTCATCAGAAAGAACCCGTCCATCACCTGGCATCGAACCGGGAGCTTTTCCTCCAATCTCAGCGTGATGAGCTCGATTCGCAACGAAAGCAATCACCTCACTTCCACCTTGTTCAAAAACTGGACTAACGACCGTAACATCCGGCAAATGAGAACCTCCAAAACCAGGATGATTCGTCACCACGCAATCACCACGCCGCCAAACTCTTCCCTCCGAAACACAGCGAACGCAAACCCCCAACGCCCCTAAATGAACCGGTACATGAGGAGCATTGAGAATCAATCGACCTTTGGCATCCAGAAGAGCACAGGAAAAATCGAACCGCTCCTTAATGTTTGTAGAAAGAGCTGTTCTTCTCAATAACTCCCCCATATTACTGACAATACTCTCAAGACGAGCACGCAGAAGCTCATCACGCACCGACTCTGGTTGCTTCTTGACTAAAACAGACGAGGACTCGTCGGTCTTCATCAACAACAAACTTCCCTGAGCATTGCGAGCACCCTTCCAACCCGAACCTAACAAAACCGTGCAGAAACGAGATCGTAGTAAGCGTTCTTCATCCTGAGGCACCAAGTCGTCTTCCTCAACAAAGTCATCTAGCGCCCCCTCTTCCAGCCTTTCCGACATCACAAGGCGAATCATTACTATTTCCACTGCGCGCTCCTGAGGACAAGAATAACCAAAAAGCTGATGATAGCGCTCTCGAAACAATCGTAAGAGTTCAGACAAAGAAATTATCTCCTCCGGAGCCCAAAAACATTCCACCGAAGCCGCTTGCCCAACGAGTCTCACCTCAGCCATCCACTCGATCGCTTCACTTTCTGGCAAAGAGCCTTTCCCCTCCGCTAGCATTTCTATCAGTTGAGAGCTCCAACCCTCTTCCAAAGTCTCGCTAGACGCTAAAAGCTGTCTCTCCACATGAACCTTGCGACGAGCATGGTGAAGTCCCCAAGCACTCAACAATCCAGCATTCCCCGGAACCAAAATCCTTCCAATCCCCAACCGTTCTGCCAATTCACAAGCATGCTGAGGTCCAGCTCCTCCGAAAGCGATTAGCAAATCGTTCTCTACACTGTAACCCTCACGAACCGAAACAGTGCGCACCGCTTCCGCCATGCGTTCGATTGCAATCGCTCGCAAACCTAACAGTAATTCTCGTTCATTCGAAACCGGCGCACCCTCAGCGGTCATTAGCGCTTTCAGTTCATCCAATCGTTCTCGAGCCGCACTGACATCGAGAGGAATTTCTACCTGCTTTTGCTCCAAGTAACCAAGAAGTAGATTCACGTCCGTAACCGTCAAAGGACCTCCTCGACCATAGCAAGCAGGTCCAGGATCTGCTCCCGCGCTCTCCGGACCAACCTGTAATCCTCCTTGATACCAGCGACATATGGAGCCTCCTCCGGCAGCAACCGTCTCCATCTTCACTCCTGGTCTCCGCACCCGAACCGAACCAATACACTGCTCATACCGGAGCGGGATTCCTCCCGAAAGACGAGCCACATCAGTACTGGTCCCTCCCATATCAAAAGTCAGCACACTATCTGGCGAAGTAACGAGGCCATGCGACAATGCCCGCGCCGCAAGTAAACCTCCTGCAGGACCACTCAAGAGACTATCAACTGGCTCGTATTCGTTTGCAGCTAAGAGACCACCTGCACTCGTTAAAAAATCGACTGGCCCAACTTCAGCCGCTCTCTTCTTAAAGCGATTCATAATTGGGCTCAAATAGCCATTCGCTAAGGCCGTCTCTAGACGAGACAGAAACCCAATCTGACTTCCAAGCTCACTTGAGATCGTGACCTCTTCAAATCCTTCACTCAAAAGAATAGTTCTCAACAACTCCTCCTGCGCTGGAAAACGATCGGAGTGCAAAAGGGCCACTACTGCCACCTTCTCTCCCGCGGTCACATAGTCACGCGCCCGTTGCCTCACGAGATCCTCTCCTCCCGTTCGCCATTCTTTTCCCGCACTATCCAAGCGAGCTTGAACCTCTACAACCTTATCGGTAATTGGCTTAGCTCGCTCGATACACTGCGCAAAAAGATCCGGACGTCGCTGATCACGAATCACCACCAAATCTGCAAAACCAGCAGTCACAAACAACACCGGCGCCACCCCCTTCTCCTCTAAAAGAGCATTCGTGCCACGAGTCGTCGCCACTCGGAAATTCATCTCAGGAAAGGCCTCATCTAAAAGCGTCCCAGTTAGTAAACGAGCCGCCACAACAGGAGCCTCTTCTCCTGTCGATAGTTCAACCCCGTTAACTTCTCTCGAGAAGACCTGACTCTCGGCTGAAAAGAATAGCCTCTTCCCTTCTTGTTTTACCACAACTCCTCCCCCTGCCAATCGCCAGCCTTCGAAGAAACGATCCGAATAGTTTTCGCTGCCATCAAATTCGACAACCCGCTCTCCTTGGACCTCACTTATTTTCAGGTCTACCACTCCATTGGAAAGAACTTTGCACTGCTTCACCCCTCCTTCAGGAGCTAAGGCCCAACCATCGGTGAAGGTCCCTCCCGTATCGACTCGAATCTTCCAAAGCTGCTTCTTCATCTTATTTCAACGAAACCAAAACGCCTTCCACAGGCAGTTACGTGCCACCTTGCGAGTCACTTTCACCTTTCCGCTTGGCTTCTCTGGCCAACTCTCCACATCTCGCATCTTAGAGATCGTCTCCAATCCTAGCAACGCTGGCAGAACACTAGCCATACGAATTTTTTTCCCTTTCAGAGCGCGAGAATAAGTCAATCCGTCTTGCAGATACCGCGCCGCCTCTTCCGCCCACTCTTCTCGCTTACCTACTAAATAGACCCGACCTCGTTCTTGATCTTCTTCTTCATCTCGCAAAATATTTACTAACTGTAACCCACGTCCATAGTTGCGGCCCAAATCACACAATTCATCCTTCGAACGAGCGGAGAAATAACGTTCGGCCAAGAACCCGATTTCGGTCCAAAACTCTCCTACACTACCCGCCACCCAATCACAATATTGTAAAACTTGTGCGCGAGTCTGCACAGCCGTCAGCTCTCCTTCAGTAAAATAGCTCACATCCCAATACTGACCTTCTGAGATTTTCTCAATCACCTGCCTCGTCGCTTCCTTCTTTTCCTCCTCCAGTTGAGCCCACCACCCCATGACTTCACTAAAACGACTCATCAAAATCGACTCTCCTTCTGAGACTCCATCTTCTCTCGCAATAGCCTCCAAACGCTCCATTAATTGCCCACTTAAGGAATCATTAACCACAAACCATTCCTCACGAAACTCACTTAATAAATTCAGCCTTGAAGAGGCCTCGCCGGAACAATCAGCAATCGTATCTGTAGCCCGAGCCAACAGATACCCGACGCTGAGTGTCTCACGCATTGACTTGGGCAAAAGTCGCAAGGTCAGATAAAAAGAACGAGAAACAGAACGCAGGACCTCACGACCCAACGTAGCTTGTTTCGAAAGTGACCGAGAACTTTTCAGTAGCCAAAGATTAGCAAGGCCTTCTTAAACTCGCACGTGCGAAATTCGGTTCCTAAATTAAGCAATCTGCCACTTGTAAGGAGCTTTTGAAATCAGCTCATTGCCATCGGGTGTCACGTGAAGCATGTCTTCAATTCTCACTCCTCCTAACCCTCGATAGTAGAGACCAGGCTCGGTCGTCACGACCATTCCTTTTTTTAATCTCCACTTAGCTTTGGCACAAAGAACCGGATTTTCATGAACCTCAAGCCCTATCCCATGCCCCAACGCATGGAAGAACCCCTCCAATTTACCATTCTCTTTTTTCGTTTCGTAACCTTCTTTAACAAAAAACTCCTCCACCGCGCGATGAACCTTTCCACCAGACACACCTGGTTTAATCATATCAATGGAAAGCGCATGAGCCTGTTTCACCGTTCGAACCAGACGCTTCTGAGCATCGCTGGCTTTGCCCTTCAGAAAGGTTCGAGTCATGTCTCCCCAGTAGCCATCATCCAGTCTACGAGGAAAGATATCGACCACAATCAACTCATTCGCACCAATCGGTCCATGCCCAGCATTGTGACAATCGACAGACTGATCACCAGGAGCCGTTATTGTATGAAGCGCTACCGCCCCCTTCATCATCGACTCGATAGCAATCAGCTCGCGAAGGCGCTCAGCAGTGAGAACCTTACCTTGATGAATCAATTTCCCATTTTTGATTTTCGATTCACCTAATGTCTTCGCCACAATCCGAAAACCAGCCTCGCTCGCCTGATTCCCTTTACGCAGCGCTTCGACTTCTTCCACGGTCTTAATCTCTCGCTCAGGAAAAAGCCCCTCGTTGCCAGCTACTTCTAGCTTCATCCCTGCTTCTTGAAGCTTAAAGGCAGCACCAACGGGAAACTTTGAACTTACCCGGAAAGTAGTAATCTTATACAATTTAGCGAAGTGTCGAATGAGTTGAGAAATACTAGGCGCCTCTCCCTCCTTCAATTTGAACCGACGTGCCGCACCTTTTTGAATCTCCGAAAACAACAAGATCTCATCAAAAGCTGATTCCTTGCTCATGCGCCCGAATTCCATATCGGGTGCGACCGCAAACTTTTTCTTACCGACCGAAAAAGCCAAATAAGGATCAAATGCATCAAAACGACTAAAGTAGAGCATATCTGGATCCCCAGAATCGGAGTAAAAAAGAACAGAGTCTGGTTGCTTCGTTTTTGATTTAGGCATGAGAGAACTCGAAGAGACTTGCGGATATTGACAAATAATCCAACAAAGAAGATCAGGACTTCAAACGACGCCCCACACTTCGAAGCCCCCCTCGCAGGGTTACCTTCTCCTCCCAATCCCATCCTGCACGAAGACCCAACAGCTCAGGAAGCTCTCCAGGAAGAAAACCAGCTCGAATACTCACAATCATATCGTGACGCGTGACAGAATTTACTAGCGGCAACATCAGTTGCCCTTCCCGCAAAGCGATTGCTGTTCGGAGAGGCTCCGCGAAAACTAGAACCTCACATGCTTCAAAAAATTTCCCCAAACGGCTCAGAGCATCAGCTTCAAAATGATGGAGAATCAAACTTCCTACCATGATTTCAGGATAATCGCCTTTCTCAAAGAAATCGAAAAAATCACCCTCTTGCCAGGAAACTTCTGGTGACAACCCTTCTGGGCGAGGTTGCAAATCATAACCCACAACCGAGTTACCTCCATCAGCCAAACGAGCACACATCTCCCCTCTTCCCGCACCTAATTCTGCAACGGTTTGTCCAAGTGCATGCTTCTTAATTTGACGAGCAATCCAACGCTCATTTCCCATCAGAGCGTTTATCAAACGTAAATCGCGACGACTCCGAATCGCTTTGGGATCGTCATGTGGAAGGTGGTCAAGAATCTCATCCACCACCTCTCTCCGAATACTCATAATTCCTTCTTTTCGCGAAACGGCTTCAGAACCTGCTCCGCTCCACTCACCTTAATCTCGCAAACGACTTCCATGAGTTCGCCGAGCCGCCCCTTGGGATATCCTCGTTCCCGAAACCACATTAAATATTCTTCCGGTAAATCTACGACAAGAACACCATGATAACGGCCAAAAGGCATCCGGTAGGTTTGCAGATCTTTTACCGCAGCTTGCCAATCGGCTATCCAGCCGGCCTCATCAAAAGTCTCCGCTTCGTTCACGAATTCGTTCTACTGCATACCACGTCGCACACGAGCTTCGGGTTTCTCAAACTCAAGATGAGTGATACCAGAAACGCGACCACCCTGATCAAAACTCTGCACTTTCATGGTTTTAATACTATATCCTTGGTCGACTTTCATCAGCTTAGTAACAAGAAAGACTTTTACGCACTTCCCATCCGCTTGATAACCGTAAATCTGCATAATCGCACCCGATTCCTGATGCACCCAAACATCAACTGTTTTATAGAGCCCAACCGCACGAGGATTGACCAGTCGTAGCTTCCAGGTCTTGCGGCCCACTCCTAGACTCTCTTCTCCAAGCACTTCACCACCCTTCCAATAGAGAAAAGAAAAGGAAAGATCTTCATACGTTAGGTCCGTTCCCGAAATCGACTGAGTGATCTTACCATCATCAAATTTACGGATTTTAGCGCCTACCCCTTCAAAAAGCTCTGAACCTTTCTCGTCATCAAGTTTCAGCTGAAATTTGTTCCAGTTATCTTGCAAGAAATATTGAAATTCAATTCCCTGATTCTGCACCAAAAACAACGCGATCGGCACTTTTGTTTTACTGCCTACTTTTTGCAAAGAACCTCGCAAATCATGATCCTGTAGAGTCGTCACCATACGGGCGCCAAAGAGAATCTCATCAGCGGGAGGAAACTGTGCTGAACCCGTAGAAACAAGTAGGAAACAAGCTCCGAGAACTGCGATAATGGGGTGAAAAACCTTCTTCATTGAATTGTGATTCTGTTAAACAGACTACTTCTGGAACCCTTCACGACAAAGATTTATTCAAGGCACAGTCGATTTCCCCACGGAATGACGCATTTTAACGCGAACAACTCCCTAAAAAATACCTTATCGCACACTCAAACCTCATTTTTCACCCTATTCTGAAGTAGCAATTTACCGTCATTGAGGCATTTTTAATGGAAATGAATCTCGCCGCTCTGCCTTCCGTTGAGAAACTCTCACAACAACTTCACAAATCTTCTGCTCTACCCAAGTCCCTTGTCGTAGGCTTCGTCAAGCGCCAGCTGGCATCCTATCGTCAACGACTACAAAAAGGAGAAAATCTCTCTCGGGAAGATATTACTAAAGAAACCGAAGAAGCTCTCACCACCTACGAATCCTCTCGCCTCCAACCCGTATTGAACGGAACCGGTATTCTCATTCACACCAACCTCGGACGCTCTCCCCTCGGCGCACGCGCTGCTCAAGCAGTCTACGATGTGGCGACAAACTACTGTAATCTCGAAATTGATCTCACTACCGGAAAGCGTGGAAAGCGTGGCGGGTTCCTCGAAGAATCACTTGCTATTCTCCTAGAATCAGAAGCCGCTACCGTCGTCAACAACTGTGCCGCCGCCCTTGTCCTCACCTTGCGAGCTCTCATTGAGGAAGGTAAAAACGAAGTCATTGTCTCACGAGGTGAATTGGTTGAAATCGGAGGCGGCTTCCGAATTCCTGACATCCTCGAAACCTCGGGGGCCAAGCTCATCGAAGTGGGAGCCACCAACAAAACTCATCTTCGTGATTACGAGAAAGCAATCAGTGAGCGAACTGCCTTGATCCTAAAAGTGCATCGTTCAAATTTCTATCTTGGAGGCTTCACGGCTGAGCCTGAACTGGAAGAACTCTATACGCTTGCAAAAGAAAACAAGGTTCCGCTCGTTGAAGACCTTGGCTCTGGCGCTCTCATGCACACCGATCATCTCGCTCCTATCGAGCACGAGCCCCGCCCCCAAGAACAACTCTCACGCGGCATCGAACTCGTGCTTTTTTCGGGAGACAAATTGCTCGGAGGACCTCAAGCCGGAATTATCGCGGGTCGTTCAGATCTTGTTCAGAAAATCAAATCCGAACCCTTCTATCGAGCAGTCCGGCCAGACAAACTTATCCTAACAGCACTCCAAGAAGTGGTCATCGACTATCTCACCATCAAAGATGACCCTTCTCGTATCGATCTGGTCCCGGTGCTCGAAATGCTCAAGAAGACCCCCGAAGACCTAAAAGAGGACGCAGAAGCGATTCAAAGCAGCCTAGCCACCGAAGAGCAAAAGAACTCGAGTATTGTAGAAACCACCGGAGCTACCGGCGGAGGAACCATGCCACAAGCCCAATTCCCCTCTCTCGCTCTCAAATCAAAAAACAAGCCTGCTTGGCCCCATCTTTTCACCCGAGTGGAAGACGACCAACACCACATCGACCCACGAACCTTACGTGGCCCACACTCGCCTTTATCGCCTTCGAAAGCGGAAACTGAGGAGTAAAAAAAGAGGTTCTCTCTTCGCTCCTCACACCCGCTCCAAGGTGTAGCCATCCGAACCATCTTTCGCCACCCAACCAGCCTCCTTCAGAGCGTCTCGTAGCTCGTCAGAACGAGCCCAGTCTTTCGCCTGGCGAGCTTCCCAGCGCTGGTCAGCTAAGGCCTTCACTTCAGCAGGAATTTCCTCTTCACCTCCAAGCTCAGGCAACTGGAGGCCTAATGCTGCTAAAATCGCGTGTAAGCCGACCCAATCCGCCCGTGTTGAAGCGGTCTTAAGAGCGCTAAACATCTGCCCAATTCCATCTGCCGTATTGAGATCATCCTGCAGCGCGTTCCAAGCAGTATCAAAAATTCCAAAGTCGCTTAACCCACGAAGTGAATCATAGCTTGGAGCCTCCTCCTCAGCAGCAACCTCATCTTTGAGCTTCTGCTCCGCCTTCGCTAGCTTTAATAAAGCTTCTCGCTTCGCATGAAGCGAATCGAGCGTAAAATTAGCCTGCCTGCGGTAATAGACACTAAGCAACTCGTAACGAACTTCTGCCGCGTTAAAGCCTTTCTCAGCGAGATCATCGAGGGTGTAAACAGTCCCTGCGCTCTTAGCCATCTTGCGACCATCAACCAACAAATGTGCTCCATGAAACCAATGTTGAGCAAATTCTCCCCCACAAGCACAACGACTCTGTGCGATCTCGTTTTCATGATGAGGAAAAGCCAGGTCTTCTCCACCGCCATGAAGATCAAAACTATCTCCCAGATACTCCTTGATCATCGCGGAGCACTCAAGATGCCAACCAGGACGGCCATCTCCCCAAGGACTTTCCCAAAAAATATCACCATCCTCTGGACGACGCCCCTTCCAGAGAACAAAATCGGATATACTATCCTTCTCATACTCATCCGCCTGATTCCCCGCCCGCTGCTCCTGAGTGCGACCCAAATCTAGCTCACGAGTATCGAGCCGAGAAAGACGGCCATACTCTTCAAAAGACGAAATACGAAAGTAGACCGAGCCATCACCTGGCGCATAGGCATTCCCTTTCTCGATAAGAGTCGAGATCATTTCAATCTGCTGAGGCAAATGCTCCACCGCACTCGGCTCCAGATGAGGAGGAAGACAATTCAATTGCTCACAATCCTCATGAAAGCGCCGCAGCCACTGTCCCGTGAAGTCCGAGAGAGGAAGTTGAGCTTCGTTGGCTCCTCGAATCGTCTTATCGTCAACATCCGTAATATTGCGAACATGATAAGTCGCCATTCCCCCGATTTCCAAAACCCGACGCAGAACATCATTCATCACAAAGGTCCGAAAATTACCGATGTGAGCGGGCCCATAAACAGTGGGTCCACAGCAATAGAACCGAAAGGTCTCATGATCTATCGGCTTAAGTTCTCGCAATTCGCGAGTCATGGAATCGAAAAGGCGCACGGATTCGCTTTACCTACAATCCGCCGCGCACGCAACCATCACCTGCTCCTCTAGAACAGAGAAATTTGAAATCTACCCCTTCAATTGCAATGCTGGCAGCTCTTCCCCTTCCGAACGCGCTACCACCACTGCGGCACAGGAATCGCCAAAAACATTGACTGCCGTGCGGCACATATCGAGCGGACGATCTACAGCCAAGAGCGCAAAGGCGGCCGCTTCTGCGCCCTCGATTTGCGAGCTTTTTAAAATCAACAAAATCGCCACCAAACTCGCCGAAGGAATCCCTGCGACCCCCACGCTGGTCAACAAAGCCGACAGCACGATGACAAACTGCTCTCCGAAGCCAAGCGTCACCCCCATAACCTGCGCCACAAAGATGACCGCCACACATTCATAAAGCGCGGTCCCATCCATATTAACCGTCGCCCCCAGTGGCAGAGTGAAACTCGCCGTTCGCTTGGAGACCCCCGCCTTTTCCTGCACATTACGGAGAGTCACTGGCAAGGTGGCAGATGAACTTGAGGTAGAAAAAGCCATCAATAAAGCTGTCTTCATCGCACCCAAATGAGCCAAAGGGTTCACTCGACCCAAGAGAAACAGCAGTAATGGCAGGGTAATAAAAAAGTGAATCGCCAACGCACTCAAAACAGTGGCGAAATAGAGCCCCATCTTACCAAAGAGTTCCAATCCCGTGCTATAAATCACCGGCACAATGAGCGCAAAAATACCCACTGGAGCAGTTGCCATCACCCACTTCGTCACCACGATCATGGCATCATTGAGAGCCTGAAAGGTGTCGCCCAGCACCTCTCCCTGAGCAGTAGGAAGCCGCGTAATAGCAATCCCAAAGAGTAGCGCAAAAGTGATCAGCCCCAATAGCTGCCCATTGTCAGTCGCTGCTTTGAAGACGTTTTCGGGGAACATTTTCTTAAAGAGATCGCGGAAATCCGTCGCCTTCCGTTCTGAATTCCCCATCGCTCCTTCGATCTTCATCTGCGCCTTTTCATCCGCCTTTGATTCAGCTTCCTGAAACGCCTGTTGAATGACCATATTCGGCTTTCCATCCTCCAGGCCCGGTCGAGTGAGATTCACCAAAACCAAGCCCACTAGAATCGCCAAAAGGCTTGAAAGAGCATAGAAACCCACCGTCTTTCCCCCCAAACGAGCAAAGCCGTCCATTCCCCGCAAACCCGCGATTCCCGCCACCACTGAAGTCAAAATCAATGGGACGATGAGCATCTTGAGAGCGCTCTTGAAGAGATCGCCCACAAAAGTGCAAGCCTCAACCACTCCCCCAACAAATCCCCCCTCCGGCATCGCCCTCAAGATCAGTGCCAAAATCACAGCCAAAAGCAGAGACCCTAGAATCAACCAATGTTCCTTTCCCTTCATCATCTCCCTCAGCGTAATCGTCCACCGACCTCAACCGCGAGACCAAAACAGAAAGAAAAATATCTCGCAGATCCTGAGTTATGTATCGAGAGCCCCTCAGCTTATGCACCTTTTTACAAAAACAATTGCGAAAAGGTCTCGTCGAAACCGCTGTGAGTTGCCAAACACATCCTCATTAAGCTATCAGTTCTTCACCTTTGACCACCGCCTCCCCAACTCAAACCGTTCCAAGCGCCGCCGCCCAAGAAATTTCCCGCCGCCGGACCTTTGCCATCATCTCTCATCCCGATGCGGGTAAGACCACTCTTACTGAGAAACTTCTTCTCTACGGAGGAGCTATTGGCTTGGCTGGAAGCGTTACCTCCAAAAAGGAACAACGTTCTACGTCCAGTGACTGGATGGCGATGGAGAAGGAACGAGGCATTTCCGTTTCTTCCACCGTCCTACAATTCGAGTACCAAGGATATTGCGTCAACCTTCTAGACACTCCAGGACACCACGATTTTTCGGAAGACACCTATCGCGTTCTATCAGCAGTAGATGCTGCGGTTATGGTCATCGACGCAGGTAAGGGCATTGAGGCTCAGACCTTAAAGCTCTTTGAAGTGTGTCGCCGACGAGGCGTCCCCATTTTTGTGTTCATTAACAAAATGGACCGACCTTCCCGCCCGCCCTTGGAACTGATCGACGAACTCGAAGATGTTCTCAAACTTTCACCTGCCCCAGTCAACTGGCCACTTGGAGACGGACCACGCTTTCGAGGCGTCTATGACCGCAACAAGCAAGAAGTGAATCTCTTCGAACGGACATCGCACGGAGCTTACAAAGCACCTCTCGATGTCGCTGGTATCGAAGATGAGAAAGTCAGAGAGGCCTTAGGCGATGACCTCTACGAGACCGTAACACAAGAAGTCGAACTTCTGGACGAACTCACCGAACCTCTGGATCTTGCGCAAGTATTAGCTGGCAAACAAATGCCCATTTATTTCGGCAGCGCAATGAACAACTTCGGAGTCCAGAATATGCTGGAGAGCTTTCTGGGCATGGCCCCCTCTCCTGTGGGCCGCGCGAATGGCGAGACAATGATCGAGCCAAATACAAATAGCTTCTCTGGCTTTGTTTTCAAAATTCAAGCCAATATGAATCCCCGCCATCGTGACCGGGCGGTCTTCGTCCGTATTGTTTCGGGGATTTTTGAACGTGATATGCAAGTCATCGATCAACGTACTGGTAAAAAAGTAAGACTGGCCAGTGCTCAAAAGCTTTTTGGTCAAGATCGCGAAACCCTCGATACCGCCTATGCAGGAGATATTCTCGCTCTAGTTGGCAATTACGATTTCCTCATCGGTGACACCCTCACCAGCGACCCCAAAGTGACCTATAAGGAGATGCCACGGTTCACCCCCGAGTGCTTCACCTATATCCTCAACAACGACACCGCCAATATAAAACGCTACCGCGCGGGAATGGAGCAGTTGATGAAAGAAGGAGTCGCGCAATCCTACCAAGTCCATAATAGCGCACAAGCGGTCCCTCTACTAGGCGCAGTTGGTCCACTTCAATTCGAAGTCCTCCAAGCACGCCTCGTTTCAGAATACCAAGTCGAAACCCGGCAAGAGCCACCCTCATGGACTGTCGTACAGTGGTTCGAAGAAAAAGAGCCTGAAAAAGGGAGAAACGACCGCGATCCTCCAAAAATACAACTCCCCTCTGGTAGCGTCCTCGCACGTGACCAGGATGGCCAATGGCTCGTTTTACTTCCTGCTAAGTATCTCATCGCCAGCCTTCACGAACGAAACGATCATTTGATGTTTCGCGAACATGCTTATGAATAAGTTTCACCTGATACTTAAAAGTTCAAATCTCACTAATTCTATCAAGTATTCAAGCTAAGACAAAATCAGCTTGCCTACTAAATTGGAAATCAAACTGGTTCTCGAGGAGCACTCTCGAAACCAATCGAATTCAAAAAATTGGAGCGTTTCTCAAAAGATGCTCTAACAATCAAACCCAATCAAAAAAGGGCGACAGCTTATTCAGCCATCGCCCTTAAGAGAATTTCAACCGA